>JANMEV010000024.1:0-18181 GCA_031377305.1 Planctomycetota bacterium | reverse complement strand
GTTTTTCGAACTGGGAGACTGGGAACACGTCTTCCTGGCCGTGGCCCCAGCGTTTCTTCACGTCCTTTAGAGTGATATACGTCGGCATGCGACGGCCGAGATCGCGGATGGCGGCGTCGACGGTTTTCTGATTTGACAGGGCGGCTCGATCGAGTCCAAAGATCTTCAACAATCGATCGATATCGATCCACGTCGTCAGTGAGTTGTACCACGACAGGTGGAACTCATCCTCTTCCCGTGGCATCGCGAGGCCTTCGACCAGACGGACTCGCCCGTCGACTTTTGCCAACCCGCCGCCTCGGTCTTCCAGTCGCCGACTGATCACTTCAAACGACAGGTCCGCGTTGGACTGAATGTGCAAGCCAAGACAGCCAGCGTCCACATTTGCGCCGAGTGTGTCGATGTTGTGCAGCATGAGGTGCTTCAGTTGCGGGCGATCGGCCAGCATTTGCTTGAGCGTCCCGTTGCGAAGCATGTTGGGCACTTCATACCAGTGGCCCACCGGATGCATGCACTGCGACGGCAGATTGTCCGTATAGTCCGACGCTTCGCCAGCCGTGCGAGCCCAGTTCATCAAGGCCGCTCGCAGGCTGCTGCGGACTTTTTCTTTCTGAACGTCCAGCACCTGTTGCGATGTTTCCTCCCACGCGAACTGAAGGTCTCGCAAAGTTGGCACCATGCGAAGACCGACCGACGCGCCTCGGGAAACGCGGAGGATGGCTTCCCGCCTCGGAGAGTCGGAGGACATTGGGGAATCCCGCCTCGGAGAGTCGGGCAACATTGCGTTCAACGCATCCACAGCATCACGCAGCGGCTTGTCGGTCAGATAGCCGGAAGTCACGACATGCAGCGGCGACACGCCAAACTTCGCCGCGACCGCGCGAGTCTTCGCGAAGTGGATGTCAAGAAACGAACGCCACTGACCGCCCATTTTGCAGAACGGATTCAGCGCCTTCACGACGCCCGCGCCCTGAGTCCACCGACTGCCGACGCCGGCCGCCAGAGTCACCACGCCGACTTCACCATTCGCAATCGCTGCGCGGCCGAGTTCGATCGCAGACTTGGGAATATCGCGACGTGCTTCCATGACTTGTTCGGCGGAAACATCTTCAATCGTGACGGACGCGTGCAGACGATTTTGAGCCATCCCTAGTCGTCCGGAGCGCAGATCTTCTCGCAGTTGTTCGTGGGCGATTGAGTCGAAGCCGTTGTTGCGGAGCAAATCTTCCAGTCGAGCCGACTGCTGAGCTTCCTTCGAAGTCGTCGGGAGAATTCGCTGAATCAAACGCGCTGCCAGGTGATCGCCGCCATCCGCATCACGACACGCATTGCCGACTCGTTCCAGTTCCGCCCGAACCATCGGCGACAGTTGCGAGAGGCCTCGACGCAGCCAGTCCGGCACCATCAGCGCGTGATAGCCTTTTGGCATGTCGCCATCCGTGCGGAGTTCGGCGAATGTGCCGTTGTCGTTGATTGCGAAGTCGTAGACAACTGGATCCATCGCAAACGGAACGCTGGCTTCCATGCTGCGCTTGACGGTCACCATCATCGTCTGCAGCCAGTCCTGAGCTTCCTCACGAATGGCAGGATCGAAGATGAAACCCATGCCACCGCCAGCCATGCCGCCGAGCATCCAGAAGCCCTGAAACTTGCCGCCATACGTTTCGCGGCATTCGTGAATCAGTCGTTCGGTGTAAGCGTTGCTGCACCACGGGATGATGGCCTGCAGCGGCTCATGGAAGTTTCGATGAGTCGCCGCGCCGACGCCGGGGATATCGCCTGCCTTGAGCGAATCGGTGATCTGATTCAGCAGACCGATCGCATCCTGCCGCGCGTTCCATTCGCTTTCGCAGCGAAGCAGGTATTTTTCGGTGACCATTTCCAGAATTGGCCCGACGTTCTGAGCCATCCCGCCGTGAACAAGGACGAGGCTATCCTGCAAACGCTGGCGAGTCTTCTTCGTGACTTGATCGGTCGTGAACACATGATGTTGCGGCATCAGGCGGCCTCGACTGACGCCGAACTCAGGATCATCTGCCCCGGCTGTGCAGCCCTGAATTAGTTTGATACCCGGCCACACGCCGCCGGAATCCTGCCAGCCGCCTCCCGAGCCGCCGATCCATTCGCCCAGAATCGCACGAGCCGCGACGATGCGGCGGTCGGATTCTTCGAGCTGACCCGTTAGCGCAGACACCTGGCCGGTCGCTCGCATGCACATCGAAATCAGCGAGCCCAGAAGATTGGTCGACACGGCGAGCCGCGAGCCCTTGGGGATGTCGTTGACTCGGCTTGTGATTTCGAGCCCAAGGCCCGGGCCGATCATGCGAGTGAACACGTCGGCGATCTTGCCTCCGCAACCTTCCATGCCCGGCGGAATCAGTCCCGCAGCAATGACCGCGCCTTTGATCAAGCCAAGATAGTCGCGAGCGAAGTCGAACACTTCGTTGATTTCGCGGATCTCCACTTTCGCATCAAGGTCAATGCTGATGAGTCGCAGGATCGGTTCGTCGATGACTCGCAGGCTGCAATCGATCGGCGGAGTTGGCTTTTCATGTCGACCTCGCACCGCCAGATCGATCGACGCATTGATGACCTTCGCGCCTTCAGGATAGTCCATGCCAAGGAAGAAAATGTCGCTCCAGCCGCTGTGTGAGAAGTCCATGCGAACGGCGGTGCGTTCTCGAAGGATGGGATAGTTGTTGGTTGCTTCGTTAAGCTTCAACAGTTCGGGCTTGATGCGAAGTGGCACGTCCGCTGGGTGTCCGGTTCGGAACATCCACTGGTTTCCGCGCACAGTCCGCACGCTGCGTCGAACTTGATCCGCCAGAGTCTGAAACGCGAGACGGTGATACGCTTCCCCCAGCGCGCTGGAGAGTGAGACTGACGGCCCGTCGCTTGACAACTTCGCCAGAAACACATCAAGCGCTTCCGGGTAGCGGCGATTGAGCATGTGCTCATAGCCGCCGTACGGAATGCGGCCGCTTTCTTTGCCGACAAGTTGCGTGGGCAGATGGAATCGATGGACCGCGTAGAGAAAGAACAGACTGCGGACTCGATCGTACAAATTGTCGCACGTACGGCGGTACTCATCGAGTTCCCCGCATTCGCGGAGCAGTTGATCGAGCGTAAGGTTGCGACATTCAACATCCAGCGACCGATTACGAACGGCATCGTCAGTGGAAGTGATGATGGAGAGCAGATTCATGGTTGGTTCTTACTGTAAACCCGTCGCTCCGCCGACGGGCAATTCTCACCGTGATCCGAAACTCAATTCCGCCATCGGAGCGGCGGCTATATGGTATCTTTGAAAACCCAATCGCAGAGTTGAACCACGGAAGACACAGAAGACACGGAAAGGCGGCAGCAGATTTTTGTGCGACTCTTCCGTGTGTTCCGTGTGTTCCGTGTGTTCCGTGTGTTCCGTGTGTTCCGTGGTAAAACTTGTGTCTACTTCTGAGCCAGCAGATTGACCAGTTCCGTCAGAACCAAATCGCGATCCACGCCACTCAGCGAAAACGCAAGCTGAGCCATCAGCAGGCCGTACTTGTAGCTGATGTTGTATCGCGAGCCGTCGATTTCGAGAGCGAGGTAACGTTCGGTCTTTGCCAGTTGATTCAGTGAGCTGCTCAGATCGATGTTCGTTCCTGCCGGAGCTGCGTCGAGTGACTTCTGCAGCAGCGACAGCACCGTCGGAGTCAACACGTGCATGCCAAACATGCACAGGTAGTAACCCGCTCGCTGACCGGCGACAATGAGACGCTGCTCAGCCACAGTCGGCGTCGGCTTTTCGATCACCGTGCTGACGTCGTACAAGTTGTCCGACTGAGCCAGCGGGGATCCGCCGACCGCTCCGAAGAAAACCACCTCGTTCTCGCGAGTCGGCTGAATTGCAGACACGGAGCATTCATGCTTCGTCGCCGCATCGATCAACTGCTGAGCACACAAGCGATCGGTTTTGCTTAGATACAAGTGGTCGGACACGAGATGCAGAATCGACTCGCCCGCCACAAAGTCGCCAGCTCGCAGAATCGCGTCCCCATATCCTCGCGGGTTGGATTGTTCGAAGAACGTCAGTCGCGACGCGTGAGGTCCAGCGGCGTTGACATACGGTTCCTGTTGCCCAGGGCGAACGATGATTGCAATCTCATCTACTCCCGAATCCACAACTTCGTCCAACATCAGACGAAGTGCCGTGCGAATCTCACCGCGTCGATCAACCAAAGTCTGCAGTGGTAAGCGGGAGTGATGATCACCAGCAGCAGTGATCACGGCTTTTCGAATCTTCATATCGAGTCTCTCAAGTCCAACTTTCAACGCCGAGCATCAGACGGCAGGACGCAAGTTTTGAACACGCGGCCGCCCGCGGCAAAATCACCGGAACAGCACGACATCCGGCAAACAGTATCCGGAGATGGGCTCAACAAACTAAGGTTTTTATTCAATTGGAAGCGATGCCGTGTCTCTCGATTCGCCAACTCGTCAAAATCGCCATATTTTTCAAGTTGTCGGCCTCACCGTTGAGGAAAAACGCCCCAAAACTGCTCTGGATGTAGATTCGACAATGCTTGTAACATCTGCAGAATCTGCCGGAGTTCGTTGTCCGACTCAAAAGGCGTCGCCCGACAGACACGTCAAATCGCAAAGCACTGGGGATAAGGGACTTGCGACGATCGCAACAACTTCCAGCCAGTGACTTTGAAATGACTGGATCGGCATTTGCTGCCGAAACATTCGCAGAACCTCGGTTCTGATATCGCCTCGAATGGATTCGCGGCACCCAATGAAACACTGTCTTTAAGAGACGCAAGGATGAGCATGGACGCTCTGAGACTGCGATGTCTGTTCGTTGCTGCTTTGTTGCCCGCCGCTTGCGGGATTGCTCAAGCCGCGACCTACCAGACCGTAAATTTTGCTGTGACCGCAAAGAACCCTCAAGTCGCCGAAAAGGTTGGCAAAGCGGCTGAGGTTTATCGCAAGCAGCTTGCCGTATTCTGGCTGGGCAAAGCGCTTCCCAATTGGAGTCGTCCCTGCAAAATCGCGGTCACTGAAGGTGCTTTGGGAGCAGGCGGACAGACGACGTTCCAGTTCGTGAAGGGTGAAGTACTGAACTGGCGAATGGATGTTCAGGGCACATTGGAACGGATTCTCGATTCCGTACTTCCTCATGAGATCAACCACACGATCTTTGCCTGTCACTTTCGCCGACCACTGCCGCGCTGGGCAGATGAAGGCGCAGCAACTCTATTCGAACATCGATCGGAGCAGCTCAAGCAACTCGCGTTGTTGAACGAGGTCATCAAGAACAAGCGTGAACTGATCACGCTCCGAGACCTGTTGTCTATGAAGGAGTATCCCAAAGGACAGCGGCCTATGCTCACACTGTACGCCGAGGGATACGCTCTCGCCGATTTTCTCGTTCAGCAAAAGGGACGCCATGCCTACTTGCGGTTTATCTCCGATGGCGAGCGTACTGGATGGGATCAGGCGATCAAAGCCAACTTCGACCACGACGGAATTGAGTCACTTGAAAAGAACTGGCGAGGCTGGGTCCTGGCTGGGATGCCCAAACTGACCCTGCCATCTGATCAGATGCTGGCTGCTCAGGAGAATGATTCCGAATCGAAAGCGCAGGCTGCGGCTCGCCCTGAAATTTCAGTTAGCGAAAGGACTCTGCTGAAGTCTCAGCGGGGAAAAGGCTCAAGGCCGAACGGTATTGTTCGATCGCAAAGTCCGGATGAGCCGTCAAATCCTGTTGCTCGGGAGTCTGTCCCATCAACGGAAGCAGTCTCTGCTCAGGGCGAATCGACGTCACTTGCCGAAGCCGAGTTGCTCCCTAACCAACCATCTGCTCAAACCGCAGCGACGCCGCGTTCTGCGATTTCAGCACCTGTCCCACGTCCAGGGAATGGCAACTTTTTCCAAAAAGAGGAGGTTGTACCTGCGAGCCGATTTTCGAATTCCGAGTCCTCGATCGAAGGAGCAAAAGTCGGCAACACTCACACATCAACGAGCGACCAGCATCAACTTCTGTTTGGAGATTCAGCATTGCCGGCTGAAATGGAGCCTACCGGCGTGCTGAAGCCTGAAGACGATTCCACAAACGATCAACGACAGAAAGTCAACGCTGGAGCATTTGAATTCAGTGGCGTCCTCCTCCCCGGGGAGCGAAAAGCGAATTCCGGCGGCACACCGCAGTGGGCCGGATTTCCAGGGCAGAAGAAGTCTTTCTGACTTCATGCTCAGGGAACGACCTGGATCATAGACACTTGATCCGGCTCGCTCTTGCGAACGTGTTTCCCTCCTGACACCTTCGCCCTGTTGCTATCGCCTTCCTTCCCAACGGGCGAGTCATCGACACCCGCAACGATGACTCGCCCGCTTTCCGTGTTGAATTCTGCAGAAGGACTCACGCCGCACGACGCGTGTCCACGCTTGTCTGAACTTACGTCTGACTTGACTGCCGACGACATCCGAGGTGCAATTCCAGCGATAGAGGCTCCCGAAAATCTGCAACTTCCTGAAGGGCGGTCAGAAATGGCGATCAATCTGAAAAACGTCAAAGGACGACGAAGCCTTAGTTTTTCGAACTACGACGACATCCTTCATGACGCACAACAACTGATGAATCATGGATCGATCGTCGGACTTGGAAACTGGACCGCAGGGCAGAACTTTGAGCATCTGGCAAAGTCCATGGACGCGAGTATTGATGGCGTCGACTATATGATGCCGTGGCCAATGCGGATGATAGCGAGACTTTTCAAGAGCAGGTTTCTCAACAATCCGCTCACGCCGGGATTCATGTTGCCCGTCAAGCTGGAACCCGCGTTTGGCCCCAGTCATGAGATTTCATCCGAAGTCGGTTTCAAAAAGCTCTCTCAGTCTATCGAGCGCATCAAGAACACGAACGAGCGATCGCCAAGTCCCGCGTTTGGCGAAATGCACGAATCTGATTGGATCAAGCTCCATTGCAGGCATGCGGAACTCCATTTGAGTTTCCTGAAAAATGAGTGACGGTTGCGGAAAAATCACCGGTAATTTCATGACCGCGACTGGCTCATGGGAAAAATAGTCCTAGAATCTTCGGCGAATCAAACTGCGGCTTTCTGACCCGGTGCATCCTCCTCTGCCAGTGCGGATCGTCCGAGCTTGTTATGTCACAAACGGCCTATAAACGCTTTCGAATGCAACTGGATTTGCGTCATGCGTTTTTCAATCCGCCGGAGCTTCCTGAAGGATACCGCTGGCTGTCGTGGCGTTCTCTCCTGCTTGAACGGCATGCTCAGGTGAAATGGCGATCGTTTCGAGACGACCTTGATGGCAAAGTGTTTTCCTGTCTTGGCAACGGCCCAGGTTGTCTTTCATTGATGCGAGAGATCGCGTCGCAAACAGCCTTCTGCCCAGCCGCAACCTGGATGGTGGTCTATCAGCCAGAACCAAATTGGCCGCCAGACGATTGTGGCACGATTCAGGGCATCACCCGCAATGGCGGGATCGGCGCGATTCAGAATGTTGGTGTCACTCCCGAACATCGCGGACTGGGCATCGGCCGTGCCCTGATGATTCAGGCGATTCGCGGATTCATGCAATGCGGAATGGCATGTTCCGTTCTGGAAGTGACGGCCGAAAACCATGGAGCCGTGAGGCTTTATCGCTCACTGGGATACGAAGTCAAAGAAGTGCTGTATCGCGACAGCGGCACAGGTGAGACCATTCCAGACAGCGAAGTGCGTTCAACTGCCGACCACTGGCCTCGTCAGTCATCGTGGTAGATGCAACTGCAGTCCATCACCGCTGGTTGACTCAAAATGCATCCAGAATAAGTGCCGATCGCTGGTCTCAATGCTCTTGACTGAACGCCTATTTCCTGCGCCGAATCCATCGGATAGGTAATGCCATCGCAAGGAAGATCGCAATAATCAGTCCCGCGATCCCGACTCCCCGAAGAATAGTCGGGCCCTCACTGCCTCGTTCAGCAAGAATCAACACGGACGATCCCACCATCAGGCCGGCAATCACAAGTCCCACGGCGATTGTTCCGCTGGCATGCTCCAGAGTATCGTCGTTCAGCCGATCGATGCCGTGGTGACGGAGATTGACGCTGAACTCGCGACGCCGAAGCTGATCGAGAACGTCGCGAACTTCGTCGGGAAGATCTTCCATCAGCGACAGATACCGCTGAGCACTCGTAAGCAACCTGTCCTTTGCCGCCTTCAAACCGTATCGATCCTTGATCAGCTTTTCCAGTTGCGGTCGCCCATGCGCGACCAGATCAAATGTTGGATCGATTTCTCGCGCGACGCCCTGAATCGTCGACAGGGCTTTGATCAGGAACACCAGATCGGCGGGACAGCGAATGCGATAGCGTCGCATGAGAGCGAAGAACTCGTTGAGCAGTCCGGCCATGTCCAGCGACTCAATCGTTCCGCGTTCAAAGCGAGCGATAAAGTTCCATGCATCGCGACGAAACGAGCGATCGAACTTCAACGTTTTGTCCGCATCGCACAGGGCCATCGTGGCTTCAAGCACGTTGTCGAGATCTGAATTGATGACCGACATCACCAGCGTCGCGAGATACTGCATCGTTTGGCGATCGATTCGCCCTGTCATACCGCAGTCGATAAAGCAGATGCCTCCATCCGACATGGCAAAAATGTTTCCAGGATGAGGATCCGCATGAAAAAAGCCATGTTCAAGGCACTGTCGAAAGACAGCTTCAGCTCCTTTCGAAACAATCTGCCGACGACGTTCAGCAGACATCGCAGCAAAGTTGGTTTCCGACAGTAGAGTCCCCTGAACGTGCTCCAGCGTCAGCACTCGGCGAGTCGACGACGGCCAATACACGACGGGAAAATGAATCTGCGGGTCGTTGAGAAAGTCTCGTCGAAATCGATCCGTTGAACGTCCCTCGTGCAGCAGGTCAACCTCGCGAGCAAGCTCCTGCTGGAACTCACGAACCGTCTCAGTGGGACTGTAGCCGAGATCGCGGAAACGATTCTCCGTCAGCCGCGCGAGCTCCATCAGGATGTCCATGTCGGACTCGATCGTCTCCTCAATGCCGGGGCGCACGATTTTCAGCACGACGTTGGTGCCATCGGTGAGCACTGCCGAATGCACCTGAGCGATCGACGCGGCTGCCAGAGGAACTTCTTCGATCGACCGGAAGAGTTCCGACAGTCGGTCGCCAAACTCTTCTTCCAGCCGTTTTCGAATCTCGGGGTACGGAACTCGAGGACAATTCGAACGCAGCCTGCGCAGTTCGTCAGCAAGCTCCTGAGGCACCAGATCCGGACGAGTACTCAATACCTGCCCGAGCTTGATGAATGTGCCGCCAAGTTCCTCAAGCGCCTCGCGAACTCGCACTTCCACGGGCTTCGATGGCGATGTCGAAGATTCGGATCGGGAACGCATCAGGATCTCCTGACCACGCTCGATCATCCGTTCGATGCCAGTGTCGGACAGGACTTGCCGAAAGCCGTGCTTCGCCAAAACGGCGATGACTTCAGCCGCCCGTTTTGTGTTTCGAATCCCGCGCCGAATCCCGATTGGATCACTCACAATGCTGAATCCCGGGGATCTTCAGCAAGGGCAGCCGCAGCAGCAGCTTGTGCCGCCGTCATCGTCGGTTTAGATTTCCTGCGTCGATCCGGATCGAGCAAATC
The DNA here is from genome assembly GCA_031377305.1 of Planctomycetota bacterium. Classification (GTDB taxonomy): domain Bacteria; phylum Planctomycetota; class Planctomycetia; order Planctomycetales; family Planctomycetaceae; genus SXXK01. Next base: position 8,519 of record JANMEV010000024.1, on the reverse strand, counting down.
GGCGGCCCCTGCCAGCGCGCCGCTTACGGCACTCAACAACGCTCCCGCTGTCAGTTGCCCGCTGCGAAGAGCAGTGCTGGCAGCTTCGCCAACAGTCTGAATCGGATGTTTCGCCAATGCCTCAACCGATGCTTTTACGACAGGCGTCGCGGCTGCCACGGCTCGCTCGGCATGAGTCTTTAATTCTGTAACCGTCGAACCAGCCTCTTCCGTCATTCGCTTTGAAAAATACTTCGCCGTGTCGACCAGAATCTCACTAATTCCCGACAAATCTTTCCTGGCTCGATCCATGTCTTCACTCGCAAATCGCTGCCCGCGAGCTGTCGCTTCCTGAACAGCATACTGTGTCGACTGAGCCACCGTGCTGAGCCCTGTGGTTACACCGTCAATCACATTTCGAAGAACGCTGTCCGCCTTGTCTGGGGCCGACCGATTGGCGATTTCGGAGGCCGTCTGAATCGCTCCCATGACCGCATCTCGTGCCGCTTGAGTTGCTCCTGCCTGACCCTGGAACAAACCAACGACAACATTGCGAACTCGTTCGCTAACATCCCGGTTGGATTCGACGATCTTTCGCATCGCTTCAGTGACATCAACGTCGTCATTCTTGCGGTAGCTGGCTGGTCCCGATGAAGATGAGTCGGTCATGGACGTGTTCTTTCTGACTGAAGTTCGCCGAGGCGTTGGCACTGGCAGCACAAAATCGGACCTCCCACATGATACAGCGGGAAAGAGGCCGAGGCAAATTACGTCTGACTCGTGAACGGGTGTCTTCGCTTTGCCGCTCGAAAAAGCAAAGGCTTTTCCAACGATTCGAACCACTTTGTTCTGACGCGGGTAAGTTTGACCCTGTGGTCTATAATGCGGCAACGTCCAAAGTTGAGCTGACGGAATCGAGGAGCGGACTAATTCAACAGTTTGAAGCCGCACCGGTGATTCCTGAACCGTATTTGCCAGCCCCTGTTCGGTGATTCAAGTTTCATGGCCAGTTCTGATATCGTGATTCGAGGTGCTCGCGAGCACAATCTTCGCAACGTCAGCCTTTCGCTGCCTCGCAATAAGCTGATTGTGATGACCGGTGTCAGTGGCTCCGGGAAGAGTTCGCTGGCGTTTGATACGCTTTACGCCGAAGGCCAACGCCGATACGTCGAATCGCTGTCGACTTATGCTCGGCAGTTTTTGAATCAAATGCCAAAGCCGGATGTCGATTCCATCTCGGGCCTGTCGCCGTCGATTTCGATTCAGCAAAAATCGACCAGCCGAAATCCTCGCAGCACCGTTGGGACGATCACGGAAATCTTCGACTACCTGCGAGTCCTCTTCGCGCGAGTCGGTCAGGGCTACTGCTACATCTCCGGAAAGCCCATTCAGGCGCAGTCGACGGATCAGATTATCGACAGCCTGCTGAATCAACCGGCTGGAACAAAGTATCAAATCCTCGCCCCGATCGTGCAGAATCAGAAGGGCGAGTTTCGTGATCTGTTCGAAGATCTGCTGAAGAAGGGATACCTCCGTGCGCGGATTGACGGCGAAGTCGTGAACCTCAGCGAAGCCCCGACGCTTCGGAAGCATCACAAACATAACATCGAAGTCGTGATCGATCGACTGGTGGCGGGAGGAACTCAGCGAACTCGCGTGGCGGAAGCGGTTGAACAGGCGTTGAAGCTGGCGGATGGGCGGTTGATCCGTGCGGTGGAACTGAGTGGCAAGGCGCTAGCCGCCGGTGTTGATGCCGCCCAGTCCGAGGATTTCAACTCAGGAATTTCAAATTTAAAATCGAAAGCCGCCAGGTCCGTCAGTCGCAAATTGAAAAGCGAAAGCCTCGCTGCGGATCTCGTCACCGAAGATCATCTTGAGTACGGCGACGATGATGTATCGGCACCGGCGGCTAGCGCCTTGCCGCTCAGAAGCACAGATCGCCTGTACTCCGCGCATTACGCCTGTGCAGAAAGTGGGATGAGTTACGAACCGCCGAGTCCTCAATTGTTCAGTTTCAACAGTCCGCTGGGTATGTGCATGGACTGTAACGGGCTGGGGATGAGTCACGGGTTTCCGATGCATCAGCTGATCGTCGACGAGGAGAAGTCGATTCAGAAAGGGGCGACTCTGCTGCTGTCCGGATGGACGAAGATTGGCCGCTGGCCTCGTCACATTCTGGCCGGAGCCGCCAACGCCATCGAACAGGATTGCGGCATGGTGCCCGATTCGCTTCTGAAGATGAAGTGGAAGGACATCCCCGAAGAAGCCAAGCAGAAGTGGCTCTTCGGGACAGGTCATCGCCACATCACGTTCACCTGGAAATCTCGCGGCGGAGCCTGGAAGCACGGAGGCAAGTGGGAAGGCTGGGCCAATCGACTGCTCGAAAGCTACCGCACCGCCAAGAACCCCATGCGCCGACGTCAGCTCGAAAAGTATATGGAAGTCGTCACCTGCCCAGGTTGCAACGGGGAGCGACTGAACAAGCAGGCTCGGAATGTCAGGCTAAAGACGACGAGTGAGAGCTTCCTCACTCGCACCGGCGAGCGGCAGGGCGTCAGCCCTCCGATTGACACGAAGGCGAAAAGTGGAAAGAGAAAAGCGGAAAGCCGTCAATCTCAAATTTCAAATTTGAAATTTCAAATTGCCGCAGGCCTCGACCTTTCCCTCCCCCAAGTCTGCCATCTCTCCATCGAAGAAGCCTACGACTTTTTTGAATCGCTCGAACTCGATCCCACTCAGCAACTTATTGCCGAAGAAGCGTTGAAGGAGATCAGGGGACGCCTGGGGTTTCTGCTGCAATGCGGGTTGAACTATCTGTCACTTGATCGCACCGCGCCGACGTTGTCCGGTGGTGAGTCGCAGCGAATTCGACTGGCGGGCCAGATCGGCTGCGGGCTGGTCGGTGTTGTTTATATTCTCGACGAACCCAGCATTGGACTGCATCCGCGAGATAACACGATGCTGCTGGGAAGTCTCGAACGTCTTCGCGATCAGGGCAATACGGTGATCGTCGTCGAGCACGATGAAGTAACGATGCGCGCTGCCGATCATGTCGTCGACTTCGGGCCGGGGCCAGGCGTGCTGGGTGGTGAGGTGGTCGTCGAAGGAACGGTTGACGATCTTTTGAAAAGCGAACGCAGTGTGACCGGAGCGTTCCTGTCGGGACGTCAGTCGATTGAAATTCCGAAAGTGCGACGCAAGCCAAAGGATCGTGGTGAGATCGTCGTTCATAAGGCGACGCACAATAATCTCAAAGACGTGACGGTGAAGTTCCCGCTCGGTCGCCTGATCAGCGTGACGGGCGTCAGCGGTTCTGGAAAAAGCTCGGTCGTCAACGACATCCTGTGGCAGGTCGTGAATCGCGACATCAACAAAGGCATCGGCGATCCTGGCAAGCACGCTCGTATTGATGGTATGGATCTGATCGACAAGGCCATCGACATCGATCAATCTCCCATCGGTCGAACTCCGCGTTCCAACCCAGCAACCTACGTCAAAGTCTTCGACGAAATCCGCAAGTTGTTCACTCAACTGCCGCAGTCGAAAATGCGAGGCTACAAAGAAGGCCGTTTCAGCTTCAACGTTGAAGATGGTCGCTGCGAAGCCTGCGAAGGCCACGGCGCGACGAAGCTGGAGATGGATTTTCTGGCGGACATCTGGATCCCGTGTACAGTCTGCGAAGGACGACGATTTAACCACGAAACGCTCGAAGTCAAGTTTCGCGATCACAGCATTGCTGACGTGCTGGAGCTCGATATTCGAGACGCCCTAAAGCTGTTCGAAGCGTTCCCGAAGATTCATCGCATGATTCAGACGCTGTGCGATGTCGGTCTGGACTACATGAAGCTCGGGCAAGCATCGCCGACTCTGTCCGGTGGGGAAGCGCAGCGAGTCAAACTGGCTCGCGAACTGGGCAAACGTTCGACCGGCAAGACGCTGTATTTGCTCGATGAACCAACGACCGGACTTCACTTTGCCGATGTGAAGAAGCTCATCGAGGTTATGCAGGGCTTCGTCGAAGCGGGCAACACGGTGATCGTGATTGAACACAATCTCGACGTGATCAAGACCTCCGACTGGATCATCGACATCGGCCCCGAAGGCGGCGCCGGCGGCGGACGGATTGTGGTGGAAGGAACGCCGGAAGAGGTAGTGAAATGCGATGCGTCGCATACAGGCGTGGCGTTGAGATCCGTGTTGCATTCTGGCGAGCGGCAGGGCGTCAGCCCTCCGAGTCTCGCGCGGAACGCGAAACAGTTGCAGAGAACAGAATCGCACTCGGAGGGCTTACGCCCAACCGCTCGCCTTTCCAACGAAAACCTCTTCTCCAACACCGCCAACATCCGAATCACCGGAGCGGCTCAGCACAATCTGCAAAACATCGATTTGCTGGTTCCGCGCGAACAGATGAGCGTTTTCTGTGGGCCGAGCGGTAGCGGGAAGACGTCGCTGGCGATGGATACGCTGTACGCTGAAGGTCAGCGGCGATATGTTGAATCGCTGTCGTCATATGCTCGTCAGTTTCTTGGTCAGATGCCAAAGCCGCGAGTGGAGAGTATCCAGGGCTTGAGTCCCGCGATTGCGATCGAACAAAAGACCGTCGGTTCCACGCCGCGATCCACGGTTGGGACCGTCACGGAAATCTACGACTACCTTCGAGTGCTCTACGCGCGTCTGGGCGTGATGTATTGTCCGAAATGTCAGGTCCCAGCCGTTCAGCAGACGACCGATCAGATCGTCGACAGCGTGATGAATCTCGGCGACGGGGCCAAGCTGCTTCTGCTCGCACCGATCGAAGTCGATCGTTCGACTGCGTATTCAAAAATCTGGGACCGAATGCGTGCTCAGGGGTTTGCTCGAATCCGCGTGGATGGCACGACTTACGCCATTGATGACGTTCCGGAGATTGATCACCGGCGTTCGCACAGCGTCGCGGTTGTGGTGGATCGAGTTACTGTAGGCGAGCGGCAGGGCGTCAGCCCTCCGAGCAAAACACAACTCCCCGGTGACTCTGCTCGTGGGGCAGAATCGCACTCGGAGGGCTCACGCCCTGCCGCTCGCCGGACGAAAGAGAACCCCGGCCGCTCGCGCAACGCGGATTCCAACGAAGCCGCATTGGATCTTGGCGAAGGCGTGATTCATGTTGCGATTGCCGATGCGAAGAAGGATGAACCGATCTGGACGGTGAATCGGTACAGTCTGCATCTGTCCTGTGCGAAGTGTCAGAGGTCGTTTGAACGTCAGACGCCGCAGAAATTTTCCTTCAACAGTCCGCTGGGTTGGTGTCATTCGTGCGAAGGTCTGGGCACGGAATTCGGTGCAAACCAGGCGATGCTGGTGACAAGTCCCGAACGATCGCTACTCGACAGTGCCATTGGCGCATGGCCGGATCCGAAGACGAATGCTCCGTTCCGCATGATGCTCGACGCGATCGCTGCGACGTTTGAACTTCCTGTGAACGTGCCGTGGTACCTGCTCACGCCAAAGCAACAACGACTGGTTCTGTATGGTGATAACGAGACGTGGGTTGAAGTCGGTACCGTAGCCCCGCCGCTCCGTCGGCGGGAAGCGCGCGAGGAAATCCGGTCGGCGGAGCGACGGGTCTACGGTAACTTCCGCTTCAAATACAAGGGCCTCTACCCGGCGATCGAAGAAGCCTCACGATTGTCATTCGCGCATCGTAAGTCGTTGATTGAAATGGCTGGCGAACGAGATTGTTCGATGTGCAGCGGCGGTCGACTGGAAGCGGAAGCATCGGCCATGCGACTTCGCAATATCACGCTGCCGCAGTTGTGTCGAATGCCGCTGTCGGAATCACTCGCGTTTCTGAACGGGCTGAAGCTCAGCAAGGAAGAGAAAAAAGTCGCTGGTGATTTGCTCAATGAGTCCACTCATCGACTAAACTTTCTCGTCGAAGTGGGTCTCGAGTATCTCACGCTTGATCGTTCGATGCCGACGCTCTCTGGTGGAGAATCGCAGCGTATCCGACTCGCAGGCCAGGCCGGTCGATCGCTGACTGGTGTGTTGTATGTGCTCGATGAACCCACCATCGGGCTGCATCCTCGCGACAATGGAAGGTTGTTGAAAGCACTAAAGCGACTGCGAGATCTTGGCAACACCGTGCTGCTGGTTGAACATGACCGCGAAGTACTCGACGCTGCTGATCGCCTGTTCGACTTCGGCCCCGGTGCGGGGCGGCTCGGCGGCAGCGTGGTGGCTCAGGGAACACCGGCCGAGTTGAAGAAGAACAAAGCGTCACTGACTGGCGGCTATCTGGGGACACGGCTGCAGATTCCGGTGCCGATGGTGCGGCGTGTAGGCGGATCTGTCTCAGATCCGCAGCCAGGCGACGTGCCACCTGCCAATGATCCGCCAAAGAAAAAGGCAGCAACAAAGAAATCAAAGGCCGCGGTGGCATTGAGAGTGGCTGATCCCGACCTGAGACAGGTCGGGCTACAATGGCTCGAACTACTCGGCGCGTCGCAGAACAACCTGCGCAACGTCGATCTGCGAATTCCGCTCAAGACGTTTACTTGCATCACCGGCGTGAGCGGTTCGGGGAAGAGTTCGCTGCTGATGAACACGCTGGCTCCGGCCGTCGCGCGGCGGTTGAACATGGTCGCGGAATCGCCGGGGGCGTTTCGAGATCTGAAGGGCGTGGAGCATCTCAGTAAGATCGTGCTGGTGGATCAGAATCCGATCGGGACAACTCCGGCTTCGAACCCGGCGACCTATGTCGGTATGTTCGATGAGATCCGCGAACTGTTCTGCCGCATGCCGGAAGCGAAAGTGCGAGGCTATCGGCCGGGGCGGTTTAGTTTCAATCGAGCCGGTGGTCGCTGTGAAGACTGCGAAGGCATGGGGCAGAAGAAGATCGAAATGCACTTCCTGCCGGACGTGTGGGTCGAATGTCCGACATGTCGAGGCCGCAGATTCAACGGCGAAACTCTGACGGTCAAGTTCAACGACTGCAGCATCGCCGACGTGCTGGAGATGTCGATCAGCAAGGCTCTGGAACTGTTCTCGAACGTCCCGAAGATTCGCGCACCGCTGGCGACTCTGGAAGCAATCGGGCTTGGTTATCTGACACTCGGCCAGTCCGCACCAACATTGAGCGGCGGCGAAGCGCAGCGAATCAAACTGGCGGCGGAACTGTGCAAGCCAAATCGAGGCCGCACGTTGTATCTGCTGGACGAACCGACGACCGGCTTGCACTTCGACGACATCCTGAAACTGCTGAGCGTGCTAAACAGCCTTGTCGAACAGGGTAACACGGTTGTCGTGATTGAACACAATCTTGATGTGATCAAGACGGCGGATTGGATCATCGATCTCGGCCCCGAAGCCGGTTCGGGCGGCGGTCAGATTGTGGTGCAAGGCACGCCGGAGGATGTGGTGGCGTATTCTGTAGGTAACGTAGCCCCGCCGCTCAGTCGGCGGGAATCGCGAGAGGAAAGCCCGTCGGCGGAGCGACGGGTGGACGGTAGAAGCTGGACCGGCGAACTGCTCGCCCCGATCCTTGCCGAATCCAAACGCGGCACAATCGAGACCTTCGACGCGGCAGCCGTGGCGGAGAAGAAGGCTGGCGACGTCAGCATAGAACAGCTCGGCAAGTCCGCGAAGCTGCCGTGGGAAGTCGATGGACGCAAGTGGCACATTCACGATCGAGTTGGATACTCTGGTGAGCCCTGTCGGTGGGATGGGAAAGCTCTTGAGTTTGTCATCGATCTGCTTGAACAGCACGATGGCCTTGCGCCGACAAACTGGAGCGATCGAGCAACCGTCGAAGTGAAAGTCGACAAGGGGCTCGGCTGGTTCCTCCACGCTCGAACAGGTTTCGAATGGCTGTTGCAACTCTGCTTCAGAGTCAAAAAGGGTGAATTCGCGACAGAAGATCTCGATACCAGACTGGGGCTGATTCGACTGGACGATATGGAGGAAATCCCTGTTTACAGCGGCGATTCTCGCGTGAAGGCTCGCGATCTGAAAACCGCGTGGCAGGAAGTCACGATCAAGGTCTGGAAGAAATCCGAAATCGATACGCCAGCGTTTAAGAAATTCTTGATTCAGGCCTTGAACAGCTATCTGAAACTCTCCAAAGCCGAAGCCGCCAACCCGGACGACCTGATGCCCTGGAAAGTGCTCGGTCGCAAATGGCACTTGATGCGGAAAGGACTGCCCGGCAGCGGCCGAGTCTCCTGGGAATTCGGCGTACTTGAGAAGCTGCTGCCGATTCTTGAAGACGCCTTCCGTAAGTGCGAAGTCGACTATGGCATCCGCAGCAAGATCAACTGGATCCGCGGAAGTGATGATCAAACAATTGCCGAACTGCACACGAAGCGATCTGACGGCGCCGATTTGATCGTCTATGCTCCGGCGGGAAGAATCACGATTGGTGCGATCGCCTCGCTGGGAGCATCACAGGAGCTTGAACCACATAAAGGCGAGCTGGATCAGATCCGGATTCGATTCGACAAGGAGGCCCAGGTGGCATCAAATGAGCTCGCGGAGTTTCTTAGTCGAGCCACGAAGCTGATGCA
>JANMEV010000706.1:0-8272 GCA_031377305.1 Planctomycetota bacterium | reverse complement strand
CATTGGTGCGTCTATTCAGCAGCTCAAAGCCGCAGGGCTGAGTGCCGAAGAGGTGCAGACGGCGTTGGACAAGCTGGATGTGGAGTTGGTTTTCACTGCGCATCCCAGCGAAGCCAAGCGTCGGTCGATTCGATCAAAGCTCCGGCGGATGCGACAGTGTCTGGAAGACCTCGATCGAGTCGACCTGCTGCCCCGAGAGCGAACTGGAGTTCTGACGCGGCTCCGTGCGGAGTTGACTGTTTTATGGCAGACAGAGTTCCTTCGTCCCATGCGACCGTCGGTGCTGGAGGAAGTTGAGCGTGGGCTGTCGATCATGCCTCGACTGTGGGAAGTTGTGCCTGAGATCTATTTATCGCTGCGACAAGCACTGACGCGTGAGTTTCCCGATTTTGAATTTACGCTGCCTCGATTTTTGCGATTCGGGTCATGGATGGGCGGTGATCGCGACGGCCATCCAGGAGTCACCTGGGACATCACGGAACGCACGTTGGTCTGGCTGAGAGACACGGCGATCGATCGGCATCTCGACTGGTGTCGAAAGCTGTTCGACTTCCTGTCTGTTTCTCGCAACGAAGTGTCACTCGAAAGTGATCTGCCGAATGCCCTAATTCAAGCGGAAGCACGCTGGCCGGGGTTCGCGGAAACACTGTCCCGAGTTGCACCGCATGAAATCTACCGTCGGTGGATTCGGTTGATCGAATGGCGGCTTCGTCAGTCGCGATGTCATGTTCTTGCTGACGCGGCGCTGGATGGTGCCTATCGTGATGGTCAGGAGCTTGAAAACGATGTCGCGGCATTAATCGTCAGCCTGAAGGCATGCCACGGTCAGCAGGCGCTGGCGGTTGAGGTACAGCGTTGGTTTGATTTGACTCGCGTATTTGGCTTGAACCTGACTCGCCTGGATGTTCGTCAGGATGCAACTCGGTACCGCGAAGTGATGACCGAACTGCTGCGAATCATCGGCCACTGCGACGACTTCGGCTCGCTTGCTGAACCGCAGCGACAGGCGATGCTTGTGAAAACGATGGGCTCAGTCGAAATATTTGACGAAGAAGGTCTCAGCCCACTGGCAAAGGAAACAGTCCGTTTGTTTCGGATGCTTCGCCAAGCCGTTGAGCGGTTCGGGCCCAACTGCATCGGCGGACATATCAGCAGTATGACTCGCTGGCCGTCGGATCTTCTGACCGTGTTGTGGCTGTGGCGCCGCGCCTGCGGTGAACCTGCAAAGTCCACTTCGCCTGGTGATGTGCCAGTTCCGACGCATGCCCTGAGAATCATTCCGCTTTTCGAGAAGATCGGCGACCTGAAAGCGGCTCCCGACGTGATGTCCGAGATCCTCGATCAGCCGATCTACGCCGAGCATCTGAGAGCTCAGGACAATCGACAGATCGTGATGGTTGGCTATTCGGACAGCACCAAAGACGGCGGATATCTGGCGGCGTGTTGGGGGCTTGACCGTGCTCAGGATTCGCTGCACCAGGTTGCGGCGGATCGCAGCATTCGACTGACGTTTTTCCACGGTCGAGGCGGTTCACTCGGCCGCGGCGGTGGGCCTGCGGCGCGCGGGATTCTGTCACTACCGCCAGACGCACTGGGCGGTTCGCTTCGATTAACCGAACAGGGCGAGGTGCTCGCCGAACGCTACGATGATATACATGTCGCCTATCGACATCTGGAGCAAGTGACATTCGCCACGCTGGTGGCCAGTAACATTCCTCGACCAGCAGTCCGCCCGGAATGGCGAGAGTTGATGGAATCATTGGCGACGTTTTCTCTGCAGACCTATCGCACGCTGGTTGACACTCCAGGCTTCATCGAATTCTTTGGCGAAGCGACTCCGATTGAAGAAATCGAAAACCTACCGATCGCGTCTCGTCCGTCACGCAGAACAGGTCAGCGAACTCTGAACGATCTGCGAGCCATCCCGTGGGTCTTCGCATGGACTCAGAATCGCTGCCTCATCCCGGCCTGGTACGGACTCGGCGCTGCACTTTCCGAGGTGAAGTACAGCAACCGGTCTGCGTGGCAGACGATCCTCGAAATGTATCGCCAATGGCCCTTCTTTCAGGCGACGATCGACAACGCTGCGACGGCTCTGGCCAAAACGGACATGTACGTTGGGCAATGCTATTCAGAATTAGTGACAAACGAAGAACAGCGGCGCCAGATCTGGATGCTGATCGCCAGCGAACGTGATCGGTCACGTCAGACAATTCTTGACATCGTCGGTGGATCGGAACTGCTGGCGACGACTCCATGGTTTCATGGATCGATCGAGGTTCGAAATCCGGACATCGATCCGCTGAATCTGATTCAAATTGAGCTGCTTCGCCGTCGTCGAAAACTGGACAGCGCGGTCGACGAAAGCGAGTTGCAACGTCTGCGGGATCTTTTGCGATTGTCGGTGCAGGGCGTCGCGGCGGGGATGAGGACAACCGGATGATTTCGTGACCGACCTGAGCCGCGAGGCACTTGCTGCTAATTTAGTGAGCCGCAAAACGCTTACTGCGGGTAAAAATCTGAAAAACTCAGGGCAAATCACCCGCGGCGAGCGCCTTGCGGCTCTGGCGACGGGAAGACGCTTTTGAATTCTGTTGATCCCGGAAGTGTCCTGTCAGCTCGATGGACCTCAGGGTTTGCTGACAAGTTTGCAGGATCGATTGAAACGCCGAGGACATGCGGTCATTGTGGTGGCGGAGGGTGCAGGTCAGTCTTTGCTGGCAGAATCACCGAAGTCGACGAATGCGTCGGGGAATGCAAAGCTGGGTGACATAGGGTTGTTTCTGAAGTACCGAATCAATTTCCACTTCGCAAGTCAGTGTGTTGAGCTGAATCTGAAGTACATTGACCCCAGCTATCTGATTCGAAGTGTTCCGGCGAATCCGTTTGACAGCGTTTACAGCCTGAGACTGACTCACAATGCCGTTCACGCGGCCATGTGCGGCAGAACCGAGATGGTCGTCGGACGATGGCATGGCCGCTTCGTCCACGTGCCGATTCCGTTGGCGATTCGGGAACGCAATCAGGTCGATCCTAGCGGCGACTTGTGGATGTCCGTGCTGGAATCAACCGGCCAGCCGCCGTCGTTTGTGGAAGTTTCTCGCCAATCCTCGTGGTTTTTTTGGTCGCGAAGTGCCCCGACGACGCAATCGGAGCAATGGGCGACGGATAACGCCTGCGCACCACGCCCTAAGACAACGGCGGCGGTGTCGAGCGTTGGCAGCGTGACTCAACCCCGATGAAAACTTCCCGGTTCGCGACGTAAGTCATTTGAAATCAACAGTTTGACGCAGCTTTTCGTGTCATTATCGCGGTTGACGCTTGGACCGGACTCGGCGTAAACTGCCGACGTTTGAAACGGAAACAAGGTCGGCCACAATTTGCCGCAAGGAACGCGGGCTCGGCTGACCAATGCTGTCAGGGAAGACACAATGCATCAAAACAACTCCCCACGGTCGGTCATTTCATTTGGGGATGTCGAACAACTCCGCGAAGGGCGCCGCATTATTCGGCAGGAAGCGGAGACACTGCAGCGACTTGCCGATGGTCTTGATCCAAACTTCTGCGACGCATTGCGTCTCATTCGAGACACCAGGGGCTGCGTCATTGTGACCGGCGTCGGCAAGGCTGGACTAGTCGGGCAGAAGATTGTCGCGACTCTGGCGAGCACGGGAACACGCGCGTTCTTTTTGCACCCGACAGAAGCTCGGCATGGAGATCTCGGCTGTGTTGGTGCTGACGACGTCGTGCTGGCACTTTCGAATAGCGGCGAGTCGGAGGAATTGCTCAACATGTTGCCGACGTTGCGACACCTGAAGGTTCCGGTCATTGCGATGACTCGCGACGGCGAAAATTCTCTCGGGCGTCATGCGGATGTTGTGATCCGTTTCGGAAAGCATCAGGAGGCCGGCGACCTTGGGCTCGCGCCGTCGTGTTCAACGGCGGCGATGATGGCTCTTGGCGACGCCATCGCTCTTGTGCTCAGTCAATTGCGGGGATTCACTGCGAAAGATTTTGCGGTCTTTCACCCGGCGGGAAGTCTGGGGCGTCAGTTATGTCCTGTGCGCGATGTCATGCGTGTTGGCGAACAGCTGCGTCTTGCTTCGGAAGACGAAACGGTCCGAGAAGTCATGATTCATCACAGTCGGCCGGGTCGTCGCACGGGTGCCGTACTCCTGACCAATTCCGCCGGACGACTCGCCGGAATTTTTACAGACAGCGACCTTGCGCGTCTGTTTGAAAATCGCCGAGACGAGCAACTGGATCAGCCAATTCGGCACGTCATGACGACAAATCCAATCACGCTGGGTCCAGACGTGTTGCTTCCGGAGGCCATTCATTTAATGTCGGAACGCAGGCTTAGCGAAGTGCCGGTGATCGATACTCAGAAGAATCCGGTTGGAATGCTGGACATCACGGACGTTCTTCAGCGAGTCGATTCTTCTGAACGAGCTCTTTGGGGGCATTCAGAGGCGAAAGCAATTTCGCAATCCCACCTGGTTCGCTCAGCCTAGTTTCCATCTACGTGTTTCAGCATCAAAACGGATCGCGATCGCTCTAGCAACTCGAGCCGACGAATGTCACTTCAATCACTCTCTACAGGATCTCGCACTGCGCTTGTCGGCGTTGGTTTGGTCGCCGTGTATATTGCGTACTCGCAAATGACATCGCCGTTTCTGGCTGTGGAGCGGAAGACAAACATTGTCGCGACAGTGCCGTTCAATGAGGAAAAATCAGCGGTCTTTGCTGAGCAGGCGCAGATGTGGTTCAAGGAAGATCCGTGGGTGCAGACTTCCAACGGCCGATTTCGCGATGGTGGTCGGTTGCTGTTCTTTGATAAACATGAGTTGTTTAGCGACAACCGCCAGATTCGAATTCATCCGGTTGCCATGATGTGGCAGCAGACGAAGGGAGATATTCCAGTCACGATGACGGCGGACTCTGCCCAGTTGGATGCTTCAACAAAGTTCAGTTTTGAGGATGGGCATTTCGGAAAAATCACCAGTGGCCTGCTGGCAGGAGATGTGCGAATTACGGGGCCAGATGGACTGCGAATTGAGGGCCGCATGTTCCATATCTCAGAAGACGCGATGAAAGTATGGACCAAGCAGCCAGTCAAGTTTCAATGGGGAACTCACACCGGTCGCTCTGACGGCGGCGCGGAGATTGAGCTCCTGGCGTCAGCCGACTCCTCAAATACTGGCCTGCTGGCTGTGGACGCTGTGCAGCGAATCCGTCTGAATGGGCGAATCGATTGCAACCTGATGTTTCAGGAGAAAGATTCAGAACGCGAGCCTGTCCTTCTGAATGTCAACGCAGCCAACGGTTTTGAGTTCTTTGTGCCCACGAAAGAAGCCACGTTCTATGGTTTTGTTGATCGAAAGCCAACGATTGACAATCAGATCCTGATTGAACGACCCGGTGCCGATGGTTCACGAGATCGATTGTTCTGCTCAAAGCTGGTACTGAACCTGCAGCCGAAAGTGAGCAACGCCGAAACTGAAAAGGCGTCGAATCAGCTCGAGCTGGCTCGGATTACGGCTGAAGGAACGCCGGTTGAGTACCTGTCCAGCAAAAACGGTGAAGAGAAAATCTACGCTCGCATGAATGTGCTGAGCTATCAGCTCGAAACACGCATTCTTGAGCTCAAGGAAGGTGCCATTGCATCAACGGGGCGACCAATTCGAGTTGAGGTGCATCAAGCCGGAAGTAAGCTGACTACCGGACGTGTCCTTGTGGGACTCACAGAAAAGAACGAAGTGCATACGGTCGAATGTCGCACTGCAGGACAGATCGGCCCCACCGAACGAGGAAGCCAGCAGCGAGACAGCAAGTCGTTTGATGCGACCTGGTCAGATTCGCTTGTATTGCGTCGCGACAATAAATCGAAGGTCACTCTGACTGGAAATGCTCGTGTCGAACAGAATTCGCTTTCCGTAACTGGAGCGTCTCAGGATAACTTTGGTCTAGCCGCTCAGGTCATAGAAATGTTGCTCGATAACGTTATGGGCTCGTCAGACATCGACCGGGATGAGGTCGTCGATCAGGTTGGAGGAACCGAGCCATTCAACATGGCCAGCGTTCGCCCTCGTAAACTCATGGCGATGGGCGATGTAAAGATGAAGTCGGGCGAAATCTTAGGAACTGCGAGGGACCGGCTCACTGTGGATTTTCGAGATAGCTCTGCAGGCGCAGGTAACGACGCTGAGGCGAACGCTCGAAGCCCAGTGAGACCAGTCAGTAAAAGTTCCTCTGAAACACCTGCTCTTTCTGGCGGCACGACGGACTTCAAATCTGACACTGTCGAAGCAGTCGTGATTATGAGTGACGGCGAGCAGCCGGAGTTTGAAGACGTTTGGCTGAAAGGCAATGTCTTTATCACGCATAAAGATGCTCAGAGGAAGGATCGCAACCTGACGGCGGAAGGCAACGCCCTGTTTGCAAAAGGCGGCTTCGCAGGTCAGCGCCGAATGAATCTGTTCGGCGATCCGGCGACGGTTGTTTACGATTCGAATCGAGTCGACGGCCAGCGAATTGATTTGACGGAATTGAAGAATGATCGGCAGGTCAAAGTCGAAGGCAGCGGACGCATTCGCTTTCTTGTAGAGCGTGGGCTTGATGGAACGCCGCTGGCTAAGCCTTCGCCCCTCGACATCTACTGGGGCGATCATATGAACTTCATTGGTCGCACGGCTCACTTTGTCGGCAATATCCGAGCCGTTATGAACAACGAAGTGGATCACGATCTGGAGCTGACGTGTGCTGGAATGAAGGTTCATCTTGCCGATGATATCGATCTTCAAAAGTTAGAGAAGGACAGTGAGATTAAAGTCACGCAGACGGAGAGATCTACGTCGCCTATCGGTGGAATTGAGCGGATTGAATGCGAGAGCCGAGTGATCGTTGATATCGATATGATGGAAAACGGTGTCGTGCAGTCTCACCACCATGCTGAGTTTACAGATCTGGAATTCAATCATATTACCGGCGACTTTCGTGCTCTTGGGCCGGGTTTGATCGACTCGACACAACCTGACAAGGGCAAGGTGAAGCTGGCTCCATCCAATCGAGCGGTTGCGAGCGCGAATACTCCGATCAAGACTTCTGAGAATGCCTTTGTCTATCTTCACGCCACATTCATTGGCGAACTCGAAGGGAATCGCAATCAAAGTTTTGTCCGGCTGAAGCAGCATGTGCAGGGCGTGTTTGGGCCGGTTCGCCAGCTCGGAGATCGCATCGATATCGATGGAATGAGTGTCAACGAACTGCCTGATAAGACTGGGTCGCTGAGTTGTGAGAATCTTTCTGTATCCAGGATTCCTGGACTATCTGAGAACGATCGTTCTTTCTCCCTTGTTGCCGAAAGCAACTCGGGTCAAGGAGGCAGCGGGACTCACAGCCCCTGTCGACTCGGTTCACGAGAGTTTGCAGGCGAGGCGGACAAGATCACGTATGATCATTCCAAACAGCAGTTCATCCTGCGCGCGGATGAGGGTCGACAGGCGAAGGTAACACTTCGCGAAGACAACGGCGAACCTCGCAGCGTTTTTGGTCGAGGTTTTGCATACTACAGCGACACTCATGAGCTAACGGCGAACGAAGTCACCGGGGTTCAGGGCAGCGGCGCTCCCCGATAAACTCGCTGGTTGACTGCGAAGTGGAAGGAGGAAAAACGGCGCCTTCTAACACTCGCACCGTGCGATTTTGGTTCAGGTTTGCTATTTTGCGACTGGGTGAATTTGCCGGTGATTGGCAAGATTCCCGACGAATGGCTTTCAAGACCGTGGTGCTATCTTTATGACTGAACCTTCGACGCCCGATTCTTCGCTGCCGAATGAACTGCGTCAGACACTAATCAACCTTGTCGAGCGGGGCCAGAAAATCATGGCTCACGGATGGATGGTGCGTACCTTCGTCAAGCATTCGGACGAAGTCGATGACTTCCCGGAACTCAACGAGATGGCTCGCACGATTTTCGACGTCTTTCGAGCCGTGGAAACTCAGGTCAACGACCCGGTGGCGTACTTTCGAACAATTCGGAAGAAGCTCGCTCGGCTGCGCGCCGCGGCGGATCAATTTGAAAAAGACGCGTGGCATGCGTCGACTCATACAAATTTTCAGCAGGCGGTGGTTGCTTCTAAATTCGTTGGCGAGCAGCTTCAGGAGCTGTTAACCGAGGCCGAACGATTGCTGCCTCGTCCTGCTCCACCGAAGATTTCAATGCCGACGAGTTCCGCTGTGCTGCCGAGTTCGGGTCGGTTGCCAGAACGTG
>JANMEV010000701.1:0-5304 GCA_031377305.1 Planctomycetota bacterium | reverse complement strand
TGTGAACGACAACAGTGACTTCTGGGTACTCGGCTACAAGACTGAACGCGGCGGGACTCTGATCGAAACACGCAACAACGGACGATCCGAGGTCCTCGGTGGCTTCAGCTATACCACCACGGCCGGAAAACTGGCTCCGATGTTTGTTACCGACAACTCGTCCGTGTTCACGTTTTTCGCCGAAGTCTGTTTCAGTGGAGACCCCTTCGAAACGCTCATTCGCGAGACTCATGCCGGCAAAACAAAAACCATTAGACGCGGCGAAGGCGGAACAACGCCGTACATTGCCATTCCGCCACGGAAGTAGCTGTCGATCAGCATGTCTACAGGTCACCGACGCGCGAGTCCTGATCGAGTCATTTCCGCTTCATGTCAGAACACTACGCTGAATGCCTCGCATGGCAAAACAATTCCGCGTCAATGCGCAAGCTATTTCGCTGGAACTTCACCAGACTTCAAAGGCCGCTTTTTGAACTCCACAATAGCTTGCGGTTGTTCTGCGGTGAGATGAATCGACGCTTCGCTTCGCCCTTTTGTCACGTTCACCAAATTCACCTGGTTCGCCCGCGAGGTCATGATCGTGCATTGCACTTTCAGATCCTTCACGTCATCGGAAGCGTCGCCCTTTTCTGCAGGGACAGCCAGAGAGTCATCTTTCGCCAGTTCCACTTCGAAGTAGACCCAGACGCTGCGGATTTCGACTTCCAGACCAACCCAGCGAATTCGACAGGACGAATGATTCGCGTCGGCAATCCTGAAATGCTGCTCAATGTATTTCTGAAGCAACGATTCCCCGTCTGGAGTCGTCTCAAGGTTGATGCGACGACCATGCAAAGTCGACAATTCATCTTCAATCTCTGGCCCCGGAAGCTGAAGGCATACTTCAAATCGCTTGTGGGCCTCGTTCCATTCCATTTCCGCAAGCGTCGCATGAAACGGGTGCGATGCTGAAACGATGCCGCTGCTGCAAATAGTAATCATCACGATGATCCCCATCACGAAGCAACGACGAATCGATCCTCTCGAAAAAGATGGCACCTGCCTCAGCATCTGTCGTGATTCCTGGCGAACGGTGCTCGATGAGTACATCATGGCCGTTGAGTTCCAGAGGGTTGATGAAGTTCAGACTGCTATCTGCTGGATAGCATCAAAGATCATTCACTCATCGTCGCTGTCGTTCGATTCGACCGCTACCGGCTTTTCGGAGTCTTTCTTCTCAGCAGCGTCGGGATCTTTGTTGCCGAGGCCAGCCTTCTGCATCTCATTGCGAGACTTCTTATCCTTAAACAACTTGAACCGGCTGGTCTTCATCTTTGGAGGAAAAAAGTTATTCGATCGATCCACGTCGGCAGTCTCAAGATGAGGATCCAGCTCCACCTTCACGATCTTTTTCTGGCTGACGATCAACTTTGAAACGTCGACGTTGTTCTTTGTCCACAGTTCTGCTGGCAGCCGCAGTTCGGAAGTCGTTTTATCTCCGTGAGTCAACTTTAGAATCACCGGCATCACCAGGCCCCCCAGATTCTTCAGGTCGACGATGTAGAAGTTGGTCTTTGTGTTCAGCAGTTCCTTTTCTTTCGGTGTGCGCTCGGCGAGGTATTTTTCGAATTCCTTCTTGTCTTCTTCAGTCACGTTCAGTTCGTCGAACGAATTGTAAAAGTCCTTCAGGTCAGGAATTTCTTCTGCCAGCTTTGGAAGCTCTTCATTTCTTTGTTCCGAAAGCGTTTCTGGTTCGTTGTCGCGTTCCTTCTTCAGAGCCCCCTTCTCTTTCTCAGGATCGCCATCGGAAATCACGTAATGCTGCACGTTTGTTATTTCAATATCGACGTGGTCTGTTGTGTAGAACCAGCCATGCCAGAACCAGTCCAAGTCCGTGCCGCTGGCGTCTTCCATGGTGCGGAAGAAGTCGGCCGGATAAGGTCGCTTGAACTGCCAGCGACGTGAATACTCACGAAATGCAAAGTCGAACTGTTCGCGGCCCAGGATCGTCTCACGAAGAATGTTGAGTGCCGTCGCAGGCTTTCCGTAGGCGTTGTTGCCAAACTGCAGAATGGATTCGCTGTTGGTCATGATCGGAACCTGATCGGTACTCTTCATGTAGCTGGCGATCTTGCTGGGTTCGCCGCGCTGTGAAGGATAATCTTCTTCCCACTCAACTTCGGCGAGGTACTGCAGGAACGTATTCAGGCCTTCGTCCATCCACGTCCATTGACGCTCATCGGTGTTCACAATCATTGGGAAATAGTTGTGCCCGACTTCGTGTATGATCACAGTGATCAGAGCGTACTTTGTGCGAGCCGAATACGTGCCATCCTTTTCCGGACGAGGCCCATTGAAGCAGATCATCGGATATTCCATTCCGCCGATCGGTCCGTTTACTGAAATCGCAATCGGATACGGATAGTCGAACGTGAACTTCGAGTAAACCTTGAGCGTATGCACGATGGCGCGAGTGGAATACTTGCTCCACAGCGGTTCACCTTCTTTGGGGTAGTAAGACATCGCCAGCACTGTTTTGCCGCCGATTTCACAGCCCTGAGCGTCCCAGATGAACTTGCGAGACGAAGCGAAGGCAAAATCTCTGACGTTTTCAGCCCTGTAGATCCAGGTCTTTTTCCCATCTGTGCCCGCTGCTTCGTTGGCTTTGGCTTCTGCAGGATCCACGATAAACATCGGTGCCGCTGCTGTGCGAGCCGCATCCAGACGCTGCCGCTGGACTTCCGTCAGCACTTCGCCAGCGTTCGACAATTCGCCGGTTGAAGCAACAACGTGATCGTCAGGCGCCGTGATTCGAACAACATAGTCACCAAACTCCAGAGTGAACTCGCCCATCCCCAGAAATTCCTTGTGCTGCCAGCCGGTCACATCCGTATAGGCGCACAATCGAGGGAACCACTGAGCCAATTCGTAAATGTAGTTTTTGTCCACTTCGAAGTACTCATAGCCGGTTCGACCGTTCAGCACTCGAGCATTGTTGATGTTGTATTCCCAACCAACCACAAATCGAATCGACTGCCCGGGCTGCAGCGGAGCAGGCAGGTCCACTCGCATGTTTGTGCTGACGATGGCAAAGTCCAGCTTTTCGTTCGATTCCGCATTCCGCACTTCTGTAATTTTTGTTGCGCCCTGAAACTTTTCGGCCATCAGGATCGATTCGACACTTCTGAAAGGCACGCTGCCACTTAACGAAGGTGCCGGACTTGACAATGTGTGGTTCGAC
Organism: Planctomycetota bacterium; assembly: GCA_031377305.1. Taxonomy (GTDB): domain Bacteria; phylum Planctomycetota; class Planctomycetia; order Planctomycetales; family Planctomycetaceae; genus SXXK01. The sequence goes on along the minus strand of JANMEV010000701.1, from coordinate 2,084 downwards.
TTCGGATGAAACCTATTTGCATCAAGCTGCAGCCACAGGTATCGCAGCGTGTCAGGCGAGTTGTTTTTGTAAGTGATTGTCTCACGGCCAATCAACCGCTGCTTTACGTCGTCCAGTTCCACAGAGATGTCGTAGTCGACCTTCTGCTGCCAGTATTCGTGGCCTGGCGATCCGGACGCTGTGCGATAGTCATTGGGAGTCGGCAGGATTTCTTCAAGCTGTCGAAACTTGTCGGACTGACGGAACTTATTGTTGACGACCGTCTGAGCCAATAACAGCGTTCCCGAGTTCGCCATCACAAGCGCGACGAGAAGCCAATAACGAAGACAAAAGTCCGAAACACCATGCAGCGGTAGTATCACAAAAAGCCTCACGACCAGAAAAACGGCAGGTCAATGGAATCGAGGAGATGGCGTAAGCAAGCGGGGGGAGGAGGTACGGAACGGTCAAGATAACCGCCGATCAACTCGCGGCAAGCGCTGAAGCGAAAAATCGACGTGGCGGCGACCCAATGTCAGGCAGCATACGACAACAATTCGCGACGCGATGTCGTGGCCGTCAAAAACCGGGCTGTCAATCCTTTGCAAGGTGACCTTGCGGGTTCACAAAGACCCAGCAAATTGAACCTGTCAGGTAGACACCTGAAAACCATAGAAGGACGAGGTCCCAATTGGCTGTCCATTCGAACAAGATCCCAACGAGCACTGGACAGGCTGCCACGGCGAAGTTGCCACACATGTTTATCGTTCCGAAAACCTGCGGAGTTCGCGGCCCTCCGATATCAATCGCTGCCGCCAACGCACACGGACCAGCAATCGCCGCAAACATGGAACCAAGCGCCAGTAGCACGACGGCAAGGGAAACACTTTGAACAAACCACGCGCTCAGAATGAGAACGCCGCACAGTCCAAGCGATGCTGCGCCCATGCCGCTGCGACTCAGACGAAGACTGCCCGTTCGTCGCCAGATCCAGTCGGTGATCATTCCGCCAAAGATGCTGCCAATGAGCGTGCCGGCCAGAACAACGCCTTGCAGGTAACCGGATTTCTCAACGGAAACACCTCGAGTCTTTTGAAGGAACGTGGGAAACCAACTCGCAAAAAACATGTAGCCGGAAGATCGGCAAATCTGCTGGCCACACAACCACCACATCACCGGTTGTCTCGCAATTGTAAGCAGTTGGCGAAGCTCGCTTGGCTGCGGGGCTGTGCTCAATTCTTCAACTCGGCGGCCAGCCTGAATCATCGCCAGTTCGCTTGAATTCACATCCGCATGCTGAGCCGGGTGGTCTCGAAACTTCAGCAGGAATGCTGCCGTCCAGAAAATTCCAGGCAAGGCAAACAGGATGAACACCCAGCGCCATCCGATGGGTTCCAGAAGTGCTCCCGACAAACCACTGGCTGAGATCGCACCGACCTGCATGCCTGCAGCCAGAATTCCGCAGGCCATCGATCGCTGTGACAATGGCATCCAATGATTGATCGAATTGCATGACGCGGGAAATATGCCCGCCTGCGCCGCGCCCATGACAAGCTGCCCGATCACTAACAACCAGAAGCCCGGTGCAACGCCGATACAGAGCGTGGCGACTGACCACGTGATCACAAACATGCTGAGAGCGACTCGCGTTCCTAAACGCTCTGACAGCCATCCGCTTGGCACCTGAAAGATGGCGTACGTCCAGAAGAACGCGCCCATAAACCAGCCGGATTGCTTCAGCGTCAGGCCGAGGTCAGCGCGAATCGAACTTTCGGCAACGCCTCCCGCGTTCCTGCAGAAATAGGACAGAGCGGCCGCCAGTGTGAGCCACGCGAGCATTCGATAGCGAATCTTTGACGGCCGGTTGGACATTTAGAGCACCGCCTGAAGCCTCGCAAAAAGTCGATCCACTTCCGATTGAGTCTCAGGATCCAGTTGCCAGCCCGTGGGTTGAATCTGCGCCGTACTGGAGAAGATTCCGCGTCGCTTCATAAGGTATTTGTCGATTGTTACCGGCGAGGCATCATTGGGACCATGCCGGGCACGGATCTTTTGGACGGCATTGTGGCTCTTTGGAAGGCACTGGAAGCGGGCGACGAAGATCG
>JANMEV010000681.1:0-10276 GCA_031377305.1 Planctomycetota bacterium | reverse complement strand
AGCAAAGCCACATCGCGAGAAAGTTCGCTCAACTGCCGGCGAATTCCGACGAGTCGATTCTGCAAATCCGGGAGACTCTCCCGCCAGCCTTTCTCCGACGGCGTGCGTCCCTTCTTGAGAGCATCGCAGAGTTCGTTGAATGCCACGAATTCCGAACCTTCCAGTTCCTTCACGAGATTTCTCGCAATGACTTTGGCGGAGACATCTGTCTTTTCGAATCCCGATGTTTTCAGCTCTTCAGACAAGAGTTTCAGATGGTTCAGAACACTGCGAATGGCTTCATTCGCTGCCGCTGTTGTTTCGATCACCAGACTTTCTCGCTGATGCTGAACGAGCGCCTCTGAGGCCTTTTGCAGATGCTTCTCCGCGATTCCAGCCGCTGCGTGTGCCTGATCGGCAGCTCGTGTGGCACTGAACTTTTGGTCTTGCCCCTGTGAGATCGCCCATCGCAGGTCATCAGCCGTGCCTTCAGGATCCACGGTTTGCATGCTGCCGCTGACATCCATCAGCATTGCGACCGACTTGCGAGTCGTTGAAACTTCAACCAGCACACGCGTCGGATCCAACAGCATCCAGATCGCAACACCCAGCGCCGTCGCGCGAAGAACCCAGAACAGCACAGTGAATCGAGATCCCAGGATCCGTCGTTCACGAGTCAACGACCATGTGAACAACCCCAGCAGCACCAGCGCAACCCCAATCGCCATCGGCAACCCCACCGGGCCGTCAAGTGCAACGTGTTCAAGATTGTTGGTTGTGGTTGGCATAGTTGTGTTATGTTATCCCCCTGAGCCGCAAGGCGCTAGCCGCGGGTGTCTGTATTCTCGTTTACAATTCTTTTACCCGCAGCTAGCGCTCTGCGGCTCACAATCACAATAAACATTCACCCGCGGCTAGCGCCTTGCGGCTCACGAGTTGTGGTTTTCTTCTCAAACACCACCGGCATTCCAAAACTGGCATCGCCGATTCTCTCCGATGTCTCCGAGATCGCGGCGGTGCCGAAACGTTCGCGGGAGATCATTCCAGAGAGAATTAATTCGATACTCATGAACGCGATTAACATCATCAACAGCATCGGCCAGACCGGATCGCTCTGACTAGTGCTGCTCAAGTTTGAATTCAACAAACTGCCGCTCAATCCAGCCGTATCCGCGAGAAGTTTGTGATCTTCGTCCGAGAGATCAGCAAGATTCGACTCTTTGGAATTTCGCCCCACATGGAACGGGATTGAATCACCCGACAGGCCCAACTGGAGACTGTAATCCCCAGGCAAAATTGTGCGGCTCGAACGAAAAACCACGCCATCTGGAACCGTGTCAGCCGTCAGTTCAATCTGGTCACCGTGTGGCGTTTTCAAAAACGCGTCGCGGTTATCGGTCTCGGTAAGATGCACCGAAATCGGATCACCGGGCGAAAGATTGTGCCGCGTTGCCTGAGGCTGAGTCAGATACGCCACCCAATCCTGAACCATCACAACGAACGCCTGAGACTTGGCCAGCTCGCTCCAGTCTCGCATCGTGAGTGGAATGCCCAACACAATCACACGCCCCTGACCAACGTACTTCTCGACCGCCAGCGATTCGCCGTTGGTGAGACTCAACAAAGCCGAAACGTCTTCATCACGTGGAGGCGGCACAAAGCGAAATCGCCGACGGACTCGAATGTCGCTCGTGTCCAGCTTTTCATTGTCCGCCAAAGCCATCGTCGCCGGATGTTCTCGCAACGCCGCATTGATCTTCGGGGCGGAATCCGCACTTTGTTCAGCGACGATTCCGTCAATGGCCAGTGGCGACAAACCGTCACCATGAGCGAACACATACTGATTGAACATCTCGATGTCAGCTCGCGGACCAAGCGCGATCCAAACGCCGCCTCCGTTGAACGCGAAAGCTTTCAGTTCGGCAACCGATCGTTCAGACATCGCGGTGAAGTTTGGGACAATGACGGCTCGGTATCCCGCGAGACTCATGCCCTCCAACTCATCAGGGCTGACCGTGACCGGTCGATAGACGCTGTGAGCCTCCATCGCTTCGCCGTTAATCCAACCCATCGCTGCCTGAAGTAAGAAGGCATCCTGCTGAAGCTCTGCCTGCCCGGCAGCTCCTTCAACCACAAGCACCGGAACTTCTTCGATGACTTCAATCACCACCGTCGCGCGGTTGTCTGGAGTAAGGTTGTCATCCGCCTTGAGCTGACATGACAGCGAATAGACACCTGGCTTTGAGAACGAATGCCTCCAAACGGCTTCATGAGTATTTCCGCCGGTCAGTGATGGAACTTCCGCCGTCTGTTCTTCATAGTTTCCGACCTGCCATGAGACCGTGCATCCCGCGGAATCCACCGCAGAATGATTCTGAATCTGCGCAGTGACTGTGAACGTCTGGTCGATCCCCGTCACCAACCGATTCGATCGCAGCTTGTTCACGGCGATGTTCGTAGACTTTGAAGTTTTCGCGTCCAGCTCGATCACATCCAGTTGCGTCGGAACTGCGGCCGATTTAAGCACCTCCTGAAACCGCTGCCAGCCGCTGGTGTCCGCAGTTTTCCAGTCCGCCGCCTGACCATCTGTGAGCAACACGATCCGACGCTTCTCGGTTTTCTGTTCGGAATCTGCCTGCACGGCTGTCAACATTGCCGCCAGCAGATCGCTGCTTCCGTTTGTCGGACGAATCTCTTTGAGTTGCTCGGCAATCATGTCCCGCGAGCCCGAGTCGACTCGCAAATCTCCGGCGGTCGCCCAAACCGGATACGGTGACGCGAGCAAAATGCGGACCGTGTCGCCCGATGGTACGGCGTTGAGTTCCGTTGTCGCCCGTTCAATCAGTTTTGCGAAGAGAGTCGAATCGTCTGATTCTCGAAGAGTGGACATCGAGTTGTCGATGACAAAAACCGTCTCGCCTCGATCGTTGTTTCCGAACCAATGTCCCGGCAGCTTCGGTCTCGCGAGCGCCAGCACCAATGCGGAGATCGCGAGGACTCGCAGAGCCAGCAGCAGCCACTGTTTGAGTTTCCTGGCACTCGTCCGCCGCGTGGCGGCATCCAGCAGAAACTCCATCGCTCCCCATTCGATCGTGACGTTTCGTCGCCGATCAAACAGATGCAAGAGAATCGGTGCCAATGCCAACGGCAAAGCGACCAGGAATGTGATGCTCAGAAAACCCACGTTGTTGATTGGTCCTTAAATTTTTTTTGAGAGCCGCAAGGCGCTAGCCGCGGGTGTGATCGTCTTGCGATTTGAATATCGTCATGTCCCGATTTAGCTTGTTGCCTTGGCGAGCGGGGGATGTCAATCCCTGATCAATTGCCTGGCAAAATCAGGGGACTGACGTCCCCCGCTCGCCGGAAACTCACCCGGGGCTAGCGCCTTGCGGGTCACGGGAAGTCACAAACTCCTTGCTGCACGCTGTCTCAAAAACCAGCCCAGCGTCTCTGCCAGATCTTTGTTCGTCGTCATTCGTACATAATCACCGCCGAGTCCCGTCACGATGTTTTCCAGCTTTTCTACGAAGGCTCGAATGCGTTTCAGATACTCATCACGAATCGCCGCCGGATCAAGATTCACACGATGCCCGGCAACTTCCAGCGACTGAAACGACGACCAATGCCGGAAGTCGAAATGAATCTCTTCCGGAGCCAGCACATGCATGACTACCACGTCGTGTCCTCGAGCCCGGACGATGCGAAGTGACGTCGAAAGCTCATCAAGGTCACCGAAGCAGTCCGAGAACAGAACGAAGAGGCCTCGTCGCCGCATTCGCGGCACCATGGCGCGGATCTGGGTCGCAAGAGATCCACCGTTGGAAGGCTTCGCAGCCTGCAGAGTCGACAGGATCGCCTGCAGATGGGCCGCGTTTTGTTTCGGCGGCAGGAACATCGGAGTTTGCTCGTTCAGAATCGCCGTTCCGACCGCATCTCGCTGTCGCAGCAACATGCGCGAAATACAAGCTGCTGCCTGGCGAGCGTAATCGAGCTTGCTGACCGTCGATAAACCAAACTTCATCGAACCACTGGTATCGAGCGCCATCACGGCGTGGAGATTTGTTTCTTCTTCGAACTGCTTGATGAAGTACTTATCGTTGCGAGCGAACACCTGCCAGTCGATCTGCCGAATCTCGTCCCCCGGAGCATACTGACGATGCTGTGCAAACTCACAACACCCGCCCTTGGTCGTCGATCGATGCTTTCCTGCAAGCAGCCCATCAACGACCGTTCGCGACAGAAACTCAAGATATCCGATCTGCTCCATCACCTTCGGATCAATCAATTCCGAAGCATACCCCACCGCAGCACCCGGAGCGGGCGTCGGAGGATTAGGTTTTGATCGAAAGAGACGGAACATGTGATTTCCTACTTGAACCGCACGGCGCTAGCCGCGGGTGTTCTGCTATTGTTCTTCTGACGCTTACCCGCGGCTAGCGCCATGCGGCTCACATTCACAACAAACGCTTACCCGCGGCTAGCGCCATGCGGCTCACTACAACGGATTGCCATCTCCCAGCGGCTCAGGCCTTTTGCAACGACTTTGTATTCTCCAAAATTCTCTTCAACACCGAATCCGCATCAATCCCAGCGGCTTCGGCGTTGAATGTCAGAATCACTCGATGCCTCAACACGGGCAACGCGACTGCGGCAAGGTCAGCTGTTGTCGCATGGCATCGGCGATTCAGCAACGCTCGAGCCTTCGCCGCCAGCAAAAGGGCGATCGTCGCTCGAGGCCCCGCGCCCCATTGGACGAGACTCTGAAGATCGGCCGCCATTGAACCTTCGTCCGGCCGAGTCCCTCGCACAAGATCCAACGCCGCTTCGTAAACGTGATCCGCAACAACCACATTGCGAACCAGCGACTGCATCGCATGCATATGGTCGATATCGATGACGGTTTTCGTCTTAAAGCTGTAGTCCGTCGTCTGGCGACGTGCGATCTCCAGTTCCTCCGCGCGAGACGGATACTTCACATGAATCTTGAGCAGGAATCGGTCGAGCTGGGCTTCCGGCAGCGGATAGGTTCCTTCTGTTTCCACTGGGTTTTGCGTCGCCAGAACAAAGAACGGATCTGGCAACTTGTAGGTCTTTCCGCACACGGTCAATTGGCGTTCCTGCATTGCTTCCAGCAGAGCACTCTGAGTCTTCGGAGGCGTGCGGTTGATCTCGTCGGCCAGAATCACGTTGCCAAACAGCGGTCCTTCGATGAATTGGAAGACTCGCTTGCCGGTTGTTTGATCTTCCTGCAGAACCTCCGTTCCGGTGATGTCGCCCGGCATGAGGTCAGGAGTAAACTGGACTCGTCGAAACGACAGGTCAATCAGCGACGCCATGGTTGACACCAGCATCGTCTTCGCAAGCCCTGGCATCCCCTGAAGAATGCAGTGACCTTTGCAGAGCATCGCGATGAGCAGTTGCTCGGCGACTTCGTCCTGCCCCACAATCACGCCAGCCAGCTGCCGACGCAGTTCCTGGAACTGCTCGTGCATTGCGTCGACGGCTTCGGCCACATCTTTCGACGATTCCATAATCGGAGCCTTCGCGTGCCCGTTCTCACTGCCTGTGCGAGTTCGATCTGTTGCAAGGTGAGAGTCTATTCGGTTCATTTGAGTTTCATTCCCTCAGCCGCACGGCGCTAACCGCGGGTTCTGTGTTCGTTTTAATGTTTTCTGAGCCGCACGGCGCTAGCCGTGGGTTCTTTCACTTTGCTTTTCTGACATTCACCCGCAGCTAGCGCTTTGCGGCTCAACGAATCAACCCGCGGCCAGCGCCTTGCGGCTCATTCGTTGGCTTCTGCTGAACTGATCAATTCGTCTCCATCAACATCGAGTTGCTTAAACTGTTCGTCGGTGCCAGGGAACTCCTGGCGAGTGAGATCGTAATCTTTGTTCTTGTCCATTTCGGTAAACCAATCCGGGCCGGGTTCCTGAGTCGCCATGCCCGGTGAATTGATTTCTCGCAACAGAGCCAACGGCTGATGAGCGGTTGGTCCAAGACCGAAGCAGACTCGGAACGTGGGATGAGTCTCATCGGATCCAATTGTTGAGTCAGAATTCTGATCAAATGCTGCGAGTCGTTCATTCAGCTGTCGCAGCTCGCGGATCGAAAAACGGCCGTCGCCATTCGGGTCGATCTCCTGAAGCATCGCATAACCGTCATTCACGGCACCAATTGAGATCTGGTCACTACTGGTTCCTTGTGCGGCCAGAAACTCCAGATTGAACGACGGAAAGTTGAGCGTCAGGCTGGATGGATTCTTCTTCGCCGAGTCCTTCAGTCCTGCAAATTCTTCGCTGAAGCCTTCGATTGTCAATCGAGATGTCTCCGGCTGGCTGGTTGTAAGCTCAATCTTCAACCGGATGTCAGCGGGGCGCTCTTGAAGTTGTTTGAGTTCTTCCGGAGCCAACACGCCATCGCTGTTGAGATCAAACTGCGGCAGCGTCGGCCACTTTTCGTCAGCGGCCGCGTAGTGCGCGGCCAGTCGTCGCAGAAACGCGGTCGCATTGGCTTCGCTGGGGAGACGAAAGACGAGCTTGCCGGTCGATGCTGTGGGTTGGTCACGGACATCTGTTGCCGCCTGAGCCAGTTCTGTAGCATCGACCATGTCGTCACGATTGAGGTCGCACTCCTGAAACGCTGTCACGGCTTTGGACAATTCGTCCGCCGAAACAACGCCGTCGCGATCTCGATCGAGAACTTTGAAAACAGGCTGCTGGTCGGCTCGGAATCGCTGGAAGTTATCGTTCAGGAACAACAACAAAGGGCCGTCTACCCAATTCGTCAGCAGCCATCGAACTTCATCAACAGTCGGTGGTGTTCCGGTGGATTTCGTGTAGCGATCGACGCGTTCGTAGATTGTTGCTGGGGCTGTGAATTTAGGAGTCGCGGGAACAGCGGGCTCCGCCGATTCCTCTGACTCTGGAGTCGGCGTTTCAGCGTCGGTTTCGGCCCGAGCTTTTTCATCCGGAGCTAACTCTTCGAGAATGGACGTTGCGTTTTCTACCGGCGTGACTTGAGGTGTTGATTCTTCAGTCGCCGCGTCGCCATTCACGAGGTTGAGAACCGACTCAAGAAGCCCGGGTTCGTTCTTCGCCGCAGCGACGGCCGCCTGAGCCTCAGCCGCAAGCTTTGCAGCTTCGGCATTGAACGCGACGGGATCGGCGATGTACCGCATGATCTCCTGAACGCGGTTTTCACGAGCCTGTCGAAACGGCTGGCCGTCGATGAAGATGGCGGCTTCAATCAACAGTGGCTTGTCTGGCAAAGCGAGTACAAATCGTAGCTGTGGAGAAGCAGGATCGCCCGGGTCGCCAAGATCCTTGTGGTGCAACTGATACTGCGGCATCCTCGCGGCAGGAGTCGCCGACGGAGCTTCCTCGCGAACTGGCATCGTTAGGTCCATCGCCGGAGCAGGCGCCGGTGAACTGAGAATTCGCACAGGAACGGTGAGATTGTTTTCGTCGGCGTTAGTGGTTGCAAATGCTGTGATGGAAAGTATGCCAACCATCGCGCGACGCCTCAGTGGCCGCGATGCAGTGAAGCATCGTCGCAGGAAGCTCGATTTGTAGTGAGAATTTTGCATAGGTATGTCTGGTGAATCTGCGAGTTCGTTTCCTGTGAGCCGCACGGCGCTAGCCGCGGGTGTTGATTTGGTGGATCTATCAGCCGCCGGGCGCTAGCGGTCTGTCGATTTAATGGGTTTTCACAACCCGAAACGTCAGTGAGGAATAAACGTTGCCACGGTTTTCAACAACAATCCCTCGCTGACGCATCGGGTTAGGATTAAATCAACAACCCGCTAGCACCTTGCGGCTCAGGTCAGGACGGCTTTGGCGGCTACTCCTTCTGTGATTCGAATAGGTCTGCCGTTGTCATCGATTTGTGTGGCCTTTTCATCCACTTCAACGGCTGCACACAAAGTTGCCAGCAGATCTTCGGCACTCATTTGTCCGTCTTCCACGGCCATGCCGCTGTCGCTGGTTCGGCCATAAGCCTGCCCGCCGGCGATGCCAGCTCCAGCAAGAACGGCAGACCAGGCGGCAGGGAAATGGTCACGTCCGTTGGTGTTGTTGATCTGTGGCGTCCGACCAAACTCGCCCATCCAAAGGATCGTTGTGGACTCAAGCAAACCACGATCCGAAAGATCCTTCATCAGCGTTGCCCAGCCGTTGTCGAGATCCGTGGAAAGAGATTTCACAGCGTTGAAGTTGTCGGTATGTGTATCCCAACCTGCTCCGCCACTGCTGGTGCCGAGCGAGACTTCCACAAACGAAACGCCCTGTTCGATCAACCGCCGCGCCAGCAAACAGCCCTGTCCGAAGACATTCCGTCCGTAGGCTTCACGCAGCTCTGTCGGTTCCTTCGACAAATCAAAAGCCTCGGCGTCCTTGCTGTTCATCAGTCTCACAGCACTCTCGTAAATTGTGTTATGAGTCTTAGGAGCCCCAGCCTGATGTTCGGCCAGGAAGCCAGACTGCAGGTTCTTCCACATGTTCAGTCGCTTCTCCATCCGCAGATCAGTAATACTCTGGGGACGACTCATTCCCTGAACTCGAAGCTGAGGAAATCCGTCGCCGCCGGTTGTCATTGAACCAGCCATGTCGGATGCTCCCACGATCAATGGCTGCAACTTTGGTCCCAGAAATCCTGCACCGAACGCATCCTCGCTGAAGGTTCGAAACGCTCCTATGCTGACACAACCCGGAAGCCCAAACTCGGGCGATCCCAGTTGATTGGCCAGCGAACTTCCGATGCTCGGATATCGAACCGGCCCCATTGGAGCGTAGCCGGTTCTCATGTAATACGTGCCTCGACCATGGTCGCCTTCACGCGTCGACAGACCTCGCAGCACCGCCAGTTTGTCTGACATTGCGGCAAGTTTCGGCAGATGCTCACTGAATCGCACACCGGGCGATGCCGTCTGAATTTCCTTGAACTCACCGCCGTTGGCGTGGCCCGGCTTCAAGTCCCATGTGTCCGTCTGAGACGGCCCGCCGCTCATCCACAGGAGGATGACATGGCGAGATTTCTTTTTCGCCTCGGCCAGTTGCTGCTGAGCAAACAGCGGAAACCATCCGCTCGCACTGACTCCGGCAACGCTGGCTGCGAGGGAGGAAATCCATTGGCGTCTAGAAAGGATTGCGTGCATGTCAGGTCCTTTATGAATTGTGATCCGAACTAATTCGTGAGCCGCAAGGCACTAGCCGCGGGTGTTGAGTGAGTCGCTTGATAAGCCGCGGGGCGCTAGACCCCGGTTAGCTTCCAGAGTTCCTGCAGGGAAACCCGGACGCTCGCTCGCGCGTTCCGGCTGATTGATTTGACACCCGCGGCTAGCGCCTTGCGGCTCAGGACGCGGGATGAGGACTAATGGTTCATCGTAAACTCAGCGCTGTTCAACAGTGCCCAGAGCACATCCGACAATGGCTCGCGGAGTTCGTTGCCGGACATGTCTTCCGTGATGTACTGATTCAGCAGTTCCTTTTCAGAAGGCTTCGGCTGACGAGATAATGTTGCAAAGTACAAAATTTCAATCCGCTGATCTCGCGTGAAGAACGGAGCCTGAAGAGACTTCAGCAACCCGCTGGATGCGAGCCCTGTTGCACTGTCGATCAGAGTTCCATTCATCAGAGTCAATGCCTGAGGAATCCCGCCCTGATACTCAGTTGAACGACCGGAAGGCGTTCTGAAATCACGCAGAAATTCGTCTCGCGAAACGTTTCCAAAACGAGTCACCAGGCCCGTCATTTCAGTGGTCTGAGTCGAACTCGGCATCGTTGCCACGGTGATGCAATCGTAGACTTGTTCCGCCGTCAGCATCTTGACATTCATCTGTGCAAACCAATCCTGGCGAGCTTCGTCGCTGTCTTCAGCACCGCTGGAGAGACGATAAGCTTTTGACAACGCGACGACTCGGAACAATTCCTTCAGGTCAAACGTCGACTTGATGAAATTCCCTGCAAGAAGGTCAAGCAATTCCGGGGACAGCGGCGGATTGCCAACACCGAAGTCATCCACGGGATTCACGATCCCTTTTCCAAACATCATCGACCAAACACGATTGCCAGCTGCTCGAGCAAAGTAGGGATTGTCACTGCCTGTCAGCCACGCGGTCAGCTTCTTCCGCCGCGCATTCGCTTTCTCGTCGGTCAAGACATCGTCGGCATTCAGGAACTTCGGGGAAACAGGAGCCGTCGATTCGGGCATCATCACTTCACCGCGATCGACGTCGCGGACCTGCATGACGGTCGAGACGTTTTCCAACTTGCCGCGAGGTCGAGAGATTCGAGCGAAGAAG
>JANMEV010000591.1:0-8735 GCA_031377305.1 Planctomycetota bacterium | reverse complement strand
ATGACCAGCGTCCAGAACCCCAGAACTCTGCCTGGAAAATTATCCTGTGATGAACACTGTTAAGCAGCTAATCGATCTTGTGCTGCATTTGGACAAGCACCTTGCGGAGCTTTCCAATAACCTCGGCGGTTGGCTTTACATCATTCTATTCGCGGTGGTGTTCTGCGAAACGGGTCTGATCGTCACGCCGTTTCTTCCGGGTGACTCACTTCTATTCGCGGTCGGAGCGCTCATCGCGATTCCGGAAACGAATCTCAGCTTCCCGTTGATGTTTGTACTGCTCACGACCGCTGCCATCATGGGCGATGCCGTCAACTATTCAATTGGTCGCAAGCTTGGCCCGAGAGTCTTTCAGAGCGAAACCTCGCGGCTGCTCAATCGAAACCATTTGCTCAAGGCTCAGGCCTTCTACGACAAGTACGGCGGGAAAGCGATTTTTCTGGCCCGCTTCCTCCCGATCGTCCGCACATTCGCGCCGTTCGTGGCGGGAATTGGAAAGATGAACTACTGGCGATTCTGGATGTTCAACGTCTGTGGCGGCATCTGCTGGGTAGGCATCTTCCTGGTTGCCGGCTACTTCGTTGGCAATATCCCGGTGGTGAAGAAGAACTTTTCGTTGGTCACGCTTGGCATCATTGTCGTGTCGGTTTTGCCCGTTGTTTACGAGTGGTACAAGTTCAAGAAGGAATCGGCTCAGGCAAAACCCAAGCCGCCGACCGACGCTGTGGCCTGATTCGGCAGATTTTGCCGAAGTTCCCGCAAGTCTGATCCATGTCCCGTCGAAAACCATCCTGACATTCTGGCGCCCACGCGCGCCGAGGTTTTGCTTTCCTGGAGCCTTCGACCATGATCATGAAACGCCCTGATTCCGACGACGATCGAGATCCTGTATTCGGCGAGTTGCCGAGTGCCTTGGGATCCGACATCGCTGACAGCCGTGTTTCGAACGAGCGAATCATTCCCGGGCTCCTCTACAGAGGAGTTCCTCAGGATCAGCGACGCCGGAATTTTCGAATTGACTCCATCGGCGCTCAGCCTGCTCCGCTATCCGGGCCTGCATACATCGTGTCCCGCAAGTCGGTGCGAGACATGAACCTCACGGAACTGTTCTTCGGCTGAGCCAAACGTGGTAGTGGGTTCTGCGATCAAACCTAACATCGACTGTGTTCGAAACGCGAGCAGCAGGGATGGCACTACGATTTCATCAATCTACGTTTGATCTTCTTGGCGTTATACCACGGCCATCTGATCATCGAACGCAGACGATCAATGAACGCGAACGCTTGTGTAATCTTCCGCTTCCAGCATCCATCAAAGAATGGTTTTGTATTGAAGGCGTCGAAGAACAGTTCGCGGAGATGATTCATTACAAGGATCTAGGCCTGCCATCAGAGGTTTCACAAGGCTATCTTCAGGTAGCGATCGAAAAACAGGGCGTCGTTGCTTGGTATGCAAAACTTGACGGCTCGGATGACCCGCCAGTCTATCACAACAACGACCAATGGGATGATGACTTCTCGAGAGTTCCTTGGGAGTTTTGCTCGAAGACATTCTCCAATTTCGTCTTTGATATGATTTCTGGCAGTCTTTTTTACGGTTGGTATTCCGGAACATATCTATCTGCGATCGATCAGTTCCCAAACACTGAAGTAATCGAAGCACTGGGAAAGCAGTATCAAAAGGGCCCCTTATCTGACTCACCGGACTGCAAGGTCCATCGCTTTTTCAATTCTCAGGGCGTACTCCGGATCGTGTCAAACACACCGGAACTGATCGAAAGCGGCAAAGCCTTATGGACTATTGAAACTTTTTCCTTTGAATCGCTCTACGACTTCGCGCGGTCCGTGTTCCCATTTTACAACCTGCGGCAAACGCTCGCTGGCGACGGCTCATCAGCAGACTCACGAGACAAGGGGAACGATGTATTGAAGCGTGTGCGAGAAGACTGCTGCTGACGTCATTGTCCATGGGCACCCTGTATCCGGCACTGTGAACTACCACTGCGATCTCCCGACCCCTGCGGTTAACAACTTACTGGGGCGAGACTTTTCGCCGCTACAACGATTCCAAAAACGCGCTCGTATGCATGGCGGCTTCTGAGCGAACCTGCCAGTGCAAAAGATGCCCGGCGGTCGGGAAGTCGATTTTGGTCCCATCGACCAGCAGGTTGATCAGAGACTCCGCATCGGCCTCAGGCAACATCCCACCTTTCGCCACATCGCCTCGCAGAATCAGCGTTGGGCATTGGATTGATGGAAAGATCTCGTCGATTTCGTAACCCAGTGCCCAACGTTCTTCCAGAATCGCTTTCATCACGGACGAGTCCAAATCTCGCAGGCAACTCGCCGTAAAACGAAGATTCACCGGATCGCGTACGTCGGATATTCGCATGACTCGTCCGTCGCCAAAAGTCTTCAGTACTTCCTGCCCAAAGCCTTTCGCAATTTCTGCCACTGACGCGCCGTGTTGGTTGGCCCAGTGATGCATCGCTTTGAATGTGGGATAGTAGTTGGTGGACTGGAGTTCTTTCCAAAACCCGGGCGAAGGTGGATCCTCCAGCACAATCGCCTTCACAAGTTTCGGCCGACATGCCGCCAGCGCTGCAGCCACCAGTGAGCCGAGCGAATGGCCATAGACGACGACCGGTTTTCCAATGGCGTCCACTGCAGCGACTGCGTCAAGCACATAATCGACAACACGATAGCGATCGCCCGCGCGGCCTGATTTTCCATGACCGCGGAAGTCGAGCGTTCGAATGTGAAACCGTTCCGGCAGCATTGTCGCGAACGAAGAAAATGTCCGTCCCGCGCGGCCGACGCCGTGTAGCATCAGTAATTCATCTTCGCCGCCCGACTTCAGATCGAACATGTGAATGTCGACTCCGTCCGTCGATGTCACTTTCGGTATGTTACCGTTCAATGGAATGCGTCCTTTGAGGTTTTGGCCACTGTCCGAGATCGATTCGTCACGGATTGCTACTTGAATTCTAACTTGCGTCACCGCAATGCTTCAAATATCACAATGCTTCAAGGATGATACTCAATGCTTTCTTAACACCGTAGAGACTGGCACTCAGATTTCCAGTCTGCTGGTGACGCAGTGCAAATTCTCGTTTGTTGATGATTGAACCTGCTCATGTCTGTTTTACAGAAACTTTCCGACCAGATCGCAGACCGAGTTCGTCACGCCATCATCAGTCATCACAAACGCAGCAACACGGTTCTGTTCAGCGATACGACTTTGCGAGACGGCGAACAGATGCCGGGAGCGACGCTGGAGCCGCATGAGAAACTGCAAATCGCAAAAGCGCTGCAGGACGCGGGAGTGCATTCGCTGGATGCCGGGTTTCCGGCAAGTTCCGAAGCAGACGTGCAGGCGATTCAGATGATGATCGGCGTCATCACAAAACCTGTGCTCACGGCGCTGTGTCGGACGCTGCGGTCGGATGTCGATGCGGCCGAGCGAGCACTCGACGGAAATCCATTGCACAAAAAAGGTGTCAGCCTGTTCTGCGGAACCAGTCCGCTGCATCGAACGCACAAGCTCAATCGCAGCCGCAGTGAAGTGTTGAAGATCATCACCGACTCAGTGGTCTATGCCGCCAGCAAGTTTCGCATCGTTGCGTTCAGTCCGGAAGACGCGAGTCGCACGGAAGTCGACTATCTATGTGAATGCTATCGAGAAGCCATCGATGCCGGAGCGACCACGGTTGGCTTTCCGGACACCGTCGGATTACTGACTCCGGAGAAGGCTCGCGATTTCATCAAAGCCATTCAGGATGGAGTTCCAAATCTCAATCGAGCACTGCTGGCGGTCCATTTCCACAACGACCTTGGACTCGCCGTGGCGAACACGCTGGCCTGTATTCAGGAAGGCGCTGACGTTGTGCAATGCACGGTGAATGGAATCGGTGAGCGAGCCGGCAACGCGTCGCTGGAAGAAGTCGTTATGGCACTGGCTTTGCACAAGGATCAGTACAAGCGGTCGTTCAAAGTGGATACCACGAAGCTGGCTCCGCTGTGCCATCTTGTCGCAAGGCTGACGGGGATCACGATTCCGAGAATGAAACCGATCGGCGGAGCCAACATCTTCGCCACGGAGGCGGGAATTCATCAGGACGGATTGCTGAAGAATCCAGACACGTATTTGCCGTTTCGCCCGGAAATCGTTGGAGGCGGCGACATCCAACTGGTGCTGGGGCGTCACAGCGGCCGCCGTGCGGTGGCTCATCGACTTGCGGAATTGGCGATCGCAGCCAATGATGCGGAAGTTGCTGCCATCGTGGAGCTGATTAAGCAGCATCCAAAGGGACAAGTGATCAATGACGAGGTGCTGAGGACGCTCGCCGATCGGGTGTTGTCGAATCGTCAGAGAAGATCATAGAGAATCGTGATCGTTTCCAATTGCGTGCAGGATGTCTCTGCAAAGCGAATCTGGTGCTTCTTCCCTGGAGTGATCAACGCCCATGGTCAAACCGCTGATCGACACTCACTGCCATCTGGATTCAGAAGGTTTTCATCAGGACATCGACGGCGTTATTCAGCGCGCTCTGGACAGCGGAGTAGAGCGGATGCTGACGATTGGCGTCACTCTCGAAACCAGCCAGGCAGCAGTCTTGCTCGCGAACCGCTACCCGTCTGTGTCTGCGGTTGTTGGGATCCAGCCGAACTACGCTCACGAAGCAAAGCCAACCGACTGGGAAAAGATTGAAGACCTCGCCATGCATCCGCGCGTCGTAGGAGTCGGTGAAACGGGTGTGGACAAATACTGGGACGTCGCCCCGCTGGAAATTCAGCGAGACTATTTCGTGCGTCACATCGAGCTGTCTCGCCGTTTGAAGAAGCCGTTTGTTGTCCATTGCCGTGAGGCGGAAGCGGAAGTCGTGGAAGTGCTTCAGGCGGAAGCCGCCAACGGCCCGTTGCACGGACTAATGCATTCCTTTTGCGGGAACGCGACTACGGCGGAAACGTGCGTTCGCCATGGGCTACACATCTCGTTTGCTGGCATGTTGACATTTCGCAAAAATGAAGACCTTCGATCCGTTGCGAAATCGATTCCGCTCGATCGACTGCTTGTCGAAACAGATGCTCCGTATCTCGCGCCGCTGCCAAACCGAGGCAAACGCAACGAACCGTCGTGGGTTCGATTCACGAATGACTGCTTGGCCGGGGTGCACGGACTTTCGCCGGACCAGATGGCCGATCAAACAACCTTGAACGCAAAACGGCTGTTTAACTTGCCGTGAAGGCCCGCAGTTGGGACGGAAGGGCTGAAATTCAGCGATCCGTTTTGAAAACCAGGGGCAATCTTCGTAAAACATGTCAGGCGGAATGAGCAGTCCTGCTGGATTGCTGGCCCAATGGTGAATTTGAAAAAAGGAAATCGACGTGGCAACCACTGAAGAAAAGAACGACGCAAAACCCAAAACGGAGCTGGCCACATTTGGCGGCGGTTGTTTCTGGTGTACCGAAGCCGTCTTTTTGGGGTTGAGAGGCGTTAACAAAGTCGTCAGCGGTTACACCGGCGGAAAGTCTCCGAATCCTACGTATAAAGAAGTCTGTACCGGACTCACCGGGCATGCTGAAGTGATTCAAATCGAATTTGATCCTCAACAGATCGCGTTCGAACAACTGCTCGATGTCTTCTTCCATACGCATGATCCCACGACGAAAAATCGTCAGGGCGGGGACGTGGGGACTCAGTATCGATCGTCAGTATTCTTCCACAACGCCGAGCAAAAAGAATCGGCGATGAAAGTCATCGCTGAACTCGACAAGTCTGGCGACTTCGACGATCCAATTGTGACGACGATCGAAGAGATGAAAAAGTTCTACTCGGCCGAAGACTATCATCAGGACTATTTCAACCAGAACAAGGAACAAGGTTACTGTGCTGCGGTGATCGCGCCGAAGGTCAGTAAATTCCAGAAGCGATACAAAGAACTATTGAAGAAGGACGATCCTTCAAAGAAGTAACTTCGGACGTCCGCGGATTTCCCGAACAATTGAATCTGCCGATTGTGCGTTGCTTTTGGGCGAGGGCTGATCGACAATCTCGGGCACCTGCAACCTTCAGCTTGCTTTATGCTGGCCCCGCCTGACAACTCCCCATCATTCAAAAACGGTTTCGCTATGGCAGAGTCTCAAAAGACGGTCCTCGTCATTGAGGATGATCGGGATATTTCCTCGACCATCCAAAGTGTACTTTCGAGCGCTGGGTATCGAGTGTTGGCGGCGAGTAACGGTCAGGACGGACGGCGGCTGATTCAGGCTCAGAAGCCCGATCTTGTGTTGACTGATATGATGATGCCGCGAATGGGCGGCTTCCCGGTTCTCGAGTTTCTGGCAGAATTGCCCGAGGCTCCGCCAGTGATCATGATGACCGCGAATGAGGGCAGCCGACACAAAGCCTATGCCGAGATGCTGGGCGTTGTCGACTATCTTCGGAAGCCGTTTGCGATGGAAGTTATGCTGGAGGCGGTGTCGCGAGCCATCGCGGCAAAGCAGCCGGAAGCGTAGTTTTTCGCATTGAGCACTCAGGACGGATGGTGCCTTTTTTTGACCACCAGCTACCAGGTGCAGGATAGGAGCGTCTAATATTCTGTTCGGTCAAAAATGAGATCTGTCTTCGGCGAGCGGGGGGATGTCAATCCCCTGACTGTGAGCCAACCCATGAATCAGGGGACTCACATCCTCCGCTCGCCTCAATTCTGCCCGCACAAAGTTCAGTCGTATCGTCTGAAGGATCAGGCGGACCAGAAATTCAACACGTCTCCACTGGTCGTGAATTGATCACCGGGAATAACACAATGTTGCATGCAGTCATCATGGCGGGTGGAAGCGGAACTCGATTCTGGCCTCAAAGTCGGCAGCGGATGCCCAAGCAACTGCTGAGGCTGGCGGGCGACCGTACCATGATTCAGCAGACACTGGATCGATGTCGCAACTGGGTGGATTGTTCGCGAGCCTGGGTCGTTACCAATGAGGTTCAGGCGGTCGCTACTGCGGAGCAACTGCCAGAGCTTCCTGCAGGGAATATTCTTATCGAACCGGCCGCCCGCAACACCGCGCCATGCGTGGGGCTGGCGGCAATTCAGATCCTGCATCAGGATCCGGATGGCATCATGTTTGTGATGCCTGCTGATCATGTTATTCAATCCGACGAGGCCTTTTCAAAAGGCGCGATGCGAGCGATTGAGATTGTCGAAAAGGATCCGTCGCGACTCGTCCTGTTCGGTGTGACTCCGTCATTTCCGGCCACCGGTTACGGTTACATCGAACGTGGTGCTGTTGTTGCTGAAGCGTCACCTCGAGTCTACGAAGTCACGGCGTTTCGTGAGAAGCCGCATCTCAGTCTTGCTGAACAGTATCTTCGCGACGGCCGCTTCTTCTGGAACTGCGGGATCTTCTGCTGGAAGGCACAAACGATCGTCGATCGACTGAAGCAGTTCGAGCCCGAGATGTACGACGGGCTGATGCGAATTGCCGATGGCCTGCGAACTGGCGACGGCGACAGGGCGATTGCTGAAGAGTTCCCAAAGCTGAAGAGCATATCGATTGACTATGCGGTACTTGAGCGGGCTCAGGGTGTGACCGTTGTCGAATCGCCGTTTCAATGGGACGATGTTGGAAGCTGGCTTTCGCTGCCGCGTCTTAACGGAGCGGATTCCGAGGGAAACACGGTCGATGGTCCATTTTGCGGCGTCGATACTCAGGGTTGCATTATTCGAACCACGAATGACCATCTCGTCGCGACTTTGGGTTTGCGAAACCTTATCATTGTGCACACCCAGGATGCGACGCTGGTGGCTGATGCCGCACAGTCCGAACGGATCAAGGAAGTCCTGAATCAGCTGGATAAACAGAATCGAAAAGAGTATCTCTAAGTGTGCAACAGCGTGAGAGTCGCTGTTGCTGAGATTTGTAGAGCTTCTTAAACGAGACCATAACAATGACAGCCAATAACTTTTGTGGACGTACTCGACGTGAAATGCTTTGGCAGACGGGATCCGGTTTCGCGGGCGTTGCCATGACTGCGTTGATGGATCGTGATGGATTTCTGGCTGGTCAAACGGTCGCCGCCGACGGCCAGACAGAGTTTAAGAATCCGCTGGCTCCGAAGCAGCCACATTTCGAACCCAAGGCAAAGAACGTCATCTTCCTTTATATGTACGGTGGGCCAAGTCAGGTCGATACGTTCGACTACAAGCCGTCGATGTATGGCATGGATGGTAAGACCATCGAAGTGAAGACATTTGGTCGCGGCGGACACAAGAACCAGGGCCGAATCGTCGAGCCTCGCTGGAAGTTCAAGCAGTACGGCCAATGCGGAAAGTGGATCAGCGATCTGTTTCCCAATCTGGGCACCTGCGCGGATGACATCGCCTTCATCCATTCGATGACGGCCGATTCACCTATTCATGGATCAGCGATGTTGATGATGAATTCCGGACGAGTTCTCAGCGGGCATCCGTGCATGGGATCCTGGGTCAACTACGGTCTGGGCAGCGTGAATGAAGATTTGCCGGGCTTTGTCGTGATGCTTGATCCGCGCGGCGGCCCGATCAGCGGTTCCAAAAACTGGAGTAGCGGGTACATGCCTGCTACATTTCAAGCCACGGTGATGCGTTCGGGGGCGAATCCGATTCTGGACCTCACGCCGCCTGCAGAGTTGACCGGCGGTGCTCAGCGAAAGTTGCTCGACACTCTGCGTCAGTACAACGAAGATCATCTGTC
>JANMEV010000604.1:0-7264 GCA_031377305.1 Planctomycetota bacterium | reverse complement strand
GTTGAATTCAGTGGACGAAAACTCGGTCGAAGGACTCTGCACCATGCGCAGCATAGCCGTGATGAATCAAAAAGGCGGCGTCGGAAAGACAACCTCAAGCGTTAACCTGGCTGCGGCATTGGCTCGGGAAGGCCGACGAGTTTGTTTGATGGACCTTGATCCTCAGGGCCACGCGTCGTTTCACGTCGGTGTTGAAGCAGGGCCCGACATGCCGACGGTTTACGACGTCTTCATGCAGCAGACGACTCTGGATCATACTCGCCAGCTGGTTGGCGAAAACCTGTCACTGGTGCCCGCGAACATTGACCTGGCTGCGACAGAAGTCGAACTCGCCGGTGTTCAGGGACGTGAGTTCTTTTTGCGAAACGCAATGCAGCACTGGAAGGAACAAAACCGTTTCGACTACGTCGTGATGGACTGCCCGCCGTCACTTGGCGTCCTTACGATCAATGCGCTCACCGCAGTCAACGAAGTCTTCATTCCACTCCAGCCACACTTCTTTGCTCTCCAGGGCCTTTCGAAACTCTTTGAAACAACAGCACTGGTCACGCGCAGGCTGAATCGAGATCTGCGAGTCACCGGCATCATGATGTGTCTTTATGAGTCCGGAACACGGCTCGCGGCCGACGTGACGGAAGACCTCAAACAGTTTCTGACATCCAGCGACGGCGATACGCCATGGGCCTCAGCTCGCATTTTCCGGACGAAAATTCGCAGAAACATCAAGTTGGCCGAAGCGCCGAGCTTTGGCCAGTCAATCATTGACTACGCTCCGACGAGTTCAGGATCTACCGACTACCTCGCGCTGGCTCAGGAAGTTCTCGCGATGGAAGTCGCAGCCAAGGGAACAGGTCTGCCTCCAGCGGCAGTGGGGGCACGTGTTGCGTAAGACTTCGTGAGTGATGCGCCTCGGCGAAGTGTGAGCACACAACGATCCGCGGGGCCAGACTTCTGGATGCTGTTCTGCAACACGCCGGATAGCGAAATCATGAGCCGAAGACTTGCAGTTCAGGGCTATCCGCGGGAATCAGACCAACAATCTGAGCGCGTTGAGACAATTGTCGCAGCGCGTTTCGTCCGACTTCGCCAAGGTTGACGGTCCAGTTGTTGACGTACAGTTCTACGTGCTGCATCAGGACGTTGTCATCAAACTCCTGAGCGTACTTTCGCATCGTCGGTAGCGGCAGACTGCGGTCTGACAGTGCAAGCTGAAGTGAATCATGCAGAACCGCCTGCACTGTTTGAATCACATCCGAGGCAAGACTGCGGCGAGCAACGATTCCTCCAAGCGGCAGCGGACAGGATGTCTCCTGTTCCCACCGTGTTCCAAGGTCTTCGACTCTTCCGAGTCCCTCGTTTTGCCAGGTGAAGCGACCTTCGTGAATGCAGACGCCAAAGTCCGCATGGCTATGTTTTAGCTTCGGCATGATTTCAGAAAACACAACGTGCTGAACCTGCGTTGTCCCTGGATAGAACAGTCGAAACAGCAAGGTCGCTGTCGTGTGTTGCCCGGGGCACAGCGTCACTTGAGCTGGACTCGCTGGCCGATCATCTGGTTTCGCGGACAGCAACAGTGGCCCAACGCCAAATCCCAACGCGGAACCGGAGGGCAGCACGAATGTCTTGTCCGCAAGCAGAATCGCCGCGTGAAAGCTGGTCTTCGCGACATCGAAATCTCCAGCAAACAAGCGGTCGTTAAGCTGCTGAATGTCGATCAACTCGACTTCAAAATTCAGCCCGCGCCAGTCAACAGTGCGAGTCATCAGTCCATGGAACGAGAACGTGTCGTTTGGGCATGTGGAAATGCCCAGGTGAATCGTTGTCATTGAGAGATCCTTAGGTTCGTCAGTTCCGCCGCAGCGTTAATGGCGGCGAAAACGTTCCAGTTGTTCTTGTTGCGATCGCCGGCGATGTTTGAGATTCCTCGAATGACGGTCAGCGGGATTTTCGCTGTTCGACAGGCCATCGCGACGGAGTATGCTTCCATGTCTTCAGCACTTGCATCGGGAAACTTGCTGAGTTTGTTGGCAACATCCTCCTCGTTGGCCGAAGCCGCACACGTCGTCAGCAGCATTGAATTGCCTGGACATGAATCATCGTCGATTTCAATGATATCTCCCAACGCCTCGCTGTGTTCGAATTCGTCCCACTGAGGCCAGCCAAGTTCGGTCGCGGACTCGAAGTCAGATCCGCTGCCAGCACCAATTCCGTAACAGGCAATCCGCGAAAAACAGGCGGCCGTTCCGACTTGTAACTGCGGTCCCATCGCACCGGCGATGCCGACCAGCAGGACGGCTTTGGGTGAATGCTGAGCCAGCAATTGTGATGTCCGAATGCCCGATGAGATTACGCCGAATCCACATGTCATGAGTTTGCCGCCCGCGCGTTCCACGCTGTTTGCAAGCAATGGGTGTAGCTGCTGCAATTCATAATTCGTCGGAACAAGAACAAGCGCGGTGGTCATTAACAGCCTCTCAGGAATCCAAATTCACTCCGCGACGTTTTGTACGCGTGTCTTGAGTTGCAGGAAAGCGTGGGTGTTTTTCTTTTCTTCCATAGAACAATTGAGCTTCACCCGTGTTCGGGGACCCCGCGACCAGGAACTGTGGAGTGCCGCTGACAATCGCGAAACTCAAATCGAGCGATATGAGGCCGATTCATGCGGCAAACGGACGGATGTCGCCAGCTAAGTTGCGATTTCGTAGTGCCGCGACGATGATGAATAAGGCGTCGGTGCGCAGTCGAATCGGAAAGCGGCAGTGGAAAGTTGGTTGTAGGAGTTTTACGAGAGGTTCCGGGAATCATGTTTCACTGTTTCGTGCGTCGGCTGGTTCGTATGTTCATGACTTGCTGCATGGTTTTCCTTGCAGCCTTTTCTTGTGTCGTTCAGGCTGAGGAACCGTTGCTGGAAAAGTCTGACGTCTTTATCGCCGGCATGAATGGCATCGCGCGGTACCGAATTCCGGGAATTGTGGTGACGCCGAAAGGGACTGTGCTGGCGTATTCAGAAGCACGCCGGAATGACAGTTTCGATTGGGGCGAGATCGAGATCCATCTGCGGCGTTCAGTCGATGGCGGTAAATCCTGGGAGGCCAGTCAGCAGATTGCACATCACGGAAAACGATTCGAAGGCAATCCACGGAAAACGGGCAATGGCGACGCGGAGCAGACCGTCAACAATCCGGTCGCGATCGTGGATTCTGAAACGGGGACCGTCGAGTTTCTTTATTGCATCAACTACGCTCGTTGTTTTTCGATGCGCAGTGCTGACGATGGTCTGACATGGAGCCAACCGGAGGACATTACTGCGACCTTTGAGCCATTTCGCAATCGCTATGATTGGAAGGTTATTGCGACCGGCCCGGGGCATGGTATTCAAATGATGAACGGGAGATTGGTCGTTCCCATTTGGTTGGCGTACGGTAATATTGGCGACCACAAGCCGTCGGCCACGGCCACAATCTACAGCGATGATCATGGGAAGTCCTGGCAAGCCGGAGAGATCGCCGTTCCAAACGAAGGTGACTTTGGGGATCCCAATGAAACCATGATGGCGATGCTGTCTGATGGTCGAGCAATGCTGGTGACGCGCAGCGTTTCGAAGGCGAACCGCAAGTTGATCACGATCAGTTCCGATGGTGCAAGCAACTGGAGCAAGCCAACCTTTCACGATCAACTTTGGGAGCCAGTTTGCATGGCAAGCCTCGTGACGCATCCTTCAAAGCCTGGCACGCTGCTTTTTTCGAACCCGCACACTTTGAGACATGGCACGGATGGAAAGGAGATCCCGAGCGGTCGCGGAAAGCGTGAAAACCTCTCGATCAAGCTCAGCACGGATGACGGACGCACCTGGCCGGTTAGTAAGACTCTGGATTTTGGCCCCAGTGCGTACTCAGATTTGGCAGTCGTGCCGGACGGAACGGTTCTCTGTCTTTACGAAGCTGGTGAGCAAATCGTGTGTGCTCGGTTTGGACTTCAATGGGTCACGGCTCCGTAATTCGGCTCCCGCGCGTTTCGCAGGTCCAGCTTTTACGATGCCACAAGTTTCGCCGCAGGCCAACGGCTTCGTGGCATTTGCGGCGTTGGAATCCCTGTCGCGACGAGCTTATTCCTCGTAGTCAGAGTCGTCTTTGAGATCTTCAATGGTTGCTTCTTCCATAAACACGGACAAGTTTGCAGCGACCGGTTTGACTTCCCCATTCTTCGTGTAGTCCGGACAGAAGCTCCAGACGGAGAATGACTCCACAGGATCCACGATCAGTGAATGTTCGTTGTCGGTCGCAAGGACCAGGCAGCGATCCAACTGGTCATATGAAAAAGGTTTTCCACCGGCTCCCTTTGCTGCCGCAAGTCCCAGGGAGCGGTACTTTGCCACGAAGCTTGTCATCGCTGAAATCTGGGTTGTCGTGACCTGGTTGACACGGGTCGGCTCCTGCAATTCTTCAAGAGTCCAGAACTGCCACTCATTCTGCCTGAAACGAACGACATGAGATTCTGGAAGTTTTTCGAGCCATTGTACGAAATCCGGTGGAAGAGAAACGTCAGAGTGTAACATGACAATGATCCTGTTCGCGAAGTTGTGTTCCGTGGAGGCCTGACAAGACACAAAGAGCAACAAAGCATTCTCGAGGAATCGAGTATTTGATCTCTGGTGCGACGGAGATTCCTGGAATCTTCTCAGTATTTCAACAGCGGAAGCGCTCGTTATCTGTCCCTGGAATTCGCCGGTAGTGCAAATGCTGTAGACGGTCGGCTGCTGACTCAAACCGTTAGTGTTTGGCCGCTGGCCTACCGGAGTTCAACGGTCCAGAAATCCGGATCTCAGCACGTTGAGTGGAGGTTGTCAGCGTTTCCGTCTACAACGCGCAGCGCGAAGGCGATTGGCACTGTATTCGTCCGCCAGAGGAAGGACACAGCCAGCAGCCTACCCTTGTCCCTGCCGTTTGTTGCCCTTCCACGCTATCGAGAGACGCCTGTGTGCAGAACCATTTCGTATTTAATCACCGTTGTGACACTGTGTTTTGGGAACTGTCTGCCTGCGAGTGGTCAGTCGTTTGTCTTTGTCAGTCTTCTGGAGCAGAAGAAGATTGTTACGTTTCACCGCAACGTTGAAACTGGTGAGCTCGAACGTCAACATGTGACCGATTGCCCTGCGGAACCTGCGCATCTGGCGGCGTCGAGTGACGGGCAGGTTCTGTTCGTTTCGCTGAGAAGTTCCGGCCAGCTTGCGACGTTTAGAATTGATTCTGAAAGTGGTCGGCTCAGTTTGATCAGAGTCGTTGAAGGTGGGGACGATCCGGCGTTTTTGACAACTGATCGCACAGGACGGTTTTTGTTAACGGCTTACTACGTCAGCAACAAAGTCACAGTTCACCGAATTGCTCCTGTCGGTGCTTTGTCTGACTTTCCTGTTCAAACTGTCGCCACAGCAAACAACGCTCACGGAGTTGCGATCGATTCAATGAATCAGACGGTCTATGTGTCGCATACTGGAGCGAATCGGATCGATCAGTTTCGCTTTGATCAGGAATCAGGTCATTTGACATCTTTGGATCCCGCATTTGTCTCCGCGAAACCGGGGCAGAATCCTCGCCATATTGTCCTTCATCCCTCGAACCGCTGGGCCTACTGCAGCAACGAAGCCGGCGCCAGCGAGGAGGATGGTGCATCGATGTATTCGCGAGACAACGTTTCCATGCGGCTAACCTTGCAGCAATCTGTTTCGTCGCTTCCCGACGATTTCGACGGCAATCAGAATTCAACGGCCGAGTGTCTGATGACTCCGGATGGAAAGTTTTTGTACGTTGCCAATCGAGGACATAACAGCATTGCAGGCTTTGAGATCATTCCTGAATCCGGCGAGCTGACACGTGTGTCAATAACACCCACTGAGGCCGTTCCTCGTTCCTTCACGATTACTCGCGATGGTCGACATTTGTTTGCGGCAGGCGAAGCAAGTGGACGAGTGGTGGGGTACAGGATTGAGCCAACCGGCGAACTGTCGGCGATCAGCACGATCGAATCCGGACCTGTTTCATGGTCGATTCTTGCTGTCGATCCGCATCCATGACGAAACCGACACTGCCGTCACCTGGGCATTTCTGCCGGACCGCCTTCCTGCCGATACTTCGCGTAGTCCAGCCACGCTTCCAGTTCTTTTTCTCCGCGAAAGGCATCGCGAAACAGAGCCATCCGTTTTCGGCCTTCATCTCGCGCATCTGACGTCAGCAGTTTCTCAATGACCGTCATCCATTCGGTTGCAATACGGGTCCGTTCGGAATGTGTGAGGAAGGCCTGCTTTTGAGACGCCAGGTGGCGTTCTGCAATGAGTCTCCAGTACTTTGGATTGTCGACGAGATCGACTTCTGAGGTGGCTGTCGCAGCGGCAGCATCGCTCTCTTTTGCCGCCGACTCGTTCACCGGTTGCCGCGCGGCTTCATCGATGGAATTGATGATTGTCTGAAAGATTTCGATCGATTCCAAAAGATTGCGTTCAGTGTCGCGTTCAGCCTGAAATGCGGCGATGCAGTCGTTTTCATAACGATTACGACCCTCGCGTTTTCCCTTCGCTTTACGTTCCGCCTGATCCTCCAGGATGGCCACTTCCGCAACGTCCAGCCAGTTGCGAACCTCTGTGACGTATTTGCCTGCCGGGTAGGAATCCAGATAGGGACGCAGATACAATCGCTTAGCATCATCAAACTTGACGACGGAATCCTCGGCGGTGGTATTCATCGCCTCTTTGGCTTGCAGATACAGCGAATCTTCCCCAGGTCCCATGGCCAGCCAGACACCTGCTGCGATCAACAGCCCGAGGCATGTGACGAGAAACCAGGTCGTTTCGTAAAACGCTGACTGGTCTTTCTTCTTCTTTTTCTTTGGCTTCACTTCGCCCGTCTTTGGATCAACCGTTGCCGTTGCGCCCGTCGCTGTGATTGCCTGAGGTGAGACGTCAGAGACAACTTCCTGCGCCTTTCTCAGGATCTCCGTCAGTTCCGTATGAACAGCCAAAGCATCGTACGGACGGTCATCTGGATTCTTTGCCAGCAACCGTTCGATCAATCCGTCCAGCGCCAGGGGGCACTCAGGAACTTTCTCGCGAACGTTGTATGGATCGTCGTTCAGATGCTGCATCAGCATCTCGGCGGGGTTCTCTGCAATGAATGGCGTTTCGCCCGTCAGGACTTCGTACAAAAGGCAGCCGGTCGCATAGAGATCAGTTTTTCGAGTGATCGGCACATTTCCCTGAATTTGTTCGGGAGCC
>JANMEV010000567.1:0-2953 GCA_031377305.1 Planctomycetota bacterium | reverse complement strand
GTTGCGCAGATCGTGCGAAACAGCATTGAGGCAATCCGGGCGACAGATCTCGACGGTACAATTCGCGTCACGTTGCGAAACGATCAGCCCGGGTTTATCGAGTTGTCGATTGAGGACAATGGCCCGGGAATTACGTCGGTCGAGGTACAGCGGCATCTGTTCAATCCGTTCTTTTCCGGCCGCTCAGCGGGGCGAGGGCTGGGGTTCGGTCTTTGTCTTGCCTGGCAAATTGTTCGGATGCATGGTGGAATTCTGCTCTGTCAGCCTTCGGACGACGGAGGCGCTGGATTTCACGTTGCCTTGCCCGCAGGGTAAGATGCCAATTGCCCAATTCTCCGAATCGTAACAACAGACCGTTTTTGCCCTAACCCCACGCTCAGATCGCTGCGGCAGGTTGGCTGGCCAATCGACTGATTCTCTGTGACCGGATAACCGATCAACTCAGAAACTTGTCTAACGCTTTGACGACTTCGGATGGCGATCCGATAGCTCGTAAAACAATATTTCACGCTGAAAACACCTCACCGACCTAGACTTGAAAGTGGATTATCATGGCTCAGGCCCGCCTTCAGGGGATTTTTACTCCCAACCTGATCCCATACACAGTCGATGGTGGAATCAATGAACCGGAACTGCGTAAGTACGCTGACTGGTTAATTGAGCGCGGAGTGCATGGGCTGTATCCAAATGGCTCAACCGGCGAGTTCACTCGGTTTACCCCGGAAGAACGCCGGCGCATTGTGGCAATTCTTGCCGATCAGGTGCGTGGCCGAGTTCCCATTCTGGCCGGCGCTGCGGAAGCGAACGTGAAGGAGACTCTGGCGGCTTGCGAATACTACGCATCGCTGGGGATTCGTGCGGTGGCGATTGTGGCTCCGTTCTATTACAAGCTTAGCCCCGCATCGGTTTATGCGTATTTCAAAGAGATCGGACGCAACACGCCGATCGATGTGACTTTGTACAATATCCCGATGTTTGCGAGCCCGATCGACGTTCCCACGATTCAGCGTCTGTCCGAAGAATGTGAACGCATCGTCGCGATCAAGGATTCATCTGGCGAAATCCCTCATATGATTCGCATGATTCAGGCCGTGAAACCAAACCGCCCGGACTTCGCGTTTCTGACCGGCTGGGATGCCGCGCTGATGCCGATGTTGCTGGTCGGCTGCGATGGCGGAACAAACGCCAGCTCCGGAGTTGTGCCCGAGCTGACTCGCCGATTGTATGACCTGACGATGGCTCATAAGATCGACGCCGCTCGAGCCGTGCAGTACGACCTCGTGAAACTGTTCGACACGATGATCTACTCAGCTGAGTTCCCAGAAGGCTTCCGAGCCGCCGTTGGTCTGCGTGGCTTTAAGATGGGCCACGGCCGCCAGCCGCTGTCTGATAAACAACGCACAGACTTGAGCACTCTCAGCCGCGAGTTGCAGTGCATGCTGTCGAATCACGGCTTCACCGATCAGCCTGTCGGCGGTTGTCCGATCGGCGATTCCGGCAGCCAGCCGAATCCCGCTGATGTCTCAGCCATCGTTCAACAAGTGGTCGCCGAACTACAGCGCCGAGGGCTGATGTAGGGTCACGAGCCAGACGATACGCTCGGGACAGTGAACAGCCAGACTCCCGTGCCGCTTGCGAGATCGCAAAGACGATTGACTGCATATCGTCAGCAAAACTGGGTGCAGAGTTCAGTAGTTGTTCGACTCAGATTTAGTATTCCGAACATGAGAAAATCAGGGTTCGAATTTATTCGGTTCGTGCGAATGACACTCTATGTGCGACTGAGCAACGTTTCAAAACCGAATTCTCGGAAGCGTCTCCTCGTTGACTGAATTGTGCCATGCTTTGCAAGAAATCTGCATTCTGGGATTATCAACCCTAACGGAGCAGCGTTCGGTCGTCTTCGTTCTTCGATCGCATAAACCGAGAACGGCCGCGATGCCGCTGATCTTGACATCGTGATGTCCATATGAACGGCCCATGAAGAGCTCGGAACGCTTCAAACCCGTCAAAACGTCAGACCTCATGCTTAAAGGGAAGCAATCTTGACCACGATGACACGCTTTTATTCCTTCGTTCTGCTGTTAATGCTTGACTCCGCCAACGGCGGACGTGTGGTTGCGCAGGATGAACCTGGTCGTCAGGAATCGCCGTCGCGTCCGTCGGATGCCGTGCTGGAGAATGAAGCGTTAAACTCAATTGGGTTGCGATTGGTGAGTATTCCGGCCGGTGAGTTCCTGATGGGAAGCAACGAAACGGCCGAACATCTGAAGGCCGCGTTCCCGGCGGATAAGCATTCGCCGGATTTCTTTAACGACGAATATCCTCAGCACCGCGTTCGCATCACCAGGCCATTCTTTCTTGGAAAAACGGAAGTCACTATCGGACAGTTTCGTCAGTTCATCGAAGAGACTGGCTACAAGACTCAAGCCGAGACAGACGGCGAAGGTGGCTGGGGCTTCAACGAGGAAACTCGCATCTGCGAAGGGCGACGAACGCATTTCAACTGGCGAGCGACCGGATTTCCTCAGTCCGAGTTTCATCCCGTGATGAACGTGACGTGGAACGATGCAATTGCATTTTGTGACTGGTTGTCAAAGAAGGAAGGCGTCAAGTATCGCCTGCCAACGGAAGCGGAATGGGAATTTGCCTGCCGAGCCGGTTCAACGAATCGGTATTCGGGCGTTGACGATCCTGACAAGATGATTGAAATCTCCCGCACGCTGGATGCTCGAGGCAAGACCGAGTTTCCACATGTTCAGGAAGTTCCGATTCCCGAAGATGGATCGATTCCATTCACATCGCCGGTGGGGATGTTTCCCCCCAACGCATTCGGGCTGCACGACATGCACGGCAATGCCTGGGAATGGACGGCCGACTGGCATGCCGACGATTACTACGCCAAGTCGCCGGTTGACGATCCGAGAGGTCCGGAAACAGGTCGTACACGAGT
>JANMEV010000563.1:0-1912 GCA_031377305.1 Planctomycetota bacterium | reverse complement strand
ACGAAGAGAAGGATCGACAGTACTTTGAGCCTTCGGATGCCAACAAAGATGGAAAGGTCGATTTGAAGGAACTGGATGCTGCGATCAAAAAGCTGACCGACGCGGCGGAGAAGTAGATCTCTTGAACAGCTCCCTACTTCGGACATTCCAGCTTGCCTTCAAGAGTCTCACGCTGCAAAAAATGCGCGCGGCGTTGGCGACTCTGGGGATCTTCATTGGCACCACGACAGTCATCTGGCTGGTCGCGATGGGCGAAGGAGTCAGCTATCAGGCTCAGCAGCAAATCAAGGATCTTGGTGCCACCAACATCATCGTCCGCAGCGTTCATCGCAAAACGGGAAACGAAACGACCGACAACAGCAAAGTCAAAACCTATGGCCTGTTGCGAGATGACTACAAACGCATTGTGTCCAACATCCCCAGCGTTGGACGAATCGTCCCGATGCGGGAACTCAACTTCGAACTTCGCCAGGGCGATCACTCGGCTGAAGTGAAACTCGTCGGATGCTCCGAAGAATACATGGAGCTGAACAAACTCGGGATCGGACGCGGGCGATGGCTCAACAGCCTCGATCAGGGTGAAAAAGTCGTTGTGCTCGGCGATCAGACGGCTCAGAGATTGTTTCCCTTTGAGAACCCGATCGGTCAAGCCATTTGGGTTGGCAACGAATTCTACACGGTCATTGGCCAGACTCAGGCACGTTCGGCGTCGGCTGCCATTGGCGGCAGCATCGATTCTCGCGACTATAACATGGATGCGTACATCCCGCTGGAAACTCTGAAACGCCGAGTCGGTGATCTGGTCATGAAACGCGTCGGCGGAGACTTTCAGGGCGAATGGGTGGAGCTTAGTCAGATCACCGTGACGGTTGAGAATGTTGAAGACGTCGACGAAACCTCCGAGATCATCACTTCACTGCTGAAGAAGTATCACGAAACCGAAGACTACGCCGTCGTGGTCCCCAAAGAGCTTCTTCGTCAGGCGGAACGCACGCGAGCGATGTTCAACGTCTTGCTGGTCGTAATTGCAGGGATCTCGCTTGTTGTCGGCGGCATCGGCATCATGAACATCATGCTGGCCACTGTCACTGAGCGAACTCGCGAAATCGGCATCCGTCGCGCGCTGGGTGCGAAGCGTGAACACATCATTAAACAGTTCATGGTTGAGACGATTGTGCTCACTGGCACAGGCGGTTTGCTGGGAGTGGGCTTCGGCCTGATGTGCGGCCCGCTCTTTCGAGGCCTTCGTCATCTGATTTCAATCACATCGCCTGACATGCTACCACCGATCGCCATGTCGCTCGAACCCCGCATCGCGCCGTGGTCGATTGTGCTGTCGTTGTGCATTTCTATCGGCGTCGGCGTGATCTTCGGAGTCTACCCGGCTCGCAAGGCCGCCTATCTGGATCCCATAGAAGCCCTGCGGCATCTTTAGGCGAGCGACAGGAGAGGGATTACCTGCCGCGAGGGACTGCAGGGCAAATGATGATACCGTATTTGGCGAGAGTTTCTGAGCGTTTGAGTCGTTTGTTGAGTTCGATCATTTCCTTCTTTGGAACGATGACTCCAATCGGATAATCACCTTCCAACTGCAGAACGGTTGGATCCGTGCCTTTCCATGTCATTCGTTCATCGCTGGTTTTGACGATGTTCCAGCACGTCAACAGAACACCATTCCATTTCAGTTGCAATGACCTTTGCTTTCGTATCGACGGAAATCTCCTACGTTTCACGATCGTCCGCGTACTTCGCGTGAGCGGCTTTCACATTTTCGAAAATGGAATCTGTGTCCCTCGTCTTCTTCAGCGGCTTGCCTTTCTGAATCCGCTTCAGGCGATAGTTCAGCCGATTCAGCATATCGCGCATCGTGCGATCGGGGGGACGTTATTAACAATCACAACCTGCTCCGGTC
>JANMEV010000520.1:0-9853 GCA_031377305.1 Planctomycetota bacterium | reverse complement strand
GGCGAGCCGAGAGGGGACTCTCCTTGCCGCCTGAGGACTACCTGGTCAATCAGTGGCTGGACGTTGCTAACTCTCCGAAAAGGCACTTTAATCCCGACGATTCGAACATTGAAACTCTGCGTTGTCACTTGCGACGACGGTTCTTCCGCGGCGGAGATTTCAAACGAGCAGATCGTTGACGACTTTGGATTCCTCAACGCCAGTGAGCTTGGAATCCAGTCCCTGAAACTTGTAGGTGAATCGGCTGTGGTCGATCCCCATTTGATGCAGCAATGTCGCATGAATGTCGTGCACTGAGACGCGGTTTTCGACTGCGCGATATCCCAGTTCGTCCGTGGCCCCGTAGCTAAAGCCCGGCTTGAAGCCTCCACCGGCAAACCACATCGTAAAGCCCGCAAGGTGGTGATCGCGACCGTTGCCCTGAGCCATCGGAGTCCGCCCGAACTCCGAGCCAAAGACGATGATCGTGTCATTCAGCATGCCGCGTTGCTTTAAGTCCGTAATCAACGCGGCGACGCCCTGATCAACTTCCTTCGCCGTCCCTGCCGAATGCTCCTTCACAGCTCCATGATGATCCCAGTCGCGATGGTAAAGCTGAATGAACCGAGTTCCCCGTTCGGCCAGTCGGCGAGCCAACAGGCAGTTCGATGCGAATGAACCATCGCCTCCCTTTGTACCGTAAAGATCGAAGATGTGATCGGGCTCTTTACTGACATCCATCAGCTCGGGAACGCTGGACTGCATCCGGAATGCCAACTCGTACTGACTGATTCGAGTTGCGATTTCGGGATCGTCGTAGCGGTTGTTGGCCAGCCCATTAAGCCTTTGAACCGCGTCGACAACATCTCGCTGCTGCTTTGACGAAACACCCTTTGGATTTCCAACGTACAACACTGGATCACCAGTTCCGCGAAACTCGACTCCCTGAAATTGCCCCGGCAGGAATCCAGAATGCCACTGGCGAGCGGCGATGGGTTGCTTCTGCCCGAACTTTCCCGTCGACACCATCACGACGAAGCCCGGAAGACTTTCCGATTCCGCTCCCAGCCCATACAGAAGCCATGACCCCATCGCCGGGCGACCTGTGATCATTGTGCCCGTGTTCATGAACGTGTGAGCCGGGTCGTGATTGATGGCGTCCGTGTGAAGCGATCGAACAATACACATTTCGTCGGCACATTTTTCGCCGAGCATCGGAAAGATCTCAGCAATCGACTGTCCTGACTGTCCCCATTGTTTGTAAGCATGCTGAGGCCCGAAGCAATTTAATTGCTGTCCCTGCAACTGAGCGATCTGCTGGCCTTTTGTAAATGACTCGGGCATTTGTTTGCCGTGGAGTTCTGCCAGCTTGGGCTTGTTGTCGAACGTGTCGATATGCGTCATTCCGCCAGCCATGTACAGCCAGATAATCCGCTTGGCTTTCGGAGCAAAGTGCGGCGGATTGAGCACTCCATTCCAATGCGGAACCTGCTGAGTCACCGCATCCTGATTAGCGCTGGCCTGTTTAGCCAGCAGCGCAGCCAGCGCCATCGATCCCAGACTGACGCCCGAATTCTGCAGGAACGATCGTCGCGCAAGTTGAAGTGGTAGCGGTCCCATTGAAAAAATCCCTGACTTGAACTCGCATCAAACCGGTACTGCGTGTGTTTCACAGCAACGTACGACGGAACCCGTCTCAAAGCAAGCCTGACAGCCCGTCTGGACGTCGGTGATGGCTGGCAACATCGGACAGTACACTTGCACGCATGGTGAGATGAGAGAACTGCCATCCTCTGCGCACCGTCGGCAATGTCAAATGTGTTGACATTACCGACAAACGAAAACGACTTAAGGAAACGGTTCCAGATGCGACCTGGTGCTGCCGTTTTGCTCCACTCGTCGCCATCAGCCAAACAAATCCAGGATTGGCGAACCTTCGTTGACTGAATACGGTCGACCCGTGCTGTCGTGAATTTCAAAACCAGGTTCGACGCCCAGCAAATGGTAACCGTTCACGGTATCAGCCGTTCAGCAGCGAAGGAGCAGGCCGTTTATTGAGCTTTGCTTCGATGGAAGACTTCAGGAAGTCGAAGAAGTTGCGTTGTTGTTTTCTGCAGCTGGCCAGAGCCGTCCACATGCGTTCGTGATAGCGTTGACCGGCTTCGCTGCGAGTTCCTTGAGTGATCATGCGGTCGATCACGCACTGGCGGATTTGTTGTTCGTTGTGATTGTTAGTCGGTTCGACTCCGTCGGCAAACATGAAGCGGAAGTAGTCCTCAGACATATCGTACGACTGGACTTCGTCGCTGCCTTCTACAACGTACTCGCGGATTGCGAAGCGCGCAGCGAGATTCATCGCCTCCCTGGATGCAGAAGGATTACGAATCAGCTCCAGGAAGCGGTCGCGATGGATCATCATCGAGCGGCGAAATCCTTCGACCGTCATGGTGTCGCGGCTATGCTATGCCTGAAACAGCCTCCGCGAGCGATCCTCCAGCTGTTCGGCCCAGACTTTTGTGACTTTGTCCGGGAGCTTCTTCATGAACCGGATGTCGCGTATCAAATGAGCCCAGCAGTACTGGGCTTTGATCCAGAAGTTCCACGCAAATGAGCAGTTGGCGGAGAAGTAAACGAAGTTCAAATAGCCTGTAAATTCTGCACCGACAAGTTCTTCGAGCAGATAGCCTCGCGAAACCGGCACCTGCAGCACGTCTTCCATGGACGTTTCGATGGTGGAATAGCGGCAATGAGCTCCCGACTTCATCCATCCGATCATCGCCAGCAGTCGCGGCCCGAAGATGGGTTTGTTGAGAATGTCGCCAACGTCCGGAACATATCTGTCGCCGTCGGCCGTGAGATAGACACGCAGCCGATGCTCGGTCAAGAAGACAGGCGACTCGGGAAGTTCGATGAACTGGTGTGTCTCGAATTCGTCGGTCGGCTTCAGGTCGAGCCGCTGAACGTCTTCGTCAGTAATTTCATAATCGAATGTTTCATCGACGCGTTCCGGCGGCAGGTTGTCCCGCAGATGCTGCTGATGCCCCGGCTGGCCACCGCGTTTCGGCTTTCCGCGTCGCCCCGGCTTTTTCGAAGTCTTCGGCTTGGTGATATCACTGGACGGTGGTTTCGATGATGTCGATGAGTCTTTTGTCGCCTTGGCCAGCGCCAGTTTCAGGTCAGCGATCTCTGCCGTCAACTGCGCCACAAGCTGCTGAAGATCCTCTATGATCTTGTCTTTCGCGTCCATGTGCGGACGCTAACAAAATTCCCTGAACCGACCCAAGAGCATTTCGATTCCGTGAACGGTTACCAAAAACCGTAGCAATGCTCGGACTCGAATCTTTCCATCGCCTCCAAGGCAGGCCACGGCACGTGGATAAATAGCATGTCCCCGTCCCCGTATTGCGCCCCTCAGTTGCCACTTTTCCATGAACGGTCACCACGTCATCAGCGGCTCTCTTGACGAAACGCTGCGGCTGTGGGATGGCACCAGCGGACAGTGCGTCCAGATCTGCCACGGCAGCCGCTGTGGAGACTTCGCCACCGTCAAACAATTTCCCGACGGCGACGAACTGATCGCGATGTCACCAGCGGCCTTTCGCAGCTTCTACTGGAACCCCATGCCCGGCACACTGCTGGACATCCGCAATTACGTCGCGGTATCATCGCTGGGAGTGAATGCAGCCTGTTTCGCAGACGAAATGCGTCACCGAGGATCAACACCGTAGGTTCCGTCTTTTTCCTCGGATGGCAACTGGGGCTTTAAAGCCCGAGGCCGATCTTCGGCAAACCAGTGATTGCCCTCGAACCGAAAACTTTCTGGGTCGGTGCCGCCGCCGATATTGATCTCGATCTGGACCTGCGATCGGCGAAAGACGATCCGGTTGTCCTTCACCAGCACCTTCCGGCATTGAGCGTACCCATCGGCCGTGTTTTCCTGAAGGATGCGGAAAATCCACTTCTCAGGATACAGGACGGTGTTACCTGTGAACTCTCCGCCATCGACTCCGACAAACGCAGCGGCACACAGACTGCCCTCGATAATGTTGTCGCGGACGACGATGTCCTTCGCCTCAAACTTCGCACCCGATGGACGAAACAGATCCAGACCGGTGGAGCCGCCCACATTGAGTGGCCGCTCGCCGCTGTTGACGAAGTGACATTTCTCGACCGTGATGTCCGAACTACCGCCCTTGGTCTGCACACCAGCCGTTGCACTAAATCCAGCCTTCCCTGTGAAGCGACAACCTGAGATCACGGATTCGTGACAGCCGACCATATCAATCCCCTGCCCGCCCCAGCCGGTCAGTGTGCAGTCCCGGATGGTCAGCTTGTCGAGGCCCGAGCATTTAATCCCATCGTGATTGCCTTTGGGACCGATGTCGCTGATCTCCAGATGTTCCAGAGTGATGCCGGTGACGGGTTCATCAAACAGGCCCCCATCATCCAGATTCAGCCCGTTCCCGGACTGGCCACTGATGCGTAAGTGACGAACAGTCAGATTCTGGCAGCGTGAGAAATGCCACGCATTCGCTCCGCCCTTGAAGTGCGGCGGGCTTTTCGAATCAAGCGCCTCCACTATCAGCGACTCCACTCCGACGACATGCTGCCCGCCGGGGTAGTCGCCGGGTGCAATTTTCAGAGTCGTCCCCGGTTTCAGATTGCGAAGGCTTTGGCGAAGCGAATCGGCATCGCGCACGATCACGTCGTCAGCCTGAGTAATACTGGTGAGGAATAGCAACAATATGAAAAACATCACATTCATAACTGCGGACTCCGGGGCTTGAGGAGAGTTCGTCGCTGGGATGAGCGTGTATTGGGAATCCAGCTATTCGTCAATATCCATCGGGTTTGTGGCCGCCACAATCAGTGCCGGGCTGACGTGCCAATCTCCCTGAAACGGGTTATCAACATCACGGATCGGGAGCAGCATGAACGAAACAGTATCGGCCATGGAGGCCGTCATGGCAGCCACCGGCCTGAACTGTTCGGGACCGCAGAGGTATACAAACGCCAGCAGGACCGTGTAAATCGTCTCGACCGTCTGCAGGTAACTACCGCAGATTTCATTGATCGGCAGCAGGTACGCTGGAGACACGACCGCCCGAAACGCCAGCAGTCCGGCAACGGAGCCGGCCATACTGCCTGCCACGGTAAGACAGAGTGTTGAACTTAACCGCGGGCGAATTCTGGAATTGTTGGGAATGCTTGAGTAGCGAGAATTGGGGTAGAAGAAGATTCCTGAGACCTTGTAAAGAGCGGTTTACCACAACTGCTTTTCACGGAGGAACTCAGGGATGTGTGCCGAGTATCAGCGGCTGCAGGATGCGGCCAGAGAATTGCCTTATAAATACCATGCGCATGGAACACGACGCAAGGTGATTCATTTGCCCGGCGGGGATGATGTGATTCTGAATCTGACCTACTTCCTTCCACCGAAAGAAAGATCCGGCAAAGGCGTCGCGGAAGCCGCAGCGAGGCTTGTTTCCGGCGCTGATGCTGCTGGGCATTTCCAGCGGACTGACTCCGCAGGTTTTCCAACGCATGGCAAAGGCATCAGCACTTCCGGGATCGTATGACGAAGCGGCCGAAATGCTCTCTGGAGGAAGTATTTATGTGACTGCGAACAAGATCCGGGAGGTGTGCGGGCTGATCGGCAAAAAACTGTCCCCGTTGACTCAGACTGGCAGCGTGAAGGTCGACGGGAACATCGCTGATCGCGGCATTGTTGTCAGCCTGGACGGTGGCCGAGTGCGGCTGCGAGAACCCACGAAGGGTCGCACGAAGAAAGGTCGAAAGAAGTTTTCTGCGAAATGGCGTGAACCGCGTCTGTTCATCATCTACGCGGTTGATGAGCATGGTCGTATGGCCGACGATTTTGCTCCGATCATCGATGGCACTCTGGCTTCGTGCGACCGTCTGTTCGAAATGCTGCAGGCATATCTCGTTGGCCTGAAGATCTGCAGCGCGAGTCGGATCCTGTTCGTGGCAGATGGCGCCGCCTGGATCTGGAATAGAATCCCGAGGCTGATACGCGATCTTGGGCTGAAGGCTGACCAGGTCCAGGAGCTGATGCACTTCGCGGATCCATCCATTTTCCGCGCGTGTCCGCAGCAGCGCGTCGAATCGGTCCAGCCATTCCGTTGCGAGGGATTTGAGTCGTTCGAGAACACGACGATCGATCACTTCTTCTGCCAGTTGATCGGCAGATGTCCAGTTGTCGTTGAATTGCCGACGAAAGGTATCGACGGCCTTCGCGGCTTTGTCTCCCGCTACTCGCACGGAACTCCGGTGAATCATCGCGATGCGGCGAGCGACTCGTTCAAAGTCCGACGCCATCACCGATCCACTATGTAACCGAGAACGCAGCGTCACTGACTCGGGCAAACGCTGCATCTTGACGGCCCATTCAACGATGGGTCCATCGCCTTCAGATTGAAATCCGCCATCCTGCGTCGTGACTGGAACATCGCTCAGATAAATACCCGGGGCCCACGGGCGATTGATACGAACTTCCTCGTCACAGAAGTGATGACGCAGCGTCGCATTAGAAAAGTCAAGGAAAGGTAGCTTCACCGGCTTCTTCAGCTTGTAGACAATGTCACCTCCAAGGAACACCGCCGATATGTGCGTCTGTCGCACCTCAACGATTGTAGTGTGTTCCGGAAACGCACATGTCCGCGACAACGACTGCACAGTGGCGTCGAATGAGGCGGCTGGTTTCGTAACAGTGAGTTTTGATTCGGACGATGTCATTCTGGGATTTGCCACTTTGACTTTCCCCAACCGTTCTGGGGCTGACGAAAGTTACGATTCGTCAACATGCGACGGGCGAAGCAACGCATCCGCGAAAACGCTCTCGAGTTCAGCAATCGCGGCTTTTTCTGATTCCGATGTCGCGTGAAAGCCAAGGAAACCTCCTGCAGCCTGCGCAACCACTTGTGCTCGCTTCATGGCGGCATATCGAAGTTTTTCGAACGCTGTGGTCGACAGCTTCGGGCTTACCGAATGAATAAAGTTTCTCCATGCCAAAAGCAGTTCGTCGTGCGGTTCTCTGGTGAGCCATGAATCCAGCAGCTTGAATGCTGTCGACTCCGGAGCAATCCCCAGATGCTCGGCCGAATTTAGTATGGCAGCCTTCTCGCTGGGCTCCAACATGCCATATGCCCATGCCACATGGATTGACGGGAACAGCGAAAACGCCATCAGCGTGCTGGGAGTGATTTCGAGGCATCTCAATTCCTCCAAAACCGCTCTGTCGTCAATTCCAGTGACATCAATGAGGGCGCCGTCAGTGTCTTCAAGAGTAAGTCGTTTGCAAATCTCGATGGCAACTCCGCCGTTCGACGATTTGTAGAACGTTTCCTCAAATGCCACCGCCTGCAGAGTTCGCTTCCTGTCAGTCATTTCATTCACCAGTCCTGAGCCGTTTTGTGATCGCAAGCGGAAAGTGGCACATCGCGGAAGCTCAAACTCGCTTTGCGAGTATCGTCAACGGCAACTGTCGATCATCCATTCTCTCGAAGCAATCGCTGTGCCGCAACTTCGAAAGTTATCCTCGAGTCTTTGATCGCTTAGAAATTGAGTCTGTCAAAACTAAGCTGAGCAATTCCGGCTTTTCACCGAGAAGCGTTCGACAGTGTTTGTTGACGGGGAACTGCTGCGTGAGATCTGCATGATGCAGGCATCTTCTATCGCTGATTTCGGGGCAAAATTGGGTTCTGCGCGAAATGAATTGCGCTGTGTTGGGTTGAGTTGTTTGTGAGGGTTGTCGAAGAGTGGTCCACTCAAACATGCCAGGGCACTATCTGCGCTGATTTCTTTTAAGTCGAGGGGATTCAGTTCCGGTTTGGCCGACGGAGCGGCGAATCCACGTATGCGATTCCCTCTGTCGGCTCGCAGTAAACCAAAAGCTGCGGCATGTAATCACACTGTCCGCTCAGAGTAGTTTGAGCCCCGGCTGATGCAGCGGCCGCATTTGCTTCTGCGATTCTTTAGTGACTTCTGTGTACTCCGTGCTTAAAATACGCTGAGCAGCAGGGCCGAGAACGGCAGCCTGTAAATAACAAAAAAACACCAGAGTTGCAGTCGGGCTGGACTGCACGGTTGGTCAGGCAATTGTCATACTCTTCGGGAAACGGCTCGTCAGTCCCTGAACCGTCAAAGGCATTCCCGATGCGATTTCGCTTTAAGAACGGTACCGCAGGAAAACGTCAGATCGACATGACGCCGATGATCGACTGTGTCTTTCAACTGCTGTTGTTTTTCATGGTTGCCAGTCGGTTCGAAGAAGAATCAAAGGCGTCCGGCGAAGGGTCTCTGGACGCCAACCTTCCTGACGCTGTCGCCGCCATGCCGATGGTGATGCGTCCCAAAGAAATGATCATCAACATCAACGCCAAAGGCGAGTTCTATGTTGGTGGCGAACTGCACACCGAAGCTCAGGTAGCCGAACGACTCATGCGAGCCGGCGTCAATAATCCGGGAAGTCAGCCGGTTGTGATACGGGGCGACGAAGGTGCCGACTGGAAGTACATCGCTCGAGTCATGAGCCTTTGCAATCAGGCGACCATACGCGACTATCGAGTCGCCGTGATTCCTCCGGATGATGCAGCCAGAGGTGACAATCCATGAGGAATCTCGTCCACATCTCCGATGAAGAGTTGCAGGAACTCACCGCGCCGCAGCGGCTTCGGCTGATGTTGGCCATGGGGATCTCGGTCGGATGTGGAATCGTTTCGCTTCAGGGAATGGCGGCGTTGTTTACCGACGCCAAAGTTGTACCACTGCCCGGCATGAATCAATTGCAAGGCCAGATCGCGTGGGCTGCTGCTCTGACAGCCATGCTGGTCGCGGTGACGTTTCTTGTGCGAGGCGTGATCAAGCGACGTCTTCAATGGGCGATCGCTCTGAGTCTACTGATTCATTTTTTGCTCTGCCTCTCGATGACCACTATCGAATACCGCAACCCGCTTCAGACGACTGTCGCAGCGGCTGACCTGCCCGGCCTGCTGCGTGAAGAATTTACGTTGCCCGACTACGCGGGCGAAGAAGTTCCCAACCCGGACTCTGTTTGGGAGCAGCCGTCCAATACAGAAACGCCCGAGAATGAAACGGAGCTCGAGCGGCAGGAAATGAAGCTCGCCGCGATCGAAAAGCCGGAACCTGTCCCGACAGAACGGCAGCCGGAAATCGACAAGCTCGATTCAACAAAAATTCCAGATCGAAAAGAGAACGTGACGCTGCCCGACGACGCGCGAGAAGAAATCGAACGTCAGGCATCGGAGAACAAAATCGAAGCCGCCGCGGCGGTGGATGCGCCTCAAGTCTCGACCGTCGAGAGCGTTCAGCCAGAATTAGATGCAAGGGTTGAGCAGTCGAAGAATTCAAACGATGTCCCGATGTCTGATCTGGAAGCAACTGCTGTCGCTTCAACGGTCTCTTCAGAATTGGAAGCCGCCGCCATCGAAGCTCAGCGAGCCGAATCATCGCCAACGCCTGAACAGATCGAGTCGATGGATGCACAGCAGCAGAAATCTTCAGCAACTGAAAACATTGCCGCCGCCAACTCCCAGGCGAACGAATCTGTCGATGTCTCAACCGCGGCCGCCCAGCAGTCGGAACTCAACGAGCGGCCCGTGAACGTCGCTCGGCAACAAGCGACCGCGGCGAGCAGATCGGGCGGCGAACCGACTCTTGCCGACGCACCATCCAGCATCGAGGGCTCGGAAATTCGCAGTTCGAAGACTTCGCGAGCCTCATCGATGGGTGAACTCACCGCGGATGCTCCTGCTTCCGGAGGCAACGTTTCGATGGCTCGCCGCAGCAGTTCTGCATCGTCCGGTGCCGCGGCAGCAGCGGCTGAAAGGTCGGG
>JANMEV010000494.1:0-11612 GCA_031377305.1 Planctomycetota bacterium | reverse complement strand
AACCAAAGCGGGAATGCATGCAGTTCGGTCTGGTTGCAAGTAGTGCTTTGTCAGTCATGAGTTGGGGTGTTCCACTGACTCATCCATTCACGACTGACAGAACACAATCCGATTCTGCGCTGTAAGGTCGGCTAGCGCCTCTGGCTCAAGGGGGCGGGAACGGATGCAGCCGCTGCTCTACGGCTTCGCGCCGGGCTCCACCAGCTTTCGCTGCAGCAGCAGGTAGCTGACGAGATCCTTTACCTGGTCTTCTTTGAGCGTTTCGCCGAAGTTAGCGGGCATTGGCGAGTTCGTGGACGCGAGGCGTTCTTCGATGGAGTCCGTTTGCAGGATCGTTTCCTTTGCCTGACTGTCGATGATGCTGATTCGGTTGCCTTCAAGTTCCCTCAACAGGCCGCTGTAGGCTTTTCCATCGCTCGTCACAACGGTGGTCGTGCGGAAGGCGACGTCGACGTTGCGATTCGGTGCGAGCACATCTTCGAGGACTCGGTCGAGGCCACGGTTGCCGATGCCGTCAAGATTTGGGCCGACCTGTTTGCCTTCACCGGCGATTTGATGACAGGCCAGGCAATTCTTCTTGAAAAGTTCTTTCCCCGCCTCTTGATTGCCGCTCGCGTTTGCCATGCTCTTGCGGCGAGCAGCCAACAGCTCTTCCACAACAGCGTCTTCGGTCGGCAACTTGTCCGTCAAAACGGCGACTCGCTGAGTCAACGCCTCCGTGCCGAGCGCCTTCAGACGTTGCTGAACCGTCGGCTTCAGGAGCAAGCGAGCCGACGCGCGGCCGGCTTCCATCAGTCGCAGCAATTCTTCAGCCCCGGATTTGTCGGCAGCGAGTTGTTCGGCCATGAGCAGTTGCTCGGCAGACGTCGCGAGCTGAAACGCAGATTCCAGCAGGGGTCCCGTTGCCGCCGAATTGTCGCTCGCGATAACTTTCGAAGTGGCTTCGATCAGGGAATCCGGCGCGCCGAGGATCGAGAAGATCGCAGAAGCGGCTGATGATTTGGAGTTTGGCTTCAGCTTCAACAAGGCCGCAGCAGTTTCAGCTTTCGATTTGCGAGTCAGTGACTCGGCTGTCAGCAACTGAGCCAACGCTGGTTGAAGTTCGGTCAGACTGAAGTCACCAATAAGCGTTTCCGCATCGGACCGACGCAGATCCTGATCGGACGGGTTCAGACGGTCCTCGGAGAACCGCCCGACAGCGATCCATGCATAGGCACTGGTTGCATC
Organism: Planctomycetota bacterium; assembly: GCA_031377305.1. Lineage (GTDB taxonomy): Bacteria > Planctomycetota > Planctomycetia > Planctomycetales > Planctomycetaceae > SXXK01. Next base: position 10,385 of record JANMEV010000494.1, on the reverse strand, counting down.
TCCGTCGACCAATTCGACAACGACTTTGCGTCCCTGCAAATCTGCGGTGTTCCATTCGACCAACTGCGCCACATCGTTCCTAAGCGGTGCTGCTTCTCGCAGCAATTCGCCAGTCACAGCATCTCGCAGTCGGATGAAGTTTTGCCTCTTGAGCGGCTCGGAAGGAATTCCATCGTGACCGGCGGCAAAGAATGATAGCGAAGCCGCCGCGGAGAACGATTCCGATCGATAGATCCCAGTGCGAGTCTCACCCTGTTCAAAGCTGCTGAACAATGTGGCTCCGTTGACGCCATCGGATGACGCCCGTGACTGACTCAGGCCCCAGCAATTATTGGGATTGGGTGAATCCGGATGAGGCAGATAGCTCCATCCAAGCTCGGGCTTGACCGTCAATGCGTCAAGATCGTCGACGGACTTCATCTCCAGCAAGTGCAGCGCGACGACCATCGCCCATTCTCGAACGGCTGCTGGCGGCTGCTGGCCTCGCTGAGCAAACCCGAGTCGCATCGAATTCAACAACGTGCGTTGCAGGGTGAAATCAGCAGCGAAGCGTTCTCGCACGGCGTGCACGACATTGGCTGCGGAATCGGGAGAGACGTAAGCCGCGGCGAACTGAAGATAATCAGCCAGCCTCTGAGGCTGAGCGGTTCCAAGAAACTGAATGTTGGAAGCAACGAACTCAGCAGCAGCCGGCGTCTTGACGGCGACGCAAAGATCGGCGAGGGCCAGCTTGTCCATCGCCAGCGGAGACTGAGCTGCCAGCTTTCGCAACCAGTCGTCGTTGAACAAATGGTTGCGAAGCGCGATGCGGGTGGAATGCCGCAGATGGACATCGTTGAGATCTGTCGTGTGCAGAAGTCTCATTAGTGGCGCGAGCAGTTCTTCTGAAACCTGAGCAGCCGCCGCAGCCGTAGCCGCTCGACGAACGATTGGAGATGTATCGCCGAACCCACGGATCATCAGAGCGTTCAGCAGTCCGCGATGGATCACCTTGTCCGGCAGTTCGCGGATAATTTGCATGGAATGCGCTCTGACTATTGCATCCGGATCCAACGCCGCAGCTTTCAGCAACGTTCCGTCGATTGTCTTCCGTCGAGCCTGCAAGCGAAATGCGTAGTGTCGAACGGTCGGATCTTTGTCCGCGCACGCCAGAGCAAGCGCGGCAGTGGTTGCTTCGGAATCGTCCTTGGCGATGAAATCCCGGGCCAATCGTTTCTGCATTTCAGGAGCGGTTCGGATCATATCAACCAACGCTGCTGTCGAACGGTCCGTCAAATCCAACCCATACCCGCTCGGCCCCTTGTTCGCCGTGTCGCTGGCTTTGTGAGAGATTCGCCAGATGCGGCCTCGGAAACGGTCGCGGCCGGGATGGAGCAGGTCGACTTCGTAGTGCCCGATGATGCGGTTGTAGAAGTCGGCAACGTACAGAGCACCGTCGGGACCAGCGACAAGATCCACTGGGCGAAACCACGGATCGGTGCTGCTCATGAAGTCCGGCTGTTCAATAGCCTTCACGGTCGAACCAATTCGCTTCAGGCTGTTCCTGTTGATCCGTGACGTCATCACGTTTCCGTCGAACGTGCTGTCAGCGTACTCTTTCGGAAAACTCAGATGCTGTCCGAGCGCGAGGGCGGCGATGGCGGTGGAGCCGTGCAGGTGCTCCATGACGTTGGGAACATAACCGAGTCCATCGTGAGCTCGGCCGAAGCTGTCGTAACATCCTCCGGGAAGCAGCAGCGTGACGGGTTTCGTATGGCAGTCGGCCGTGTAGATGTCGCCGAAGTTGTCGATCGACATGCCGAACGGATTCACCTGGCCTTGTGTGTAAAGCTCAATCCGTGAACCATCGGGACGGAATCGAAACGTGTTGCCGGACAACATTTGGACTCGGTGACCGTCCTTGCCAGCGACGTCTGAACGATTGTTGAATCCGTGGCAGGCATAAATCCAGCCATCGTCGCCCATTCGAAACGCGTTGCACATGCCGTGCGTGTCGCGACTTGTGTCGAACGGGCCGTAGAGCACTTCGCGTTTGTCGCAGACGTTGTCACCGTCGGTGTCTCGCAGATACCAGATGTTCGGAATGCTGAATGCGATGACTCCATCGCCATACGGAAGAAGGCCGATCGGGATGTTGAGCTTGTCAGCGAAGACGGTGACCTTGTCAGCCTTAGCGTCGCCGTTGGTGTCTTCCAGAATTCGAATCGTGTCCCGTGGTTCCACGTCCGGCTTGGCGGCGAACGGATACTCGAGTGAACTGCTGACCCACATCCGCCCCTTGGTATCGAACGCCAGATTCATCGGCTTGGCGACGTCGGGCTCCGCAGCGACGAGTTGAACGGTGAATCCCTCCGGCACGGTGAACGTCTTGAGTTGCTCTTCCGGGCTTACCGGTTCTGTCGTGCGGACCCCGAGCGCGAATGGGTCTTCGGCGGGCTGTTGGGAAAACGCTTGCGTTGAGACGGAGAGCAAACTCAATGCGCAGGTCAGGAGGGCATTCAAATGGCGCGGAGGCATCTGTGGAAATCCGATGTCTTGTGGCGGATAGGAAAAGCAGAATTTCACCGCTCGCGGTCTGCTGTTTTCGTGAGCCGCAAAGCGCTAGCTGCGGGTGACTGGAGACAGTGAAAACACTCGCGGCCAGCAGGTTGTTGTTCTAATCCTAACCCGATGCGTCAGCGAGGGATTGTTGTTGAAAAACGAGACAAAGACAAAGCTTATCCCTCACTGACGTTTCGGGTTGTGAAAACCCATTAAAACAACAACCCGCGGCTAGCGCCTTGCGACTCAGGTTCATGACTACATCTACCTCTACATGCCGAGGTTTTCAAACATGTAAAGTCCTGATTTTCCCGGACAAACGAGGTCAATGTCGCCGTCTTTGTCCATGTCGATGGCGGCAACCTGCAGTCCGGTGCCGGCGCTGCCTTTTGGGAAATCTTTCAAAGCCCATCGGTCCTTCGCATCCTTCGGAGCGTTCAGCGCCGGGTCGCCCTGGAAGATCGTGTGCTTCGTCCACTTCGCGGTTGCTCGGTCAAACTGGTAGTAGAAGACAACGGAGCCGTCGGTGTCGCCGGGTTCGACTTCGTGAGCGTAGACTCGTTTGCCAGTCACAAGTTCCGGTTCGCCTTTGCCATCCAGGTTGGTGAAGACGAGCGTGTGAACCTGGGAAAACGTGTCGTCAATTGTGAGTTTGGTCCAGACTCGCTTGCCATCAGCGGCGGTGGATTGTTTGAGCCAGTACAGGCCGAAGCCATGGCCCATGCCATAGACGATGTCGGCCAGTTTGTCGCCGTCCACATCACGACCGTGGATGAAAATTCCAGCAGCACCCAGATCGAATTCGCCGTGGAACGTCCACTTGGCAGACTTGTCGGCCGGCTGTTCGTACCAGCCCCGCGGAGCAATGATGTCCGTTCGTCCGTCCAGATTCACATCCCCCGCGCCGACTCCGTGGCCAGCGCCTTCGTTGCCAAGATCATGCTTCGTCCATTTGACTTCGGGCTTCTGCTGAGTCACTTCGTACCACACGACAACGTTGCCGGTGTTGGGTAGGAAGTCGAGCTTGCCGTCGCCGTTGATGTCAACGAGTTCGCCGGTTTCCATGTTGCCGGGAGTATCGACTTCGTGTTCCGTCCACGCTTTCTTCGAATCGCCGCCCGAGTTTTCGACCCAGCCAACTCGCTTACCAAAGTAGTTGCAGGTCACGATGTCTATTCGCCCGTCGCCGTTGACGTCCAGCGGCGAATCACAGAAGTCTTCGTAGTAGTGCGGATTCGGTTCGCTGGCAGGAACTTCGCGAACTTTATGCTTTGTCCAGTTGGGGGCTTCATACCACGAGTCGCCGCAGAAGATGTCAGTCTTGCCGTCGCCGTTGAAGTCGGCAGCACCGCAGGCTTCGTAAGGAGACTGGTCATTGATTGTGTGCAACTTCCACTTCAGGCTCGCTGACTTTTCCTGAGCCTGAGCAGCAGGGCCGTTTGAGAAGCAAGCGGCGAGCAGCAAAAATGTGAGCGTTGATCGGAGCGAAAACTGGCGGGGAACCATGGTGGGAGACTCCTGAATGAGTGAAGCGTGGTGGTGATGGGCAGGGCTATATTTCTGTCATTGACGGAAGGCGGCATTGGTGAGCGGCAAACAGACATCCGTTGAGCCTGAGGCGCTAGCCGATCAAATTGAAAAAGAATCGGCTAGCGCCTCAGGCTCAGAGCACAGCCCTCCCCGGAGGGAGGGTGAAGCGATCTTTCTGACGTTACTTCAGCAACGCTTTCACAGCGGCCTGGATGCCGTCGGTGTCGATGCCCTGATGGCCCATCTGCTGCCACAGTCCGCCGGAACCTTCGCGATGAGTGCCGATGTTGTTGTAGCGACCCTTGAAGCCTCGCTTGAGCAACTCGGTACCGAATCGTGAACCCAGACCCGTATTGACGTTCAGTGACTCTGCAACGAGCACCATCGGAGCGGCCGCGAGTTTGGCCATCATGGCTTCGTCGTAGACGTTCAGCGTTGCTTTGTTGATCAGTCCGACGTTCTTGCCCTGACCTTTCAGTTTGATCACAGCATCAAGAGCACGGTAGACGGTTTCACCGAAGGCCACGATGTAGCCATCCTTGCCTTCTCGAATGACGTCGTCTGTTCCGGGCACGAACTTGTAATCGTCGCCGTAGATCTTCTTTCCGTCTTCGTCGAGAAGATCGGGAACTCCGGAACGTGTCGAGAACAGGAATCGCAAGCCGGCTTGATTGAAGATCGTCTTCATGCACGCCTTGAACTGATGCTGATCGGCTGGGAAGTAAAGGCGAGTAGTATCGCGTCCTTCGTCGGGCAGGCCGTTTGCGGCATACATGTTGTTCAGACCGAAGTGGCAGGTGTTGTCTGCCATGTCATCGCAACCCGCGTGCGAAAAGTGAGCCAGCACGTTGGACTGGTTCAGGCGGGCCATGGTGATTTCGGAAACAACCATCTCGAGGAAGGCCGAGAACGTGCCGAAAACACCCTGCTTGCCTGCTTCGTAGCCGAAACCAGCCGCCGCGGAGTAATTGCCGCGTTCCATGATTCCGCCGCGAACGAACACTTCCGGGTGCGAGGCTCGAACGTGGTTCAGACCGCAGGAACCTTCGAGGTCGCTGTCGAAAACTCGGACGCTGGCGACGCGCTGAGCTTCGGACATGCCGTCGAGGATCTCGTTCAGAATCTTGCCGAAGAGGTCTCGGTTCTTGCCGACGTTCTTCGAGCAACTGCCTTCGTAAGTCGGGCCGGATGGTCCCTTCTTGACACCGTTCAGATACTCAACCGCAGCTGTCTGCCCGCGAGTCGTCAGGTATTCCTTCGCCAGCGAGACCTTGATCACGTCGTGACCGTGAGCACTGCCTTCGAGTCCCTTGATACCAACACACATCTTGCGTCGATTGATCAAAGCAATCGGGCCGGATGCAGTCACCGCCGCGCACATGCGAGCGTACAGTGCGTCGAGTTCTTCGCCGTCGCCGATGTCAATCTGAAGGCCGTGGCCTGCAAGAGTCTTCGCGACGTCGTAGCCTTTGAGATAGTCGGACGGATGACCGGCGATCGTGACGTCGTTGTCGTCAATGATCAGTTTGATATTCAGGTGCTGGGCAACCGCCAGGCGAGCGGCTTCGGCGTCGTTGCCTTCCATCTGCGATCCGTCGGACCCCAGCATGAACACGACTTTTCCTGGGTTGGCAATCGCGACACCGTTAACGAACGGCCACATGTGTCCGAGTCGACCTGACGAAAACTTCACGCCCGGCGTGAAACCTCGTTCTGGATGTCCCGGAAGATGTGACATGTATTCGCGGTAGTGATAAAGCTTTTCAACCGGAAGCTCGCCTTCCAGAGCAGCCATCAGGTACTGTGTAGCGACACGGTGACCGGCTTCGTCGAAGAAGATCGGCAACACGTCCGGAGTTCCGCCCGCTTCAGCATGCTTCATGAAGCTGTGCATGATGCAGACTTCGGGAACTGTGTCGAACGGTCCGCCGGTGTGCCCGCCTAATCCTTTTGCGTCGGCGATTGCCGTGAAGAAGATGATGGCATCGCGGCAGATGTCGATATTCTTCTTCAGAGTTTCCCGCTGTTCCGAGGTAAGTTTCGGGGTCTTGGGGTCAAGCGGCAGGGCTTTGTACTGATTAAGCGGAATCGGGAACTCAGTCACCGCGGTCATCGTTGTGTTTCTCCATCGAATATCAAGTAAAAGGTGCTCACTCAACTCGGTCATTTCGAGCTGCAGTGGTGATTCGTCAAAAGAAAACAGCCTGTTTTCTTCGCCAGCCAGAGCAGGCCGTTCGAATCATGCCGGAAGTATGAAGTCGCGACGTGGAATTGCAAATCAAACGCCATTTGGTCCGTCGCAGGCATGGGTGATTCTGAATTTCAGCTATCGGCATGACTGATTTCCAGCCAGATTGAGGAAAGTTCAGTAGGTTAATTCTGAGTGTCCCTGATGTTCCGTTCCTGTCTAAGCACTGTTAACCTAACCCCCGCTCGCCACGCTTGCGCGGAACTCAGGTGGCTCTGAAGATGGATTCTTAACTCAAAGCTCACTAAGAGCCTTTACATTTTGTTGACGGAAAGACAGGTCGTATGAAGCGAATTGGGATTCTGACTGCCGGAGGAGACACTCCTGCGTTGAACGCCACCATTTTCGGCGCGGTGGAGCGGGCGAATCAGCTTCGAATCGATGTCTTTGGTCTTCAGCGAGGCTATGCGGGGCTGCTCGACGTCCGAGTTCCTCATGTGCATCTGAATCCTCTCTTTACCACGATTCCGGAACTGGATCCCTGCAAGGGCGGAACTCTGCTTGGCTCCTCCAGAACGTATCTGGACTCGACATGCACAGAGTATCTGAAGCTGGTTGCCGACCATGTAAAAAAATTGCGGCTGGATGGCCTTATCTGCATTGGCGGCGACGGCACAATCAACGGGATGCAGCCGATCGCCGACATTCTGCCCTGCGTGCTCGCACCGAAGACGATCGACAACGATTTGGGACTCAACTATATCGATGAAGCCAATGAGTGGATTCGGAAGCCTCAGGATAAGAATCCTGGTTACAGGGAACAGCGAGTCTCAACACGCGACTCCATGCGACTTGAGGACATCGTCAATTACGCCACGCCCGGCTATGCCACGGCTGTGTTCGTTGTGGCTCAGTGTGTCGAACGACTTCGAACGACCGCCGAGAGTCATCGCCGGATCGCGATCGTGGAAGTTATGGGTCGTCAATCCGGGTACATCGCATTGGGAGCCGCGTATGCTCAACCGGATCTGATTTTGATTCCGGAAGTTCCTTTGAATCTTGAACTTCTGACACAGCGAGTGACTCAGATTTATGAATTGCAACAGAATGTTGTCATCGTTGTTGGTGAAGGTGTTCGAAGCGAAGATGGACATGAACTGGGTGCCGCAAGACCGACCTATGATCCTGCTGGGAACATTCGTTACAGCGGAGCCGCAGACGCATTAGGACAGATGTTAAGCAAATCACTGGGCGAAGAAATGTTCGCCGAGATGCGTACCCACGAGCCCGCATCCTCCGCGATGTTTAACCGCAAAATCGGCCATACGCAGCGCGGCGGCCGGCCGATTCTGTTTGATCGATTCTACGCCTCTCAGATTGGCGGAAAAGCCGTTGATCTATTGGCCACGGGCCATTCAAACGAGATCGCAACGATTCAATACCAGAAGGAAACCGGTCTGACACTCAGTTCCATTTCCGCAAACAAGCTTCGCGATCCGTGGGGCGAAATCCATCCCCGCGAAGTGCATCCTTCGATGTATGATGCCCGCAGAATGCAGCCATCAGAATTTGGCATTGAGTACCTCAAGCCTATTTTTACCAACTCGATTGGCGTTGATGATATGGAAGCGATGCGAATGTCAATGTTCAGTCCCGGAAGCCTGAGTAATCGGTATCAGAGCGTGAATACCGATGTTCGAAAGCGCATTCGGTTCGTTTGATGGTAGTCTTTGTATGACAACACCTATTAAAAACAACGGCACAGCAGGCGGAGCCCGAGAAGCGGCGGAAGATCGGACGGTCCATCCTTCGACGCTGAAGTCGTCGGTTCTCTCATCGCTGAATGCCACATCGTTTGTTCCGCTGGTTGCCAGGCTGACATCGCATCCTGTCCTGATATCGGACCTTGACGGAGGTATTATCTGGGCGAATGATGCTTTTACAAAGCTTAGCGGATGGTCGGTCAATGAGATCATCGGTCGTAAACCGCAGGAGTTCCTGCACGGTCCAGAGACCGATCAGGTGACAGTCGCGGACATTCAATTGCAGATAGCGGAAGGCAAGTCGTTTCAATGTGAGATTCAGAATTATCATCGTGATGGTTCGTTGTTTTGGATATCGCTCGATGCTCAACCCATCATCGACGAACACGGCAAGCCGTGCGGCTGTCTTTCTGTGCAGAGCGACATCTCGGAACGAAAACGAGTCGAGCTGGAATGGTCCCGGGAGCACAAACTGCTGACCGCCATCGGCAATTCCCTTGGCACATTCGTGAGTAGCGAAAACCCCAAAGCCACGTTCGATGAACTTCTCGCAGCCCTGCTTGACATCACCGAAAGCAGCTATGGATTTCTGGGTGAGATTAGGCGAGATGAAAACGGCAATCCGTGGCTGAAGACGTACTCCTTAACAAACATTGCGTGGGATTCAGCCACTCGGGCACTCTACGAAGAACAGTCGGCTACTGGGTTCGAGTTTAGGAATCTGAAGACACTCTTTGGCCATGCGATGATGACGGGTGAACCCGTGATTGCCAATTCGCCGTCGACGGACCCTCGTCGAGGCGGTCTTCCGGGCGGGCATCCTCCGCTCGACAGGTTTCTCGGCCTGCCAATTCATCGCAACGGCCAGCTTATCGGGTTGATTGGCCTCGCAAATCGATCAGGCGGCTATTCATCAGATGATGTTCGATTTCTATCTCCGCTGATGACATCGATCGGACATGTGATCGAAGCGTACCAACGAGATCTGAAACGTCGAGAGACCGAACAATCGCTTCGGGAAACCGAGGAGTGGCTGGAGGAGACCTCACGGATTGCCGAAATCGGATCATGGCAGATGGATGTCGATACTATGCATCTGCGATGGTCCGAACAGACACGACGCTTGCACCAGGTTCCGGCGGACTATACCCCCGATGTTAAGAGGGCAATTCAGTTCTACGCGCCTGAAGCCCGAGCGACAATCACGGATGCTGTCGATTGCGCCATTAGGACCGGTAAACCATGGGATCTTGAATTGCCGATTAACACCGCCAAAGGCCAACGTCGTTGGGTCCGGGCGATTGGCCATGCATCGTATTCCGACGGCAAAGTTTCTCAGGTGCTGGGTGTCGTTCAGGACGTGACCGAACGGCATTACGCAGAGGTAGAACGAGAACGTCTGCAGGCTCAATTTCTCCATTCGCAGAAGATGGAATCGGTCGGACGTCTTGCCGGTGGAATCGCTCACGATTTCAATAACATGCTGGCGGTGATCCTGGGCCACGCGGAAATGTCACTTCTGGACAGTGCGATTTCCCCGCAACAGCGTACGCACATGAAGGCCGTTCAGGTTGCCGGACAAAGAGCGGCCGCGCTGACTCGGCAACTGCTCACTTTTGCCAGCCGTCAGTATGCGAGTCCACAGACAATCAATCTGAACAGCTTGATAAAGAGTCTTCTGGAATTGCTGCGAAAATCTGTCGGGGCAGCCATTCGACTGGAATGGCTGCCCGCTGATGACCTGTGGAACATCCTTATTGACCCTGTGCAGATTGATCAGATGCTGGCCTGTTTGTGCATCAACGCGCGGGAGGCAATCACGGATTCCGGCCGAGTCCTGCTGTCGACTCGCAATGAGAGGGTTTCGACACCGCGCCAGACGGGCGCTTTTACTCTCGCAGGCGACTATGTGGTTATTACATTGTCCGACAATGGACGAGGCATGGATGCGGCGGCCAGGGAATTTCTTTTCGAACCTTTCAACACAACCAAGCCGGTCGGCCAGGGACCAGGTCTTGGACTTGCAACGGTTTACGGCATTGTGCAGCAGAATCGTGGGGCGATCGAAGTGGACAGTGATCCAACGGTGGGTACAACATTTCGTCTTTACTTCCCCAAAGCCGTTCAGGATGAGGCCAAAATCGATGAGACTGCGAACTCAGATGAGGATACTGTCTTCGCTCCGATCACCGTGTTGCTTGTGGAGGATGAGCCCACGCTCCTTCGAATTGCCAGGTTGTCGCTAAAACAGCTTGGTCATCGAGTCTTCACTGCCGGGAACGTCACTCAGGCCCTCCAGTTGGTCCAATCCCGGGGCGAGTCAATCAACCTTGTGATTTCTGACGTTGTGATGCCGGAAATGA
>JANMEV010000569.1:0-4064 GCA_031377305.1 Planctomycetota bacterium | reverse complement strand
TGCAATAACTTCGGTTTGGGCGTTGCCACTTCAATCTCACTGCCGTCGGCACCGTCGGTTTGACCCCCTGTGTCGTGAGCATTCTTTCGGCGATCCGGGCACAATGAGAGTGCACGCGGGCGTTTTCTCGGTTAAGATTTGGGACAGGCGTCCTGAACCGCCTCCTGCCGAGAATCCTCCCATGCACCAGGCCCACCGTGATGAAGTCAATTCAATGGACTCTCACTGCGCTTCTGTTGATTTCCGCAAGTTGCGCTCTGGCTGGCAACGCCAAAGCTGACGATCAGCCGGTGATCACGACTGCGGCGATGAGTTCTCCGCCGTCGTTTCAGCAGGATGTGCTTCCAGTTCTGACTCGCTTTGGCTGCAATCAGGGTGCGTGTCATGGAAAGCTGGCGGGCCAGAATGGATTTCGATTATCTCTACGAGGCTATGCGGCTGACTGGGACTATGATTCAATCACACGCGAGTTCTTCGGTCGGCGAATCGATCGAGCCGCTCCGGAAAACAGCCTCCTGCTGACCAAACCGTCGGGGATCGCCCCGCATGGCGGCGGTCGCTTGTTCGCTCCCAACAGCCCCGCGCATCAGGTGTTGAGAGAATGGATTCAGTTGGGTACTCCGGGCATCAATTCTGGCGAACCGGTTGTGAAGAGCCTTGCGATTCAGCCGGGCAACAAAACGCTGCGTGCGGGTGATTCGCTACAGCTTGCTGTGCAGGCGACTTACAGCGACGAACGAGTTCGCGATGTCACCTGGTTGGCTCAGTTCTTTTCGAATGATCCCAGTGTGCTGGAGGTCAATCCGACTGGTTTTGTCACATGTCTGAGATCCGGTGAGGCAGTTGTTCGTGTCCATTTTCAGGGACAGGTGGCCGTCATGACGGTGACGATCCCTTTCGATCAATCGGTTGATCCGACTCAGTATGCAGACCGACGCGGCATGATCGATGAACACGTCTTCAACAAGCTGGCATCGCTGCATATTCCTCCATCTGCTCCGGTCGACGATGCCACATTTCTACGACGCGCCTTTCTCGACACGATTGGAACTCTTCCAACGCCGGAAGAAGCTCAGGCGTTCATGAACGACACGCGGGACGATCGCCGAGCACGGATGATCGATCAACTGCTTGAACGTCCGGAATACGTCGACTATTGGACGCTGGTGCTTTGCGACTTGCTGCAAAATCGACGAGAACGCGATCACGATGTGCGAGGCAGCAAGGGCGTTCGTTCGATGCAGGCCTGGGTCAGAGAACAGGTCGCTCGAAATCGCCCGTGGAATGAAATGGCAAGAGACATCATCACCGCGACGGGCGATTCGGTGACTCAGCCTCAGGTCGGCTATTACATTGTCTCCGTCGGCGAATATCGTCAGGTGGAAGAATCCGATGTCGCCTCATCGGTTGCTCAGGCGTTCCTGGGCACTCGGATCGGCTGCGCGAAGTGTCACAATCATCCGCTCGAACGCTACACGCAGGACGACTTCTACCATTTCTCTGCGTTCTTTCGCCGAGTCAACTTCCAGCGTCAGGAATCACACAGAGGGGCGACTGCGCTGCTGGTCGCGACGGAAGAGGAACAGCGGATACAAAAACAGATCGTCGATACGGAAATCAAGATCGCCGAGCTTCAAAAGAGTCTCACTGATAAACAGGGCGATGAACTTACCAGCCTGAAGAAGCAGGTCGGCGAGCAATCTCAGCAGCTCGAGAATTCAATGAAGCAGCTTGCGGAAGTCATAGCCCGGCCACTGACCGTGCGCCAGCCAAGAACGAATCAACAGCTTGCGGCTCAACCGCTGGACCGTTCGGTGACGACGATTCCTCCGGGCGATGATCCCCGGCATTCATTGGCGGCCTGGATGACAGATCCGGGCAACGAAAACTTTTCGGGCAACATGGTCAATCGACTGTGGCGTCACTTCTTTTCTGTCGGGCTTGTTGAACCTGTTGACGATCTGCGAGCCAGCAATCCTCCGACCAATCGAGAACTGTGGGCCGCGTTGAATCAGGAATTTGTGACGCACAATTACGACCTGAAACACATGATGCGTCTGATCCTAAACTCACGTGCGTATCAGATAAGCTCAACGACATTGCCAGGCAACGAAACGGAACGCGGCTTCTATTCGCACTATTACGCTCGTCGTTTGCCTGCGGAAGTTTTCTTGGACGCGATCAGCCAAAGCACTTTAGTCCCCGACACATTCCCCGGATATCCGCTGGGACTGCGTGCCATACAGCTGCCTGATTCGGGCGTCGCTTCGCCGTTTCTTGCGATGTTTGGTCGCAGCGATCGAGTCACCGCCTGTGCCTGCGAACGCACGGGAGATGTCACGTTGCCACAACTTTTGCATTTGCAATGCGGCGATAGTTTGTCGCAGAAACTTGATGATGCCGACGGCCGTCTAAAGCAAATTCTCAAGCACAAACCGGATGACGCGGAAGCGATTGATCTGATCTACCTTTCGACTCTCTCCAGACTTCCAGCGGACAAAGAGCGAGCTTCCATTGCTGCGGCGTTTGCTGAAAGTCACAATCGCGGAGAGTCGTTTCGTGATCTCTTTTGGGTGCTGCTGAATACCAAGGAATTTGCGTTCAACCACTAAACGGCATTTCTCACCATCCTGCCTTTTGCATGTGATCACCCTATGCTCAACATTAATCTTGGTCGAGAAACTCGATCGCTCTGCAACGGTTCGCGTCGTCGTGAGTTTCTGCGAGTAGGCACGCTGGGTCCCATTGGATTGTCGCTGGCTCAGTTGTTGCAACTCCAGGCGAATGCCGCGGAAGAGGTGCCGCAGAGACGCGCGAAGTCGGTGATCCTGGTGTATCTGGGCGGCGGCTTGTCGCATCATGACAGCTTCGACATGAAGCCAAATGCCCCGGCCGAGATTCGAGGCAAATACAAACCGATCGACACCAACGTGTCCGGCATTCAGATTTGTGAACTGATGCCGAAGATGGCTCAAACGATGGACAAGGTCGCGCTCGTTCGGTCGGGCTCACACACCAACGACCATCATGAGACCGCCACGAACTGGGCTCTTTCCGGTCGCTTTGGATCAGCGTTCGGCGACTATCCGGCGATCGGCGCGGTTGTCGCGCAGCAGACGGGATTTACCAGTCAGATTCCTCCGTATGTTGCGGTGCCTCAGAATCCTTCGTTCACGTGGGAACTTGGCAAAAGCGCTTTCCTTGGCGGGCGTTTTGAATCGTTTCGAGCCGGCGATCCCAACGCGGCTGGTTATCGAGTGCGTGATCTGGTTCGCACGAATGCAATCTCGGACGCGTCGATTGAGAGACGACGCACTCTTCTGCAGGCTGTTGATACGCTGGCGGAACAGGTTCACGGCAACGACCAGATTGCGACGTATAGCGAGTTTCAAAAACGAGCCGGTGAGATGATCCTTTCGCCGCAGGCTCGAACGGCGTTTGATATCGAGCAGGAGCCGACGGAACTCCGTGACAAATACGGCCGCACGACGTTTGGCCAAAGCTGCCTGCTGGCTCGACGGCTGATCGAAGCGGGAGTCACGTTCACGACGATCAATTACAGCGGCTGGGATCATCATGCAAAAATCTTTGACAGTCTCGACAAAAAGCTGCCAGAGTTTGATCGAGGCTTCTCCACGTTGATTGGCGATCTGCACGATCGAGGACTTCTGGCCGATACTATGGTTGCCTGTTTTGGCGAATTTGGTCGCAGTCCAAAGGTCAACAAAGACGATGGTCGCGATCATTGGGGACCAGCCGCTTCCATGTTGTTCGCCGGTGCCGGAGTTCGTCCGGGGCAAGTTATCGGAGCGACCGATGAGCACGGCGGTTACGCAGTGAAACGCCCGGTCAAGCCAGCCGATGTGGCATACACCATCTATTCGTCGCTTGGCATCCCGCCGCGACGTCAGATCCGTACGCCTGATGGTCGGCCGATGGAGATTCTGGATGATGGTGGGCTGATTCAGGAACTGTATTCGTAATCGGATGACCACTGGCTTTGGCGTTGAGAGAAACATGGTCAACAAAGAACGGGATCCGCGGCAATCAGCGCATCGCCATGC
>JANMEV010000452.1:0-1846 GCA_031377305.1 Planctomycetota bacterium | reverse complement strand
TCTCGTACGGTCATTTGTGCACATATTTACTGTGAGCGATGGCGCTCTTTTGTTCAATGGCTCCGCTGATGGTGGCTTCCCGGCAAACGGCTCCACGCCAGCTACCAGTTTTTCACTGAACCCGGGTAACGGAGTGCATGTCGACTTCAGTGCAAATGGAAGTTTCGGCAGTTTCAATGCGGGCGACGCAACAGTGTCTCCAGGAATCCTGGGCCCAGGGCAATTTTCCGTATTCAGATTATCCCTCTCGGCAGCCAGCGTCCTGAAAATTGAGCTGAACGGCATTACTCCCATTACGCAATATGATCAGTTGAAGGCCAGCTTGCTGCAAATCGTCACGCCGCTCTCACCGGCAACTCTGGACGTCCGTGTAGGCTTTACGACTGCGCTGAATCAGACATTTAAGATCATCGAAATGACCGATCCAGCACGATTTGTTGAGGGAAAGTTCATGGATCCGTCTGCGAACGTCCTAAACGAAGGCTCTACCTTCAATGCCGGTGGTGTCGCATTCAGAATTAGCTACGTAGGCGGTGATGGAAACGACGTAACTCTCACGCGAGTCAGTACGCCGCCAGCGTTTGCAAACAGATCGATCACACCCACGATCAACGAAGGTGATTTTGTCACGCTCAGCGGGCTGATCACGGAGCCGGACGCGGAAGACACGTTTTTCCTTGATGTAAACTGGGGCGATGGAACGACGGAGACTTTTACATTCGTACCGGGCACGCCTCGCCAGATCGCCGTGCCGCATCGATACCTGGACAATGGCAACTCCTTAACGGCCACCAACGCCTACGACGTGCACATTTCATGGCATGACGCACACGGAGGCTCGAAATCTGCGAATCTCCGCACGGTCGTCCACAATATGGCTCCGCAAGTCAGCGGGATGGCATTCGATTCAGCGCCTGTCCGAGGCCAGAATTCGATTCTCCGAGGTCACGTCTATGACCCGAGTCCCCTCGATGGAATTCGACTGCGTATCAACTGGGGCGACGGTTCGGCGGTCGAAACGATTGAACTGCCATTGGGAGCAACGACATTCCAGTTGACTCACCGCTTTGCAAAACGCGGCCGACACCTCGTACGAGTTCAGGCGATCGACAATGACGGCGGCAAAGGACGAGACAGCCGTCTTTGGATCGATGTCGTCAACGGTTGAGTAAGCCCTCAGTCCGCATCGCCTGAAACTGGCAGCATCGCCGGCCATAAAGCTCTGAACTCTGCGGGCTACTGCGCACTGTTCGACCCGCCGGGGGTTGCGTCTTCGGCAGGTCAGCTTCAGCAGTCAAGAATTCCACGCGAAGAATTCAGGCAGCGTTCGCGATCATGCGCAGCATGCATTTCGCGCGAACCGCGTGCCGCACAAATTCTCAAAAATCCCTGGAGCGCGCTCGATAGTCGCAACGCATTGACTGTGTACGGAAGATCGAGGTACTCGACTTTTCGTTGTCATCCCAATTCCTGTCCCGCCGGGGCTTGTCTCACAAGCAAATTATGGAGCACGAGTTATGTTCAATCCTCTGTTGCAGTCCATCACTTATTCACTTCAAAGTCTCTGCGGCCTGAAGCCAGATACCGCAAAACGACGTCGGAAGTCAAATTCCGGACTTCCGATGGAAGACCTGGAACCTCGACTCTTGTTGACAGCTCGAGTCTGGGATGGTGGCGGTGGTGCCAATCACGACTGGACGAACAGGTTCAACTGGCAGGGCGATGTGGCACCGGTTACTAACGACGCACTTAGTTTCCCTGCGTTAGCAACCAACAGAATCACCAACAATAATTTTCCGGCCAATACCGCCAACACCTTTCATTCAATCTCGTTTGCCGGCACCGC
>JANMEV010000414.1:0-1766 GCA_031377305.1 Planctomycetota bacterium | reverse complement strand
GCGATGTGGCGTCAAACGATGTTCCCTGTCCGAGGGCTCCCAGATCCGGATCGGTAAAGCCTCCCGGAGCATCGACGCTCGCGTTTTCCGCGGCGTTCGGGCCGATCACCTGTGACGTGTTACCCGTCGAAAGCAAAATGCCGCTTCCGTAGCCGAGCCATTCCGGGGTGTAGCCGGTCGCCGAAGTGAACGTCCCAGCCTGACTGTTGTCACCAGAGAATGTCGCGCTGTTGAGAACGATTCCGTTGCCAAGGACGTTGGTCGCCAATGTGTTTCCAGCGGCCGTCGCGGTGCCGGTCACGTTTGTGATCGTGATCGGAGCCAGCAGTCCTTCCCAGCTTTTGACCTGCAGAGATTGGGTCACAACGCTGCCAATGGACGTCTCCAACACCCAGTCGCCGCCCTTTGCTTCTGCACCGGTTGCGTTCGTACTGGCCGAAACATCAGCGCCCGAGATTTCAGCCAGTGCGTCAACGAACCTCTGGCCAATCTGTCCATCGGCCACGCTGCAGCCGTAAACAAGAACGTCTGCATCATCACTCAGAGCGGCTTTGATCGTCGCCAGTTCATCGGCATACTTTGAAGACAAGCTGGCCGTATCAACGGACTCGCCCCCCAACCACAACTGACCCGCGCTGCCGTGGCTGATGATGTGAATCGCGTCCACGTTTGATTCGCCACGAAGAGCATCCGCGATCTGCTCCATGCCGTCTCGATCGTCCGTGATGAGGGCGATCTGCACGGACTCAGGGAGATTCAACGCCAGAAACTCGTAATCATAGACATCCGTCGAAATGAAGACGATCTCACGACGCGACAGCGGATCGGCTGGCACTGCGACAGCATCGGCCACCTGATCGACGATCGCGTCTTCCAACGTCACGTGATCAATGCTGGCCGCGGCTGCGGAGTCGTTTACCAGCATCCCCGTGATCTGTGAGAGTGACTCAAGCAGCCTCAGCCCAGCCTCATTGCCGCTTGCCGCCTCTTGCGCAGCGGTATCGGCCGTCGTGTCCGAAGACGGTCCACCGTCCCAAACGTTCGCCGTTTGGGCCATGAGGTCGGGTTCGATGGACATCGGCTGATCCGGAACGCCATCAAACAGCAGACGGTCTTCCAATCGTTCGAGAAGCAGCTTGCGGCGGACGTTAGATGACGACGGCTTGCGAACCATAGTAAAACTCGCGAGTAAATCTGACCGATTTTGCAAACGGATGACGCTCGGAGAATCTATGCGTCTCGCCTGATCGCGAAACTCATGTCATGTTTCCCAGATGCAACATCAACGTCTAATCGTCAGAACATGCCCACTGAAATGTTCACTGGGGCAATCTACGCAGCGACTACGGGAGAATACGTATTTTTGCGACACGGATTTTCTGATCGTTCAAGTTGTCGGGGTTGTGCCAATTGCCACATTCATGTGAGCTTCGCGTTCCACTCGAATCCCAAGGGCTGATGCGCTCAACATTAATGAACGAGTGCCCAGACGATCGCCGAACGCATGTCCTCTTTGCTGCGATCATTCACCCGACACCGCCTGGCCGGACACTGCGATCCCTACCATCATGGTGAACCATCGCTTTCATCTGGCAAGCGGCAGAATGTGACATTCGTTGCGAATGTCACAACCGAACGCCTCACCGTAGCACTTTTGCGATCTGCACACTGATGCTTTGAGATACAGCATTGGAGCAGTCCCAAAGTAATTTCCCGCTTTGAGCGGCGCGAGCCGTCCCGTGACGGGAAACTGGACGGCGCGAGCT
>JANMEV010000383.1:0-2728 GCA_031377305.1 Planctomycetota bacterium | reverse complement strand
GCGAACTACGCGGCGAGCAAAGGTGGAATCGAAGGTTTCACACGCTGCTTAGCGAATGAGTTGGGCCGACGTGGTATCACTTGCAATGCGATTGCCCCAGGGTTCATTGCGACGGACATGACTGAAGCGATTCGCAATGCGGCTGAAGATACGATCAAGAAGCAGATTCCGGCGCGCCGCTTGGGCAATCCGGAAGACATTGCGAATGCGGTGTTGTTCTTTGCCAGCGAAGGGGCGTCATATGTGACGGGCAACGTGCTCACCGTCGACGGTGGCCTGACGTTGGGAGCTGGGATGTGATTGGAGTTGAATTAACGTAAAACCCTCGCGAAAGATCGTTCGCGGATGGCTGACGAGATTTGTCAGTTGTTTGAGAATGATCAAACGCAGGACTCAATAGTGGGTTGGTTGCCGGTTGGCTCGCGGAGCCGGTAGCCGTGTTCTAATACGTGAGAAGTACGATTCAGGGCTGAATCGGGCGAACGATCTCGCTGAGTTCATTCGTTGGCGGGCCGGCAAACAAATTGCATGTTGCAAATGTTGGTTGGTTGGAGTGTTTAGGGAGAGGGACAAGGTCAGAAAGGAATCCGTGCTTGATGAACAGGTCGAAGATGGCTTGGGCTGTAGCCGCCAAGTCTAGAGTCGCATCAGGCCGAGAGCACACAGGACGTGTCGATCGTCGGCGGAACAATCGGTCGAGAAAACTCGGCGCAACTGGCAGCGGCGGAGTGACAATGATGCTGGCGTGTCCACCCATTGTTTATCACATAACGATAGCGTTAACCTCAACCGCGAAGAGGGTACGTGGTTGAGGAGGAAATTGTGATGCGGTTGTGGTTGAACGCCGTAGTTGAACATGTAGGCGGGGCTGGTTCGAGGGAGGCAGCACCGCTATGGAGTTTGAGTTGTCCCGAGCATTCCTCGCCAGACAATTCACCGTCTTTTTGCTCGGTGTCCCCGAGCCGGATTTCAGCATTCTTACGGTGGTCGCGTTAGGCTCGCCGCGGTCTCGGCAAGCCACGCGTCAGACAGCGAGCCTTCCGTAACGAAGCGACTCACAAATCTGACCTTTACGCAGGTATTACACACCGGGCACTGTTCAGGGTCAAGCGGAGTCACCCCAGCAGCGGCCAACGCTGGCGGCGTCGCGGCAGCGGAATGCTCGACGGCCAATTGCTCGCAGATGCGCTTTCGAACGTCACGCAGGCTGTTTGCATACAGTCCGCTGCGACGAATCATGCGCAGGCCTCGCGGCGGCACGTGCTCAAACCATCGACTCAGAAAATCGGGCGGAGCCAGCTTCATCAACTGCACGCTGCCGTCACGATGATCCTTGTAACGAAACGTGATCGCTTCGTCTGAGATCGAAACCAGCCGCTTGTCGGAAATTGGTCCGCCGGACATGTAGCGAGCTAGATACCCGGCCACCGACACGCCGTGCGGATACCGTTCCTGCACACGCACGTTCCAGCGGACTCGCCCGAGCTGGTTCAGCAGCGACTGGCACTTCGCCACCGTCATCGATCGCGGCACAACAAGATCGCCCGAGGCGATTGCGGTCTTCAGGAACGCGCACAGCTTGCCACGAAACATCGCGTTCAGAACCGGCCCCGGTAGAAAGCCCTTGCGACGGGAGTGGACGAACCGACCGTCAGCATCTTCGCCACCAGCCGTGACGAGGCAATGCACGTGCGGATGAATACTGAGGTTGCGTCCCCATGTATGCAGAGCCGAAATGATCCCCGGTCTGGCACCCAGAAACTTCGGATCGGCGAGCAGCGTTTCAAGCGTTTGTCGAGCGGCCTTCAGCAATCGCTCGGAGAAGGCCGCGCGATTGTACTGCCAGAGCGAGTTCAGTTGTTCGGGGACGGTAAAGATGATGTGCACATGATCGCAGGGAAGCAGCTCGGCCGTGGTCTTCTGGAGCCAGTTTGCTCGTCGACCGCCGCGGCATTGAGGGCAGCTTCGATGTCGGCAGGAGTTGTATTGAATGGTGGTGACATGGCCGCAGTCACAGCGTGAGACATGCGCTCCCAGTTCCGCGGTGCGACATTTGATAATGGAAGAGGCGGCGACCTTTATATCACGGCGAACACTCTTCCCGGCCGACCATGACGAATAATAGCGAGAGACAACCGACCTTATAGTCAGAGGCTCCACACTTATATCCATCTTACATAAACCTCTTCGGCATCGCCGGAATGTTCAACATTCCAGTAACCCAAACTCAGTTTGGGGTAACACGCCCCTTGGGTTTCGGGATATTCAAAACTGGAGCCGGAAATTATCAAAACTCAAATACCCCCGCAATCTGGAAAATTGTGCGAGTTTTGAATATACACCGCAAACACAAAACTCATGACTCTGGTGGGTGCAGTGTGCCTGCAATCGGATGACGATTCGGTGCCAGCCGTCGGCGGCACAGAAACCCAAACTCGGAGGGCTGACGCCCAACCGCTCGCCAACGAGTATCCTGTCCGTATTGGGAGAAATTGATGAGTGTAGAACGTTTTGAAGTTGTGTTGAAACTGGCGAAGATTGAAGACAACGATCGAGTCTGGTTCGGGCGCTGGCTGCGTCGCTATGCCGTTTTTTCTGCATCAGCAGGAAAGTGTATCGCTGTTGATTTCGCAGGACAGCGTCAAGCAGTTCTGCCGGACGCTTTTGGCACGAGAAGTTCCCGCATGGCAGCGGCTGCAGGCGGTACGGGCGATCGAGTTTTATCGCA
>JANMEV010000382.1:0-50307 GCA_031377305.1 Planctomycetota bacterium | reverse complement strand
ACGAAGCCGGGTAGATCATGGAAATCGCGTGACAAAACTACGCGGCCATCAATCCCGACCTGAGGACAGGTCGGGCTACGGTAGGTCGGGCGACTACCAATCTTTCGAAACATACAGCCGATACTCCCCTGCATGCAGTTTTGCTTTGAAGGTATTTTCGATGATGTATCTGCGAATGCGATCAAACGACTCGGGGCTGCGGACGAGATGGTCGAATTGATCTGGCTGCCATAAATGTCCGGTTCGCCGGAGAACACGATTGATCTCCCGAGCGAAGTACTGTCGCCACGCAGATCCCTGAGCGAGCATTTGACCTTCCGATTCAAACGCCGCCAGAACATGGACGTGATTTGGCAGAATAGAAAATGCGGCCATGACGTAACGATCTCGATCAAACTTCAAAAGACCGTCTGCGATGATTCGCGATGTTTGAGAATCTCGCAAACAACAGGAACCGTGAAAGGTATCCAGCTCATTGTCCCAGACCTGAAACAGTTTCCATTTCAAAAGAGACGCGGCTCGCGGCGAAAGGTGTCTGGTGAGCATGGCGGTGGCATGAGGATTCTGGTCGGTCTTTTCCATTCTCAAAGCGGCTTCCCAACGACGCGGGTCGATGCTCGCGTCACCTAGCAGAGTATCTCGGTGCGTTTTCCAGCGACGGATCGCTTCTGCGGGAAGACTGTCTCTGAGCCGAAACGTAATAAACGCAAAAGTGCCCGGTTGATCCCAGTGCGGAAGAACCGTTTCAATGATCTCAAAGGAGGCTTTCGGCTGAAAGAAAGACGCGCCCTTTGGTTGCATCGCGAAAACTTCGAAGGAGTCGATTAAGGCACTGAAATCGGCGCGACAAATGCTACTTGCGAAAGTGTTCGGATTCAATTCCGATGGGTGTAATTTCACTATGCGGCATTCAGTCCCGACATGAGGACAGGTCGGGCTACTTGAAACTACTCCGACCACTGCGATGGCGGATCTTTGAAAAGGGTTTTGGCGATCTCTCGTGCATAGAGTGCCATGCCGAGGCGGGACAAAATCGGTTCTTCTTTGGAGAACAATTTCTCCGCGTTTTCATTGCGAAACGCGGGCGAGGCATCGAAGAAGTGGATTCGAGATTGCTCGCAGAAGCGACTGATCACTTCGAACGGGAACTTGCTTTCAAACGGAGTCACACCCTTGATTCCACAACGGCTGGTCAGCACCGGAGCGTCATCGCCCGACATCACCTGCCACAATACGGGCGATGTGGTCACCAGAAGCTGGCCTCCCGATTGATTCACCGCATCTCGCAGATCTTTGATCGGTGCCAACGCATGGCGAACCTGAAGTCGCAGGTCCGGCACATTGTCCGTGATCCAATTCAGCCCTATGTCGCACGTCGCTGCAGCGGGAGGCACTGACAACAACTCAGGACCGCGATGGCGAGCTTTGGCGAACAGCCAGGAAGCCGTCGCTGACTGGCTGACATATTGCAGCACCGGGTTCGCAGCCTTTGGCTTCAACCGAAATGTTGCATGTCGGCAGACGGCGAGTCGCTCTTCCGCCTGCATCAGACTACGATAGCTGGCATCATCGGCGATATCCGTCATGTCGACGTGCAGGATGACAAGATTGGGCTTCAGCCGAGACAGCGTATGCTCAAACTTCAACCAGGAGAGCAGCGGACAATATCCCGGAACGCCGCCGTTGATGACTTCAAACTCGGCAGCAAAATCTGACCTGGCTCCTGAATTTTCCGACTCGTTCTTCGCAGCATTCGATTCCAGAAACTGCTGAAGTCGCGCGGCCACGGTTGCGTTTGCTTCGACACTAAGCCCACAAATTGTATCGTCGCCCAGAATCAGGATTCGATACGTTCCCTGCGGTGCGCGATTGGCAACTTCATCGCCACGACAGCCAAGTGAGTTCACGCGAACGACTTGATTCGCATTCCGTTCCGCCAGACGCATGGACGTCTTCGTCGACGGTTTTAGGTCGTGATGAAATGCCTCCGACGGAACCAACAGCGGTTGATTTCGAGAGCACGTCTGCGTAGTGACGACCGTCATTGGCGGCGTGGCCTGGCCCTTCATCCAAAACTCAACACATGCCAGCGCAGCGACGAACAGCAACAGGGCTGTTATCGCGTGCCGCACAGTTGTCATCGGACGAATCGCCATCGGAATCCGCGTAAGAAGTCCGCTCAACAGCCCAAGGTAATTTTAGACGCTGATGCGGAAGTGAAAATTCGGAGACGCGGAAGTTTACCGCGTCTCAGGAAAACGCCTCAAGATCGACTTGAGCAAGCGTTCAGGTATCCTTCGGCGGGCAGAATGCGATTCAAGGGATAAAAAGCCCGCGATTTCAAGGATGGTTGCCGTTTTCGTGAGAATGCAGGTCATCTCTGAAAGGACGCGTCCGAACCGATACCGAGATGCTTTTGCCGCTGATAAACTGGTCGGCACCACACGCAGCATTCAAATGCCGGCGACCTTCCCATGCCCCTTGCACAGTTTTGAACGCCATGAAAACACTTCCCGTTACCGTTCTTTCCGGATTCCTTGGTGCTGGCAAGACAACGGTTCTGAACCACATTCTCAACAATCGCGAAGGCCTGCGAGTCGCCGTGATTGTGAACGACATGAGCGAAGTGAATATCGACGCGCAGCGAGTTGCCGAAACAGCAACGCTAAGCCGAACCAACGAGTCGCTCGTGCAACTATCCAACGGCTGCATTTGTTGCACGCTGCGAAAAGATCTGCTGACGGAAGTGACGACGCTGGCTCGCAGCGGTCGGTTCGACTACCTGCTGATCGAATCGACAGGAATCTCCGAACCAATGCCGGTCGCCGAGACATTTACCCATGTCGACGATCACGGAGAGTCGCTGTCGAATTACGCGATGCTTGACACAATGGTGACAGTCGTTGACGCGAAGAATTTTCTGGACGACTATCAATCGGTCGAAGAACTACGAGACCGCGGCATTGGTATCGATGCTGATGACACCCGTGACATCGCTCGCCTGCTTGTCGATCAGATCGAATTCGCGAACGTCATCCTGTTGAATAAGACAGACCTGGTCTCACTGGAAGAAGTCGGACAGCTAATGGCCGTGCTCCGGAAGCTAAATCCTGAGGCTCGCGTCATTTCGATTGATCATGGCAAAGTGCCGTTGTCAGAAATCTTGAACACCGGCCGCTTTCAAATCGAATGGGCAGAAACAGCAGACGCTTGGCAGCCTGAGCTTCTGGAAGTCGCGAGCGAATCATCCGAGTACGGAATCACCAGCTTCGCGTACCGAGCTCGCCGTCCCTTTCATCCTCAGCGGTTCTGGGATTTCTGGATGGAAGGCGATCACGGTCCCAACATCCTGCGATCCAAGGGCTACTTTTGGCTGGCGACAAGAAATCGAATGGCCGGATTCTGGTCTCAGGCAGGCCAGGTGCTCGCCGCCGAACCGGGCGGTGCATGGTGGGCAGAAACCCCGCGCGAAGAATGGCCAAAGGATGAGCCGTTGCTTTTGGAAGAGCTGAACGAGATTTGGGACGAAGTCTGGGGCGACCGCCGTCAGGAACTTGTCATCATTGGGCAGGACCTTGATCAGCCAGCTCTCACCGCCGATCTGGATGCGTGTTTGCTGACGGACAGCGAAATGCAGTCCGGCCCAAAGTCCTGGCTGAATTTCGACGACCCCTTTGGCCCCTGGGATATCGAGACCGCGGATCTCGAATAGTTGTAGGTTGGACATTCCTGTCCGACCCACCACTTACCACTTACTATTCACCAATCACTACTTTCGCTGCCGCTGGTAAATCTCGGCCAGCAGATCTTCGACGGACTTGAACTTCTTGCCAGCCTGCATCGCCGTTTCGATGCGTTCGCGAGCATCCTGAGGATTGTGGCCCACGCTGATCAGAGCCTCGTAGCCTTCCGACATCAAATCGGATGCCGCATCGGCGGCTTCTGGAATTCTTGCAGCAATCATCAGAGCGAACTTCGTCATCTTGCGGCGCAGTTTGGCGACGATTCGTTCAGCCATCGCCGGACCAATCCCCGGAAGCGTGCTGAGCGTCTTCACGTCTTTTTCTTCGATGGCCACGGCGATCTCGCGAACCGGACGAATCATGGCTCGCAGAACCTTCTTGACGCCCAGTCCATCGACGGAACAAACGAGATCAAAGAACTCAAGTTCTGCTTCGTTCATGAAGCCAATGATTCGAGGCGTCAGGCGTCCCTGCTGAGGATTGCCTTCGAGGTACTCGATGGTTCTCAGGCTGACATCTTCGTTGAGTTTCGCCTGCAGTTGCCGTCGAACGATGTCCGGCAGCAATACTTCGTAGTCGAAGCCGCCGATGCGAATCGTTGCACAGAATTCATTGAGTCCGACGAGCAAACCAGTGACGCGAGTAATCAACGAAGTACCCTTGAAGAACGAAAACTTTCCCGTCGGCGGAGCGACGGTCGTACCGTACACCCGTCGCTCCGCCGACGGGCACTGATTGGATCAAGCTGCAAACCGCACCGAATGATAAAGACACAACGCGACAGCGGAAGCGTCCGCAACGTCGTTGGGTTCAGGCAACTCCGCAAGCTTCAGTTCCATCCGGATAGCATGCTGCATCTGATCCTTTGGAGCTTTCCCGCTTCCCGTCAAAAGCCGTTTCACTTCAGCGGGAGTGTAGTGGACAACTGGAATTCCAGCATCAGCAATTGTCATCAGAATCGCACCGCGTGCATGGGCCAGAAGCAGCGACGATTTGACATTTTGAGCGTTCGAAAACACCTGTTCGATCGCGACGATCTCCGGCTTCAGTTCCGCCAGGATTTCACGCAGGCCGCAGCCAATTTCATGGATCCGCTGATGCAGGCTCAGTTTCTGAGTCGACTGAATCACTCCCCCTTCACGCAGGACTGGCCCGCGAATCGTGCGCTCAATCAACGCGTATCCCGTGCGGCAAAGGCCCGGGTCAATGCCCAGGTATCGCGTTTGCGATGGCATTAGGTTTTGTGTTCGAATATTGAAAGTCATGTTCGCTTCCGTGCGACGAAACTGTGATCCACGGTTTCTGAGGGTACTACGATTTTTTCGTCAGTTGAATTGAGGAACAGAAGCAAACGAAGGTAACGAAGAAAGTATCTTCAAAGCTCCTGTCGTCACGCTTGTCGTCGAAAACACATGTGACTTCTGACTTCTTTGTTCGCTTCGTTTCCTTCTGTTTACACCATCCGCAGATCGCCTGGAAACAAGGCCATGTGGTGTTCCCCGAAAAATGATGTGAACCTTCGACGGCTCATTGAAGTTTGCTCAGTAGCACAACCACGTCCGCTGAGATCGATTCACCTCGCCCAACCGGCCCCACTTTTTCCCCGGACTTCGCCTTCACGTTGACACAATCTTCCGGCGCTCCAAGCAGCTCGGCCACTCGTTTGCGAATCTGCGGTTTCCAGGCTGTCATTCGCGGACGTTCTGCGTGAATGGTACAGTCCAGGTTGATAATTCTCCAACCTCGATCAAGTACACTCTGATTAACGCTCAGTAGTAGTTTCGAGGAATCGGCGTCTTTCCATTTATCGCTGGTATTGGGAAACCATTCGCCGATGTCACCCTGTCCAGTCGCTCCGAGCAAAGCGTCGATGACGGCGTGAAGAAGAACATCCGCGTCGCTGTGGCCGTCGAGCCCAAATCCCGCATCGCTAATGTGGACGCCTCCAAGGATCAACGGGCGCCCGGCGATCGTTCGGTGAGTATCGTGGCCTTCGCCAATTCGCATTTGGATGGGGTTCATTCGGGAACGTCGATCCTTGTTGAAAATGGTCAGCTTGAAAATGATTCTCGCCGACGGAGCGGCGAAACCACCTACACGAGCCGCTCAGTCGGCTCGCATCTCCTTCGCTGCTTCGCGTGGCAGCCTTTGCCGATTCATAATCGAGCCGACACAGCAAATACTACCCCAGCCATCCCACATTATCCAGCCCCTTGTGAGCTTCCGATCCTGCCGTTGACTTCAGGAGCCTGAATCTCGTAGGTTTCTTTCGTATCCAGCGGCAGAGTAGTGAAAATCTTTTCAAATCGCGACGTTGAATTGCGTCCGCTTTGTCCCATTAGAAATTGTCCTATGCAACTTTTGCGAGTCGGGATCGTAGCAACGTTTCTGTTGTTGCTGCCCGGCTGCGCGCTGTTTGTAGCGGACGCCGAAACCGACGGAGTGAAAAAATCTGCACTCTCCGGTGGCTTCCCCTGGGCCAAACGCAGGTCCGTTGCCATTGAGGAACTCGATGAGAATGTCCCCATCCTCAAAATGGTGAGGCTCGAAGCCAGCATTGTCACTCGCCCGGCGAACGACCCAAAGATTCGAAGGTACGTTTGGGAAGAGCTGGATGAAAGCGGGCTAATGTCACCTGAAGTTCGCACCAGGCTCAATGACAACGGATTTCGCGTTGGAGTTGCCGGCAGTGCGACTCCATGGGCAATACAAAGTCTGGCTCGTGACGCAAGAGTCGCTTTTCGTTCCCAAGATGAACAATTCTAAGCTCAAACAAAAAACCAAACGGCATTGGGTCCATCGATCAGCCAGATGAAGAAAGGCCAGATTCGTCAGGAGATTAAGAGCCAGGTCGATGTGCAAAAGATCCCGTTGAATCAAATCGAAGAACTTGCAACGCTGCGAGATCGTGAAGGTTTGCGATGCGTGTTTGAAGTGTCAATCAAAGAAATGAACGACGACTGGGTGCTGCTGAATGTCGTGCCACAGATTCATGCAGGTGCGTCAACAGCGAGGCTGAGTGTCAGTGGCGTTTCGGAGCAACTTCCGGTTCGACAGAAAGTCATTCCTGTTTATTCTCAACAGTTCACCGTCAAACTTCTGGCAGGAGAAGTCGCAGTCATCGGCCGGCACGAATCCGCTGCCTGGAACCTCGGACGGCTGTTCTTTCAGCCCGACACGGGGAGCTCGGCCTCAGAAAGCCTGCTGATGATTCGCATGGCAGGCGTCGACAAACTCCGAGGCCAAAGTGACACTTCTTTCTGATATGGCGAACATGGCAACTGGTGAAGTCGAAAAACACGAATCGCCCCCCAAACCACTGCTGCACATCGTGTTGTATCAGCCCGAGATTCCTCAGAATACTGGAAACATCGGCCGGACGTGCGTTGCAATCGGTGCCAAGCTGTGGCTCATTCGCCCGCTGGGATTCAAGGTCGACGATCGATCTCTCAAGCGAGCCGGCATGGACTATTGGCAGCACCTGGACTGGGAAGTTGTCGGCAGTTGGGATGACGTGCGTCGCCTTTTGCCGAATGCCAATGTCTGGTGTCTGACAAAAACGGCGACTCGACTTGTCTGGGATGCTACGTTTCAGCAGGGCGACATCCTGCTGTTCGGCAGCGAGTCCAGTGGCTTGCCAGCTTCCATCCTGCAGGAAAGCTCGGCTCGCAATCTGAAGCTGCCCATGAGCGAACTCGTTCGCAGTCTGAATCTTGCCAGCACCGCGAACACCGTCGCGTACGAAGCCGTCCGTCAGTTTGGCGGATTACCAAGCTGACGACGATCTGGTTTGCGTTCTTTGCACGGTTGCGGCCACTGAATGAGCGACCCACTTCCCGGCTTCAAGGCTGGACAGCACAGTGCGATCCCCCCCCTTGCGTTTAGCTTCGTACATGGCACGGTCGGCCTCCTTGATCAGCATATCCGGTCGCACGGACGAGCCTTTCTGAGGAACGTAATACGCCGCTCCAATGCTGCAGGTGATGTTGTGAGCAGGCTCGGCGGTTGACAGTTCACTACGAATGTGACTGCGAATTTGATCCGAAATCAGAGTCAGCATGTCCAGATTTACGTCCTTCAGAGTGATCACAAATTCGTCTCCGCCGTAACGTACAACGGAATCCGAAAGCCGAACGCTTTGACGCAGCACGTTTGTCGCTTTCTGAAGTAACGCATCGCCAGCCTGATGTCCTGCTTCATCGTTCAGACCTTTGAAATGATCGAGGTCGACAAACAGCAATCCTATTGGAACCTGATGCAGATGGGCCTGCTCAATTACGGACGCCAAAGCCGGTTCCAGCCATGCACGGTTGAAGGCACCAGTCAGATGATCGCGCCATTGAGCTTCGCGCAGATGACCGACCTCAGCTTCGGTTTCCTGACGCACTCTTTCGACTCGACCCAGATTTGTATGAGCATTGACCAGCCGCATCTGACTGGCGATCGCAATTTGTCCCAGCAACTCCTGAGCATCCGCCAGAATGGATTCGAGCGAGGGTGATCGGCCGACGTCGATTCCAAAGGTCGCACTCAATTCGCCCACTCGGGAATCGACGTCTGCAAGCACTCGGAAAACATCGTTCGGTCGCAATGCGAACACCTGCATCAAAAGGCGTTCGATGTGTTCTCGACTGCAACTGAGATTGTGGCTGACTTCTTCAAGATACTCGGCCACATGAGCGGCTGTAATCAAAGCCGCTGGCAGCGAAGTACTGGAAACAAACTTCAACGGCACAACTCGATGGGCAGATGCATGATGAACTCCAATTGCATCAATGATTTCCGGATCCAGATTCCAGCGACGACACAGTGCGACGCTAATATCAACATGATTGAATCCCAGCCACTCCTGCTCACGCTGACGCTGTGAGCGATCATCGTCCAACTCAAGAACATTTTCGATGTACTCTTCGCGGCACGTGTGCAGTAACGCCAAACGACCAATGTCCTGCAGAAGTCCGGCCAGGAACCAGTTGGCAGAATCCACTTGTCCGCCCTGCCGTTCAGCCAGCGATTCTGCGACTGCAGCCTGAGTGAGAGATTCTCGCCAGATCTTCTGGTAGTACGGGCGAAGATTGAGCGAATTCCTGTTCTGGTACTCGGCCAGACAGAAACTCAGAACCAGCGTGCGGACCATCGTCGTTCCCAATCGCGGCACGGCCTGTTCAATCGACGCGGCTCGTGTTCGCATACCCAGCAGCGCGGAGTTTGCGGTCTTCAAAATGCGACCGGCAATCGCAGGGTCGATGCGAATCGTTTCGATTAGGCGATCGAAGTCCGGGTCGGGATCGCGAGCGATTTCAACAATTCGAGCGGCCACTTCCGGAAGACTTGGAAGACGTTCTGAGGACAAGATGGCGTCGAGGGAAAGTGGCACAGGCGGCTCCAGACGATTTTGTGCGAACGATGCTGAGAAATGCGAGTTCAGTTGGCAGACATGTTGTCAGGCACAAGTCGTGATGCCCCTGACAACAATTCTCTACCTTTAACCTGGCTCACTAATTGGCCCAGTTGTGTTTTTGCATCACCGCTATCGGGTAAATCCCCAGCCTCTTGCCAGGCCACTCATTTCGCATCCGCAGATTCGTCTCACAACACGGACAGTGACGGTTGTAGGGATCAAACGCGAAGAAGCCCGGCGTCTCACCGAGGCCGGGCTTCTGAAGTTGGTTGAGTTTTGAATGTCGGATGATCATTCCTGCAGGTCACGCAAACCTTTGGACAAGCATGTCCAAACTACGTTCGCAGCGTGAAGACGGAACTATTCCTCTTCTTTCGCCCACAAGTGTTCGGTCAGAGCATTTGGAGCTTTTACGATTTCGCCGGCTGCAAAATACGTCGCGATTTCGCAATGTGCGGCTTCTGGGCCGTCGCTGCCGTGAATCAGATTCATCTGACGGCTAGCGCCCAGATCACCGCGAATGGTTCCCGGTGCGGATTCTCGTGAGTTCGTCTTGCCCATCAGAGTTCGCATGACGGTGATGGCTTCTGGTCCTTCAACAACCATGGCCACCACAGGGCCGGAGGTAATGAAGGCTTCCAGATCCTTGTAGAACGGCTTGGCCACGTGCTCGGCATAGTGTTGCTTGCTGAGTTCCGGAGTGACCTGCAGCATTTTCATGCCCACAATGCTGAGCCCCTTGTCTTCAATCCGCGAAACAATGCGACCGACCAGTCGTCGCTGCACGCCGTCAGGTTTGACAAGAATCAGAGTTCGTTCGAGTGCCATTGGAAGAAACCTTACAATTCAAATATTCTGGATTAACAGATTAACAACCAATCCGCAGCGCCGTCATTGGTCATTGGTAATTCGAGCTTCAAACCGGCGTTCCCTGCATCAACTCAAGGAACTCAGAAAACAAATAGTGGCTGTCATGAGGACCGGCGGCAGCCTCAGGATGATACTGAACTCCAAACGCTGGGTAGACCTTGTGTCGAATGCCCTCAACCGTTTGGTCGTTCAGGTTGATGTGAGTCACTTCAACATCAGTCGGCAGTGTGGCAGCATCGACCGCGAAGCCATGATTCTGAGATGTAATTTCCACTTTTCCAGTTCGCCGGTTTAGCACCGGCTGGTTCGCTCCTCGATGACCGAATCGAAGCTTGTACGTCTTGCCTCCGAAGGCCAGACCAAGCAACTGCAGACCCAGGCAAATCCCGAAAACCGGTTTCTTCCCGAGTAGTCCCTGAATGGTTTCGATCGCGTAAGTCAGCGGCTCAGGATCGCCAGGTCCGTTCGACAAAAACACACCATCCGGATTCATCGCCAGGATCTCGCCAGCCGTCGCTGTTCCCGGAACGATGGTCACTCGACAACCGACGTCGCGCAGATAGCGAGCGATATTCCATTTCATGCCATAGTCGATCGCCACAACATGCGGGCCATCGGTTCGCTCGGCACCCGACACATAATCTGAAGGTCGTCCAAGTTCGCTCAACGGAGAATCCCAGCCGCAAGCTTCCTTCGGCATGACTTCCTGAACAAGGTCCAGCCCTACAAGATCAGGAGCTGCATTCACCTTCTTCAACAGCGACGCATCATCCAGATCGACCGTCGAAAGAACACCCTTCATCGCTCCCTGAGTTCGAATTTGGCGAACCAGAGATCGCGTGTCGATGCCCTGAAGTCCAACAACGTTGTTTCGCTTGAGGTACGAATCAAGCGATTCCGTCGAGCGGTAGTTGCTTGGGATATCGCAGAGTTCTTTGACGATAAAGCCCTTCAGAAACAAGCCTTTGCTCTCAACATCATCTCTGTTGATGCCATAGTTTCCGATCAGCGGATACGTCATCGTGACAATCTGACCGTTGTACGACGGATCAGTCAGGATCTCCTGATAGCCGGTCATACTGGTGTTGAACACCACTTCGCCATGCACTTCGCCTTCAGCACCAAAAGCCGTTCCGGTGAAGATTTTCCCGTTCGCCAGCGCCAGCTTTGCAGGGCGAGCTGTCATATCAAGATTCCCCCATGGTCCGCGCGTAGAATCACCGCAGTTGAAAACACAGTAGATTGCGAAATCTACCACCATACCCGACATCGGAAAAGCAGCGGGGCTGCTTCAGCCCGACTTTCGCGAAAATCAGAGGCGAGATGCGTGCAACGCACTCGCTTGCGGAGCTAAGACGGTTCCGAAGGCACCCAGCAACTTCGGTGGAACCCTCAAGGTGTCATCTCGATCCCCCGACATCCCTTTTCGCCTGCCACGAGGAACTGGCCGGAGATGGGGCTGGCCAGCAACTCATGGACTCGCCCAACGCCTCCGTCTTTTGTACTCAGGATCGTCAGTGTCTCCGCATCAATCACACGCAATTGACCGTCGTTGCAGGCAACGATCAGTCGATCCCCCTCGGGCGACCATGCAAAGGTCCGGGGCGAAGATGGAAGTCGAGCAAACCGAACAAGTCGCCCAATCGTCGGCTGCCAAATTCGAACAGTTCGATCCTCACTCACCGTAGCAACAAGAGTCGGCATCTGCGCTGCCCTTAATGCCTGGTTTAGCTCACGTTTTGGCTCCATTGCCACGTGGTTCACAGAATGCACGTGATTGTCAAGGGTTCGCAAGTGTTTGCCGCTTTCCGTGCTCCAGATTCGGATCGTGTGATCAATGCCAGCAGATGCAACAGTGTTTGCTTCAGACAAAAAGCAAATCGAAAGCACCGCTCCCGAATGCTGGTCATAACGAGATTCGGAATTCGAAGTCGCAGCATCAAAACACCGACAAGTTGCATCGGCACTGGCGGTAACCCAATGAGTTCCATCAGGCGACCAGGCGACTCGATAGACAACATCATCGTGCGCGGCGATCCGATCCACCCGCTGGCGTTCAGGCCAACTATAGATCTCGACGGATCCGTCTTCTCCAGGCGAACCACCACCCACCAACAGCGTTTGACCGGTGGGTGAAAACTTAAGATCGTGAACGTTGGGCATGTCCGTCGACAACGATGCCATCTTGTTTAATTGGGGCCAGGATAGAATCTCAATTCCGCCTTGAGAGCCGACCAGTATGTGGGCTCCGTCCGGAGTAAACGCGGTCGCGGTGACTGGAGGTTCGGCGGTTGCCGCAACCGTTCGCATACAGCACAGAACAAGCACGACGACAAAACGCTCTCCTGGCGATCTGAACTTTGAAGTGCCTTTCAGTCCGGTTTCGGTCACAAGCAGAACTCCTATTGTACAATCGCGATTAAACGAGCCCTTGAATCAACTTGCCGCCCTGATTCACGGGAACTGGTCTGCCATCTGCCGTTCGCAGTTCAAGATCGGGCTCAACACCAAGCATTACATAGATCGAATGAGCCAGATCGTTTGGCGTCACTGGATTGTCGCGAGGACTTTCACCGACACGGTCACTCGAACCAATCACCTGACCTCCACGAACACCGCCACCAGCAAGAACGACGCTGAAAACTCGCGGCCAATGGTCGCGTCCACCGCGAGGGTTCAGCTTGGGAGTCCGGCCGAATTCGCCCATCGCGATGACCAGCGTTTCCTCGAGCAATCCGCGTTCGGACAAATCGGAGAGCAACGCTGAGTAACCCTGATCAAACGTGGGAATCAACCCAACGCCAACTTTCGCACCACTGAAGCCATCACGAAGTGGAATCGAGAGTCCTTCGTGAGTATCCCAACCTGTATTCAAGACACTAACGAACGGAACACCACATTCCACAAGCCGACGAGCCAGCAAACAGCTTTGGCCAAACATCCGAGGCCCATACTTCGCGCGGACTGTGTCGGTCTCGGACGAAAGATCAAACGCTTGTTTCGCCTCGGGAGAAGTCACTAATCGATACGCTCGATCAAACGACGAGCTGGACGCAAATTCAGGACTCTCGAACCGAGACTGTTTGCGATCAAACTCCTGGAGGAATTCGCGACGACGTTTCATGCGTGATTCATCAATCCCGGGAAAGAAATCCAGATCTCGAACTCGGAAGTCCGGCTTCGACGGATCGCCGCCCGTTGCAAACGGCTCGAACGCACTTCCAAGGAATCCAGCGTTCGCCAAACGCGATTCCGGAATGGCAACATAAGGCGGAAGCACTAACTGTGCCCTGCGCACATGAGTCAGCACAGACCCAAAGCTCGGATAATCGATAGCCGGTGAAGGTTTGTAGCCCGTCAACAGGTAACGATTAGCGATTCCATGTTCACCCAGAGGAGACGTCATGGAGCGGATGATCGCCAGTTTGTCGCAAATCCCGGCCATTCGAGGAAGCAGCTCGCTGACTTCGATTCCGCTAACGTTGGTGGAGATCGGCCGAAACGGGCCTCGAACTTCCACCGGTGCATTGGGCTTCAGATCGAAAGTCTCAAGATGACTCGGACCGCCATCCAGCCACAGCAGAATGCATGACCTGGCTGTTTTCAACGCTCGACCATCAGCCGCATGAAGTACTGTCTTCGACTGAAGTCGAAACCAATCAGCGAGCCCAAAGCCAAAGGCTGTCAGGCCACCCACACGGACCATGTCACGC
Source organism: Planctomycetota bacterium (assembly GCA_031377305.1). Classification (GTDB taxonomy): domain Bacteria; phylum Planctomycetota; class Planctomycetia; order Planctomycetales; family Planctomycetaceae; genus SXXK01. The sequence goes on along the minus strand of JANMEV010000382.1, from coordinate 36,580 downwards.
CGTCGAATTTGATGTGTCATGATCATCGCCCTTTTCTGACAAACGGCCAACATCGGCAGTTTGGCGTTCTGCGTCGAACAGCATCAGCCAATTATCGATTCTCTGCGAATTCTCGGCTATTCAACAAACTCCAAACAAGGTCTTCCAGCTTTTTTGTTCGCGCAACCGCATTGTCATCTGCAACGCGTGCAGACCACGTCTTCAGCTCGTCTGTCGCTGGCCTTTGTCCCATCGCACGCAAATAGAACTCGCTCACGATTTCCTCGTCTGTTCGACCACGAGCAATCATGTCATGCAACCGACCTCCTTTGGAAGTGACTTTCGAGTTAATGAACTCACCGTTCAGCAAATGCAACTGAGCCGGCAAGCCTCCCGCGGCGGCATTACCATCAGAACACGCGGCAACGCCTGAGCAACGGCCAAGAATATCCAGCGATGGCGTTGATGCTGATGAATCCACGAGCATTATCGCTCGCGTCCCGATTGGCTGATCCGGAAACTGATCCTGCACACCCGTAACGTCAGCAATCGCATCCGCCAGCACCTCCGGCATCATTGGTCGACGAAGGTAATGTGAATAAAACTGTCGGGCGATTTCGTTTTCCGGGTTCGAACCATCGCGGCCGTAAGTTCGGCTTAGAGCGATTAGCTTCAGAGTATGACGCAGGCTGTATCCATGAGACACGAAATCGTTCGCAAGGCGATTGAGCAACTCCGGGTGTGTCGCAGGGTTAGTGTCTCGCAGATCGTCAGCAGGCTCAACGAGGCCCTGACTAAACATCGACCGCCATAGCCGATTGACCATCGCTTTGGCAAAGTATCGGTTGTCACTGGAAATCGCCCACCGAGCAAATTCTTCTCGGTGATCCCCGTCGACCGATAGAAATCGCTCGCCCGGAATGCGAGGTACAGCCGGTTCGTTCGTCCGCAAATTCGTCACTGCACCGCGCGCGGCAAGATGAACATGGCGACCTCGATCCAGTTTCGCAAAGACAGCCGCAAGTCCGTGATAATCGTCCTGAGTCCACTTATCAAGCGGATGATTGTGACAGTTCGCACATCCAAGTCGCATCCCAAGGAAGAACGTGCCGACGAGCTCTGCATGATCCCGCGCGTCGGAAACCATTCGTCCAAAATTCGCAGGACCAACGACATGAGAATCTCCTGTTGCGATCAGAAGCGTGCGACCAATTTCATCAAGCCCTGTACCCTTCCTGATCTCCGCTCGCAACCACTCGTCATAGGCCAGCATGCCTTCTTTTTCGTTCGGCAAGGAATGCAATCGAAGCGACTTTGCAAATTGCAGCGTCCAGTAATCGACAAACCCTTCGCTCAACAACAGCGACTCCACCGCCGCATTACGTTTCCCAGGCGAATTAGCCTGCAAAAAATACTCCGCAACTTCAGGCTGCGGCAAGCGACCTGTCAGATCGAGCGTCACTCGCCGCAGCCAGATTGCATCAGACGCTTGCGGAGAAATCGGAACCTTGAGCTCCGACAGAACTCGTACAACCTCTTCGTCGATGAAATTTGCACTCGGCTCATTTCCAAGATCAACAGCCTTGTCAAAAAACGGCACACTCAACTGAATCGGCAAAATGCGATCCAGAAACCTCGCGAGAACCACATGTTGACCTCGCCGCTTGATATGAGCGACACTGTTCGCATCGATTTCAACAGAACCCGGATCCGCCGACGTGAAGACAGTCGATTGTGTAACGTCCTGCGGTGAACCCTCATCAAAACGAGCCATCACTTGAAGCGGCACTTTTGTGAGTACCGAATCACTCAGCAGACGACGGGGCGCCACTTCCACGTGAGTCAACTTTCGCGATGTTGCTGGTCTTGCCCCAGCAGCAATCCAGTCCAGCATTCGCTTTGCTCCGGGACCGTCTGACGCGAGTACCACATCACCGCCGTGATTCAACTGCCCCGTCGGCTTGGCGAAGATCAAACTTCTGTCAGGCTTCGCAAGGTTGACTCTTCGACCCTCGAGATCGTGCACGATGGACTCAAAATCAGCAGCGGGATCCGACCCAAGCAAACTTAAGTGAAGTCCACCTCGACCTGCCGCCGCACCATGACACGCACCGGAATTGCAGCCTGCTTTCGTGAGCACCGGAATGATGTCCGCATAGAAATTGACCGGATGGTCACCTTTTGAACCACCGTCGTCGAATAGAAACAGCATTAGACAAAACAGGCATGCGACTATCATCATTTGCCGTCCGATCCCGGCTCTGCCTCTGGTCGATCATTTTCCTTTTCTTCGCTGCTTTTTCCGGTCTCATCCAGTCTCGCTCCATAGGCCTTCGCCCACTTCTGCAGGTACTCCTGCGCGCGGGGTGTTCCATAGTCGGTCAGTTTCCCGGCATCAATGATCGTATTGGCAATCGTTCCAACTTCCTTTTTTACGAGGACATCCCTGTCAGCCAGCACTTCGACCGCCTTCGCTGCTTTGTCAACGTCTTCGGGAGTAGCATCTCGCCGAATGACAGGAGTCAATATGGGGCGCAGGTTAGGTGCCTGAGCTTTTGCCGTGTCACCTCGCCCCGCACGACCTTGAGCCATCTCTTTCATGCCTTCAAGTTCTTCAAGCTTCGGCACTGTGCCGCCCACAACACCAACGATGCTTTCCAGAATCTTTGGCAAGTCGGACTGCAGGCTGGGTTGAACCAACGCGAAGTTGCCAGTGACAAGCCCTTCATTGCCGACCAGGATTGTCAGCATGACTTTTCGATTCAAACCATAACTGCCAGGCCCCTCGCGTCCATCGACCGAAATGCCAGTCGCGGCTTTGGGGGTTAACGCATGGCGAATTCGTTTGAGTGTGTTCTCCGCATCGGTCGCGTCGTCATCCAGCCAGACGATGCCCGTGGTCAACCCATCGTCGGCTCGGCTCACTGTGTATTGCGACAGAACCCGAGTCATGCTGATCGACTGGCGATTCAGGTCGTGCACGAAGATCAATGCGATTGGCTTGCCGTCAGCCTTTGTGACAAAATCAAGGTCCTTGCCAGCATCGTCATCATAGACTCCTCGAACAACAAAGGGCGACAGTTTCTCACCAACCTGCGGACCTGAGTAGATTGTCTCATCGGCAAATGTATGATAAGTCAAACGCAGCACGAGTAACGCAGCTCCAGAAAGCAACCTCTTCATGACACATTCCTGCTGATGATTCGATCTACCGTGATTCAGACCGACGAAATATACCTTCGCTTCGGTCCCAGCGGGAAGGCTCAAAGCCGCCATCAAGCACAAAGCTGGGGCCTTAGCCGTCTGGACCGTGGCGACCGCTTCGCCTGCAAGCTCGGCCGAGATGCATCGTCCATTTAGCCCGCACACTGGCCACAGCCCTCACCACGTTCATTCGCCTCATCCACCACGAGCCAAACGAAAAGCAACATCACACTGCCACGCGGGCAAATTCGTGGCGGCGGAACGTCAACGCAGATCTGATGCAGAGCAGGCTCGAAGCTCACACATCCTTGATCACTCGCTGCAAACGTTCGATCAGTTCCTGGCGGGCTCGAAAGATACGGCTTCGCACCGTACCCAGCGGAATGTCCAGAATCACGGCGATTTCTTCGTAAGAGAACCCATCGATTTCCTTCAAGACCAGCGGCTGCCGGAATTCGTCTGAGATTTTCTTTAGAGCCTCCTGCACAATCGCAACCTGTTCGGCCTGCTCCATCGAATGGTCAGGAGCCGACTGCTGGTTCGTATCGGTCGGTTCAAAGCCAGCAGCGTCGTGCATCTGGTCCAGCGATCCGGAACGAATCTGCTGCCGACGTGCTCGACTGATCGCCACGTTGCGTGCAATTCGATAAAGCCAGGAATAGAAGCTGGATTCGCGGCGGAATGAACTGAGCTTCTTCCATGCGAGCACAAACGCCTGCTGAGCAACATCCAGTGCGTCTTCTCGAGATCCCAGCATGTGCTCAAGACTGTGCACAAGCCGATCCTGATATCGCCGCACCAGATCATCGAACGCGCGCGGGTTGCCTTGCAGAGTTGAGTCAATCAGTTGCAGGTCGGTTGGGCTGTCCACTCATTGCTCTCAGAGTAACGAAGGCCGACCTGAGACAACTCAGGCCTGCGGTGGTTCGACCTGTCTCTGGCCGACATTCACACACGCTCAGCTGCCAACCTGCCGAGGAAACTTTTTGAGTTCGGTTGTCCCGGCACCTGTGGTCAGTTTGCGACGCTGCGAAAAATAGTACATCGCCGCGATTCCTGAAATCACCAGGGCAATACTGGTAAGTTGAGAAAACGTAAAGTCGGTCCCGAGTCGCCCGGGCTCGTCATCACGCAGCGTTTCCAAAACATAGCGGTTGATCGGATACAGGATCCACGCAAGTGCCAGCACTGCCCCATCAAACTGACGACGTCTGAAGTACCACATCAGAATTCCGGCCAACGCAAAAGCGGCGACCGAACTGTAGATCTGAGTCGGATGAAGCGGAATCGTCGACAGGGCATCCCGCTGAATGGTGCCTCGCTCGACCAGCTTTTCGAACGTCAGACTGTCGCGAGGAAATTGAACGGCCCATGGTAAATCACAGGCTCGCCCAAAACAGCATCCGTAAAGAAAGCAGCCAATTCGACCAAAGCCTTCGCCAATAAACATCGACGGCGCAATCACATCAAACAGCGCCAACGCGTTGACGTTGCGGCGTCGAGCAAAGATGACAACGCCAATGATCCCACCGAGCACGCTGCCATAAAACACGATGCCGCCATCCCAAAGGGCAAAGATGGCGACAATGGCCTGGACTCCCTGCTTGCCCGCGAATATTCGATCCCAGTTCTGCAGCAAATACACCAGGCGAGCTCCCATCAAACCCGGGATCAGCGCCCACATCATCATGTCCCAGATGAGTTCTGGCGGCTGACCAATCGTCTTCACTCGCCGCGCAGCCATCCATGTGGCGACCGAGAATCCAACGAACATCATGAAGCCGTATCCGAAGACGGGAATGCCGGATACGACGATGCCGAAATTGGGGCGAACGAACGCGAGAGCTCCCAGAACTACGGGGATCGACAACCAGAATCCCGCAGAGAGTGCTGACTCGGCCGCGTTGTGAGTCTTGTAGTATAAGATGAAGAATGAAACACCGACGACGGCAACCCACAACGCAATCAGCCAAGCGATGCCAATCTGCAGTTCGTTGCCGACGGATTGCCACTGCCATAGGTTATCGAACACGAATCTCAAAAGGATTTTTCGCATGACAGCAATCGCAAAAATCCCGCCGACGGAGCGGCGGGGGTACGGTACACCCGTCGCTCCGCCGACGGGATTCAAGCCGTATGATAGTCAGTTTGCATCAATCAGCGGAACTGCAGGATTTCGTTGTCAATCAGGCGAGTTGTCCCGACTTTTGCGGCGATTAGCGCCACAGCGGAGTCCTGACGCTGCTGAAGAAGGTCCAGAGTCCTGCAATCTGCGATCACGGCATACTGCAGGTCGATCCCTCCATACGAGTTCAGATGGTCGGCCATCTGTGACGCGATTTCTGGCGGACTCAGTTTCGATTCCACAGCCAGCCGCTTCGCCAATTGAATCGCCTGTGACAACTGCCCTGCCCGGCGACGCTCATCCGTCGACAGATAGCGATTGCGACTGCTCATCGCCAAACCGTCGGGCTCGCGAACGATCGGGCAAGTCACGATTTCAACCGGCTGATCAAGGTCCGAGACCATTTGACGAATGATCAACTGCTGCTGATAGTCTTTCTGACCGAAGTAGGCTCGATCCGGTTCCGTGACGTTGAAAAGCTTCGTCACTACCGTCGACACACCATCAAAGTGTCCCGGCCGATGAGCGCCTTCCAGAACGGACGCCAGCTTCGTCACTCGAACGATCGTCTGAGCCAGCGGCGAGTACATGTCTGATGTCTGCGGAGTGAAGACAAGATCCGCGCCGGCCTTGCGACACATTTCCAAATCGGCTTCGAGCGTTCTTGGATACTTGCTGAAGTCTTCATTCGGACCAAACTGAGTTGGATTCACGAAGATCGTGGCGATAACAAAGTCGCATTCTGCGCGAGCTCTTTCGACAAGGCTCACATGGCCTTCGTGCAGAGCCCCCATCGTTGGGACGCAACCGATCGACTGGCCTGCTTTTCGAGCCGCGCGAACGAGACCACGAGTTTCGGAAAGTGAGGATTCAACAATCATGTAAATGTCCAGAAGCGACGAGTCTATCGGCTCATTGTCTTAAGATGTAAACTTGAATCGGAACACTCGCAACACACAGTTTGGCACCGAGCCAAAACAAAACTGGAACAGAAGATAACAAAGGGAACGAAGAACGTCGCCGCAAATGTTCCTGGTCACAAGGTCTGACCCGCCGGAACAGTTCTTTCCTTCGTTCGCTTCGTTTGCTTCTGTTCCAATTACTCTGTCGCGATACCTGCTCTGCGGTGTTTTGGCTCGCCCTTTACTGTTTGCGAATCAGCGGCTTGCGGGACACTGCTGGTTGGACATTCTTACACGACTTGACATGCCCAACAAACTCCGACAGGCCGGAATGCCCATCCTGGAATTCTGAATCAAAACAACTCATGAATCGGGCTTCCACCGTCAACAACAAATCGGGGCCGGCCCTGATGGTCGAGGTATTGAACGTCCTGCGGAACTCCGAAGTAACGGAAGATACTGGCAGCCAGATCCGCCGGAGTCACCGGACGTTCTTTGATGGTACCGCCGTCTTTTTCCGTAGCACCAATCACCTGCCCGTGCCGCAAACCTCCGCCAGCAAGACACATGGACATGACTTCCGGCCAGTGATCGCGTCCATCGGTACTGCCCTGAGTCCCCATCATTGGCGTTCGACCGAACTCACCCATTGCGATGACCAGCACTTTGCCCAGCAGACCCCGTTGTTCAAGATCACCGACAAGTGTCGTGATCAGGTGATCGAAAAGAGGCAAAAGCGGTCCGAGCCCCTTGGAGATTCCTCCATACGGCGGAATGTTGTCGCCATGAGTATCCCAGGTTCCTGATGCCGTGTGATAGCTTAGGTCCATCGTGACGAAGGTCGTGCCGGCTTCCACCAGTCGCCGAGCAATCAGCGCCTGTTGGCACCACAGGTGCTTTCCGTACCGTTCACGAGTCGCTGCGTCTTCCTGCGAAATATCAAACGCTTTGCGAGCTCGTTCGCCTAACAGCAGATCGACCGCCTGCCGCTGATACGCATTGAGGGCCGCCATCGAACCGTCCTGGTCGAGCCCCGCTTTCATCTGATCAAACTGCTGAAGCAGACTGACTCGATCGTTCAGCCGAGATTCCGAAAGCCCTCGAGGCATTTGAAACAAGTCGCCGCCCGTCATCTGCCCGGAATCGACTCCGACGCTGTTGTAAATCGGTAGCGTCGCTGCTTTGTCGCAAATGAATGGGTCGTACTGTTTTCCAAGGTAACCCGCAAACGCCAGATGAGAGCGCGACTTCATAAACGCCGCATTCGCAGGCATCGCCGGATGATTGGCACCGTGGTGCTTGGCTACGATCGACGCCAGCGACGGATACTTGTCCGCCTCCGAATTCACTCGCGGCTCCGCCGTCAGATTGGCCGTCTGAAAAACCATGTTCGGTTCATGGTTGCTGTGCCTCGCATCGACGGAACGGATCACCGTGAACTTGTCGAGCATCGCAGCTTGCTTCGGAAGGTGCTCGCAGATCACGACGCCCGGCAGTTTCGTCCGAGTCACTCCAAACGGACCGCGATTGACCCATGGTCGGTCGGGCTTACTGTCCCATGTATCAATGTGGCTCGGCCCGCCAGCCATCCAAAGCAGAATGACGCTCTTCCCCGTCGGCAACGACTGCCCAGCAGCGCTCGCCTGAGCCTGGACCTGGAGAAGGCTCGGCAGCGAAAGCCCGGCAATCCCCGCCATGCCGGCCTTCAGCATCGACCGCCGTGAATTCAGAAACACTCCTTCACGTGCCCGACCAAAGAAATTGCCAAAAGAATGCCCCGCATGCTGCGGCTGCGCGCAGAAGATAGGTTCTCGCGAATCGTTGATCATGAAGAGCTCTCCGGTGGAAGGAATTTAATTCGGAGAAGGCAGGCAAGACTGACTTGAGGTTATCGGCCATCCTCGTCACCCGCAAGCAGCAAGTCGAAATGCCACTCTGGGGCGTTTGCAAAGGTGACGAAACATTGAGCATTAATCCTTGAGACAGGATTGAGGCCAACTCCGAACAATCGGTTGCCTCTCTCAGCCGAATGAGATGGCCTGTTTTGATTGGGGAATGGACGTTGCCCGCTCAACATGCACGTTTCCCCGAAACCAGACATGACCGTATTTCACAATATTTGAATGTTTTGTGTTATCAGCAACGATCATCCTGCGGACAAGGGCGAACGCCAATGAACGTTGTGAACGTTTGAGGCAGGTTTAGTCCCCTTAGATCATGCGAGTACAAAATGAAGAAACTTGTAGCAGTGTTAAGCACCGGACTCCTAGCAATTTGCGTAACAGCTCAGGCTGATTCCAAGTGCAAAGGCACAGTTCAGCCATGCCAGTCGAAAGTGACTGTCCATACCGCCAGAACTCACGTAACGACCGCAGCACCCGTGCGGCACGTCGAAGCAAAAGACATCGTCGACACAGCCGTCGGAGCTGGATCGTTCAAGACTCTGGTTGCCGCCGTCACAGCAGCGGATCTGGGTGCGACTTTGAAAAGCAAAGGCCCGTTTACCGTCTTCGCTCCTACTGACGAAGCATTCGCAAAGCTTCCAAAGGGAACTGTTGAGTCTCTGCTGAAGCCAGAAAACAAGGACAAGCTGATTGCTATCCTGACTTACCATGTCGTACCGGGCAAGGTTTTGGCAGCCGACGTTGTCAAGCTGACTGGAGCCACAACGGTTCAGGGTCAGAAGGTTGACATCGCAGTGAAGGACGGAAAAGTCAGCGTTGATGCTGCGAACGTTTTGAAGACCGACATCCTTTGCTCCAACGGAGTGATCCATGTCATCGACAGTGTGCTCCTGCCAGCTGACAAGGACATTGTGGATACAGCCGTCGCTGCCGGATCATTCAAGACTCTGGCCGCTGCACTCGAAGCCGCCGGGCTTGTTGAAACGCTGAAGGGCAAAGGCCCATTCACAGTGTTTGCTCCAACTGACGAAGCGTTCGCAAAGCTGCCCGCTGGTACAGTTGAAAGCCTGTTGAAGCCAGAGAACAAGGAAAAGCTCGTTGCGATCCTGACCTACCACGTCGTTGCCGGTAAAGTCATGGCAGCCGACGTCGTGAAATTGAAATCAGCAAAGACCGTGAACGGCAAAGAAGTTGCGATCAAAGCTGAAAAGAGTGGCGTGATGGTGGATGGTGCCAAAGTCGTGGCCACCGACATCGAAACATCGAACGGTGTGATTCACGTTATCGACAGCGTGATTCTGCCTTAGTCAGGCAGCCTGAAGAGGTGACGTGCTCCGAAGTCGTCTCTGACTTTTCCCAAGTACACCCATGGCGTGACGGAAATCGATTCGAAACTGACGTGCTGACTACTTGCCGTCGGTTTGGTTTCGAGATCCGTCGCTGCGATGGGTGTTCTCTTTTGAGCGATGCTTCATCGCTTTCGCTTTTTATTCCCTTCAAGCGAATCCTCAAGCCGCTTCAAACCTCAGCCACCTGCGATGACTCCAATCTCAAGAGCGATGAAAAGAATTGGCAGCCAGATTCGACTCAAAAAGTGCCAGCCGATCATGGTGAAGAAATTGGGTAATTGCGTACTGCTCCTGATCACAAAAGAATAGATCGACGAGATCACCATCGCTCCTGCGCCGATTCGTCCTCGGCCAATGAAGCCATCAGCACCGCCCTCGGAAGAGCGTACGAGCCAGCCATGAAGCCCCACGCTAAATAGGCAGCAAGCAGCACCGACATTTTGACAATCCAGCCGATGGACTTACTTTCATTGTTCGACAGCTTCTTCCTGCGTTTCGTGAAATCGCGGGGCCAGTTCGGCCCATTTGCGACCGACCTCGGACTGCACTACCATTCCGCGCATGGCGGCGATTGAAGTGCGGGAATTGTGTCGAGAATACAAAGTCTTTCGGAAACGCGAAGGCCTAATGGCGTCCGTGCGCGGGTTGTTTCATCGCGAACACACCATCGTCAGCGCGGTGAAGAACGTGAGTTTCACCATTGAAGAAGGTGAAATGGTCGCGTTTCTGGGACCGAACGGAGCCGTAAAAACGACGACTCTGAAACTGCTTTCGGGACTTGTCGTGCCTTCATCCGGAACGGCCACAGTCCTTGGCTATGTTCCATGGAAACGAGAAGACGCTTACCGCCGACGGTTCTCGCTGGTGACTGGTCAGAAAGAACAACTCTGGTGGGACCTGCCGGCTCAGGAATCGTTTCGGCTTCACAAAGAGATTTATCGCATTCCGGCCGACGACTACAAACGGCGAATCGATGAGCTGACCGATCTGCTGGAAGTGCGACGCCTGATGTCGCAGCCTGTGCGAGAACTGTCGCTGGGCGAACGCATGCGAATGGAACTCATCGCCGCCCTGCTCCACCGACCCGATGTGCTGTTCCTTGACGAACCCACCATCGGACTGGACGTCGTCAGTCAGCGGCGAGTGCAGGAGTTCCTCCGCCATTACCAGCGAGAGCAACGCATCACGGTGATTCTGACGAGTCACTACATGAAAGACGTGGAGGCTCTTTGCGAACGAGCGATCGTGATCAACAAAGGCACAGTGATTCACGACGGGCCGCTCGCTGCGATCATTGATCGATTCAGTCGCCATAAGATTATTGAGCTGCAGTTTTCGGACAACGGCTGTCCTGAGGGACTCGAACGATTCGGCCGCATCGTGGAAACTCGCCCGCCGCGTGTTCGCATTCAGGTGGAAAAACAACGTGTCTCCGAATGCCTCGCGACTATCCTCAGCCAGCATTCCGTCGACGACATCAGCGTTGTCGAACGTCCGCTGGAAGATGTGATCGCCGAGTTGTTCTCATCTGACGATGCCGCGAGGGCAAACGCTTGACATTAACATCGCACAGCGAGACGTTGTCATTCGCGGACGAACAGCGAGCTCGATTAAGGCTGAAGTGGCTGATCCTGCGAACAGCGATCGAAGAGCGTCTTGTTTACCGAGCCGACTTTGCGTTTTCTACGCTGGTTCGGTTTCTGCCGATTGTGACTCAGATCTTTCTCTGGAGCGCGATCTTTCAGAACGATGCGGCTCGCACGATGAAGGGCTACAACTTTGGGCAGATGGTGTCGTACTATCTGCTTGTGATGATGGCCCGGGCGTTTTCGAGCATGCCGGGGCTGTCGACAGGGATTGCGAACTCGATCGCTGATGGTTCGGTTCGAAAGTATCTGATTCAGCCGGTCGATATGCTCGATCATTTGTTCTGGCACCGAGTCGCGCACAAGCTGGTCTACTACGTCATCGCGGCTGGCCCGTTTGCTCTGGTGTTCTGGCTCTGCCGAGAACATTTGCCCGGCTGGCCGGCGTGGCCGGTGACGGCAGCGTTTGTCGCTTCGCTGCTGATGTCGTTCGCGATCGGATTTCTGATCGAAGCCCTGATCGGCCTGATCGCGTTTTGGTTTCTGGAAGTGAGCTCGCTGATCTTCATCTACATGATGCTGAGCTACTTCCTTTCCGGCCACATGATTCCGCTGGAGCTGCTGTCGCAGTGGATTCCGTTTGTCGACCTGCTGCCGTTTCGCTATCTGGCATACACTCCTGCTGCGATCATGCTGGGCAAGATTCCAGCTGAGCACCTGCCCATGGAACTCTTCATTCAGGCCTCATGGATTGTCGGGTTGCTGGTGCTGAATCGCATCGCCTTTAACCGCGGCGTTCAGCGGTACAGCTCATTTGGTGGTTAGAAGGTGCGACTACTGTGCTGGGTTCGACAACTGTCCGCCAGGAACGTTGAACTGTTCCAGATTGAGCTGCGGCTGCTGATCGAGACTTCGAAGAGCATTGTCGCGATCACTCTGCAGTTGCTGAGCCTGATTGTTGAAGAAGTCGGACATCTGCACAATGGCCGGACCAAGCAGAAACAGAAAAACAGATGGCATCAGGAACAAAGTGACTGGAAACAACAGCTTGAAAGAAGCAGCGTTGGCTCGAGCATCCGCCCGCTCTTTCAGGGACGCTCGAATGCTGTCGCTGTACTCAGAAAGTGCCTTTGAGATACTCGTACCAGTCGTTTCTGACTGAACGAGCAGCGACGTGAACGAACTGACTTCCGGTGAATCAATGCGCTGGCCGAAGTTTCGAAGTGCCTGCGGAAGGTTGCCCACTTCCGCCTGCTGATCAACGATTCGCAGTTCCTCAGCAAGTGCAGGATGAGCATCTCCGATTTCGCGGCTGATTCGACGTAGCGATTGCGGAACTGTCAGACCCTGACTGACTCCCATGTTCATCATGTCCAGAACATCGGGCAATCCCCGTTCGACGTCAATCTTTCGCTCAGCGGCTTTGAAAGCCACGACCAGCGGAGGCAACGCCCACATAAACAGCGGTGCCATGACCAGCAGACCCAAAAGCCACGGTTCAACGGCCGGTGGAGCCACGATCAGCCAGAAACCAACGATCACCAGAGCAAGGAAGGAAAGCACGAAACGAATGGCCGTAAGATTCAGCCATGCAGCGCGAGCATAGTAGCCAGCTCCAACAAGGCTCTTTCTCTGAACTTCGCGGCGAGCGTCTGTTTCCGGCAACAGTTGCGCGATCGATGGTGTCAAAGATCCAAAAACAAAATCGTCATTTCGAATTGGCAGATCTTCCGGGGCCGGCGTTGGCAACGTATCCGCACCGTCGTTCAATATGCCACGAAAATCCTGAAACAGCCGACGGTCATTCCATGTGGACAGTCGGTTGGTGCCAGCTCCGGATGACATCGGAATTGTTGCTGATGATGAAAAGCCGCTGCCCACATTTGCTCCAACTGCCTGGTTCCCAACAGCCTGCAATTGGGGGCGAGGAATCGGCGGAACGTTCATAGGTGAACGAACAACGTCTTCGTTTGCGACCTTAAGCAGGCCAGCTTCTGCTCGAGACCTGGCGTCGGAGTCCTGTGTCGAACTTAGATCGACCATCGGGCGAGGCTGCTGGAACGGGCTAAGATTTCGCTTCTCACCACGATTCAGCCATTTTCGCAGCCCGAAGACCACAGCGAGCACACCGCCAGCAGCAAGAATCCAGACAAAATACATGAACGATGCTCCTCAGACTCAGCGGCAACTCAAACAACAATCGATGAACAAAAAGTCGATGCAGGACATTTGTCGAGTAAATTTAGAACCGAGCACTGCGGCTAAGAATTCGAAAGACCATGAGACATCCGATTATCTGAAACGCAACGGCCGTCCAAAGCGACAGTCGACCCCAGAATGAACTCAGAAGATTGTTCAGATAGTCGGGGTCACGAAACAGATAAAAGCTCATCACAAGGATCGGAACAATCACCATCATAGTTGCACCCATTCGACTGGCGATCGTGGCCGCTCGCTGGCGCGAAATGAAATGCAGGCGGTCTCGGACGGCTGTGGCCAGTCGCTCGAGGACGGAAATCAAATCACCACCGGTGTCCTGGTGAACGGCAAGGGCCGAGGAGAACATCGTCAGGGTCGAAACGCCGGTTCGAGTCGAGAGGTCTCGAACGGAACTACCGATGTCGAGTCCCATTTCCATGCGTCGAGCACTTGTGCGAAGTTCATCGCCAAGAGGTGACGGCGTATCCGCGGCGACCAGAGCAAACGAATGCTCCAGATTGCGTCCCGATCGAGCACAACGAGCGAGTTCGTCCGCCATACCCGGGAGTTGTTCCATTATCAACTTCTGTCGACGGGCTCTTGCGATACTCGCGAGGCCAATGGGAAGCAGAAGTCCGCAAAAAGCAAAGAGCGCGGTGACGAACGGACGCTCCGTGGCCACAAACGCAAATCCACCGATTGCCAAAGCAGTCACAAGCGACAGGGCCAGCCAGATGCCCGGAGATGTGCGAATCCCTGACTGGACCATCAACGTGTCGAACCAGCCATTGATGGATTCGCCGATGCCGTCGGATTCACCGCGAGCAAACTGAGTGTCTTCTCGCAGCAATCCGGCGAATTCAGGTCTTCGCTCAAGAGACGACAATGTTGGGTTCGGAGCAATCATATTGGAGTCCAGCGATGGGAATAACCAATGAGCAATTTCAAATCAACCATGGGATCGGCTGTCACCCTCAAGACATCAGTCTCACGAGCGGTGACAACGCAGGCATCTATTCCATTTTCAGTTCACGAGCTTCGAACAATGGTCGATACTGTTCCACGTTCGCACCTGTCATCGCCAGGCGGCGCAGTGCGGCAGGAACGTAACCGGTCGCGAAGAAGCTTCCCTGTGGCTGTCCGTCCTTGTCTTCTCCGGCAATGCGGTAGACAAAGATGTCGTCCATTCGATACTCGCCGTCCTTCAGTCCGGAGACCTCGGAGATTCGAGTAATACGTCGTTGACCGGTATGGAGACGTGTCACGTGGATCACAATATCCACCGCGTTCGCGATATACTGACGAGCGATTCGAGATGGCAGGTCTGCACCTGACAAAGCGATCATCAATTCAAGTCGGTCAAGTGTTTCACGAGTATCGTTTGCGTGAACCGTGCTCATGGAACCATCATGACCGGTGTTCATCGCCTGAAGCATGTCGAGCACTTCCGCACCGCGGGATTCGCCGACGATGATTCGGTCAGGACGCATTCGCAGCGCATTTCGCAGCAGGTCTCGCTGAGTGATCGCGCCTTTGCCTTCCATGTTCGGAAGGCGAGTTTCCAAGGGAATCACATCCCGCTGTTGAAGGCTCAGTTCGGCCGTTTCTTCAATCGTGACAACTCGCTGAGTATCCGGAATGAAGCGGCTGACGCAGTTCAACAGCGTTGTCTTGCCAGCACCCGTACCTCCGCTGACGATTATGTTCATTCGACCGCGCACGGCAAGAATCAAAAAGTCGGCCATTGCCGGAGCAAGTGAACCGAACTTGATCATGTCTTCAATCTGTAGTCGGCGATTACCGAATCGGCGAATAGAAACCGTTGGTCCGCAAAGTGCGAGTGGCGGAATCACAGCGTTGAATCGAGAACCATCCGGCAGACGAGCGTCCACGATTGGACTTGATTCATCAATACGACGGCCAGCTCGACCGACCAGTCGATGAATAAACTGCATGAGATGGTTGGAATCAGCAAAACGAATGTTGGTTGATTCCAACACCCCGTTGCGTTCGACGAGCACTCGATCCGGACCGTTGACCAGAATGTCAGTCACCTGCGGATCAACCATCAGGGATTCGATCGGACCGAAGCCATAGATCTCGTCCATGATTTCGCTGACCATGGTTTCCCGCTGCTGGTGATCCACCTTCACAGCCTGGCGAGTGCAAAGGTACTCAGCGAGAGAACGCAGCTGAGTACGCAGCTCCGACTCCGTCATCGTCTCCGCTTTGCTGAAGTCGATGACGTCGACAATCTGACGATGCAGCGAAGTTTTCAGACGTTGAAAGTCGCGAACATTGTTGTCCATTGATTCTGCAGGAGCGACCATGGAGTGCCCTCAGTTCTGTGTTCAAAACGATATCATGTTCAAAATCTGCTAACGCAGCGCACGGGACACAACGGCCCGGAATTGGTTATCGAATGGGTCCAGCAGCAGACTCCAGAATGTCTCGACATGCCGCTACAGGCAGAATGTTCCGCCAAACTCGATAGAGCGGCAAATTCAACCGGTGTAATGAGACAAGAGAATAGACCTGCATTCTGCCCAAAGAAAGACTGTCCGCGATCAAAAATTCGTTCAATCCGGAACAGAGCTGCGGAAATTGCTTTCCGAAGTTGTATAGGGCGGCGAGTTGTTGCGGTGCTTGAGGGACTTCGAACACAGGCACGGACTTTCCCGTTTTTCAGGAACCTGCCCGACAGTTCATTTGCACCACAGCGATGACCACGCTGCGCTCAGTTACATAGCCGAACGCTGTAGACGTAGCGGTTCGATGCGATCGGAGTGTCATTTGCAGTAATCGCGGTCGAAGTGACAAGCACACAGGGCTGAAGCGTGACCTTGACGTTCCCCTTGACAGTTGTGGTGACCTGAACGAGTCGTGCTGCCACGGGTCGCTTCAACGACACAGTCCCAACTGTGAAGGATGTCGACGCATCAGCCCGATTCGCGGTGCAGAGGCAAATGATGCACGGCTCACCAATCTTCTTCTGCAAAGCAGCGACAGTTGTACTCTGCTGCGGCAGAGCCAGCAGAGCGGTCGGCAGTGAGCTCGGAAAGGAGACCCGTTCCATTCCAAGGCTTTTGACGTCTGCTTCGCTAAGTCCCCGGTCAATCCATTCTGGAATGCGACCGCTGGCCTGACCGGCGTTGGCTGCACAAAAGCTGAGCGGAACAAACGCGTCGTCCGCGATAGTCGTGGCACCCGAGTAAATTGTCACCGTTACTTCCGGCAAACCATCAGGGCCGTTTTCGAACAGGCGAGTCTCGTTGTTCCAGCTAAAGCAGTCCCGCCCCTTACCGCTTTCAATGTTTGAAGTCCAATGTCCTGAACTAACCGGCTTTAGCGAACCCGGATTGACAGAAGCCTGATCCGTGATTGCAAACGGCAGCATCGGAACGGTGTTTCCGGGGCCCGGTTGAAATGCCGCTGGAGCATGTTCGAGAATCACGGTCGAACAGACGCCGAGTTTTGCGTTGCTAACTCCGGTCAGACCGCTGAAGAACAGAGGAATCTGAGATGACTTGTCGTCGTGGTCGAAGCCAACGCTGATTTTTGTCGGAACCAGATTGGACGGATCCTTCACGGCCACTTCTGTTTCGGGCCATTGTATCTGCACATGCTCCGCGGTGATCGGAGGCAGTGAGTTCTGTTTGCGATAGAATTCCACAATCGAAATCGCGGCGTTTTGACATCGAGCCACTCGGCCATCGTATTCGAACGTTTGCTGCCATGATCGCAGAATGTCGTCTGACAGATAACTCTGACCCGCCGCCAGCGCTGCAGAAGCCGAACAGTTGCGAGCATCGTTTCGAACGGCTGACATCCAGATGATGTTGAACAGACACCCGACGACGACTCCCGAAGCCAGCATAATCCAAATCGTCCAGGCCGTGAGCACTCCGCGACGATTGCCGCTGCCATCGACTCGTGACGATCCACGCTGCAGTGCAGACAGTTTCATAGCGGTACGCTCCAAGAAAACCCTGAAAGACCTGCATCGCCAAAGTTGCCGCCCCTCACAAGGGATCACTTTGGGCGTCATCAAGAGACAATAGCTTTGCAGCCATCCTGTAAAAACGACCGCGGAAACTGACAGAAGCCAGCGACCGCGGTCGAGTTTGTTTCATCAGCACCGCCACTGAATCATGTGGTGGCACAAAACAGTATGTATTTGTTACTCAACTGCTGAACCAACCGGCTGCTGCTGAGCGACGTTTCCCTGACGATCGACCGGAGTTGTGTCCGTTGACCAGCCACCCACTGAGCCACCGGTGCTCTGCAGACGACCGCCACCATTGTCACCACCCGTACCACCAACTCGCTCACCGTTTTCAAAGTAACTTGAAGAGTGACCAGCACCTCGATAGTGCTCAGTCTTGAAAGGCTTTTCCTTTTCGGTCTCAGGCTTGATCCCGAGGATTTCCTGCATCGTGATCCGGTCCTTTTCGGACGCAAGAATATTGATACCACCGTTTCCGGGGCCGTCCTGGTTGTAGGTGAGGTCGATCTCACCCTTCTTCTGAGCCAGCAGAATGATTCGAGCTTGCTCTTCATCCAACTCCAAAGTCACGTTGTGAGCTTCTGACCCCTGCAACGCAGTCGCTGTGTAGCCTCGGCTCATTGAAAGAAGCTTGACACCCTTGAACAGGGTCGCGGTCATCGCGTTGCCGTAACCAGCCGCATTCCGAACGCTGCCGCCGGTCGACTGAAGTCGGTCACCGCCGCCCGCAGAAATTCCATCGACAGTCAATTGCACGTCGACATACTGATTGGGCTTAAGCTTTTGATTCAACACGGCTGTTGTTTCGCTGACGCGGACCTGGACAGCTCGTTTGCCAACAGCAACGTCAAGGTTGGGATGATCGCCGGGTGCGTAGAACATGGAGCCCTGCAACGGAACGGCAGCGGTAATTTTTTCTTTTGCAATTCGACCAATAACGCCGTCCAGTGACAGGAAGGTATCTTCCGGAAGCGTCTCACCCAGCTTAGCTCGACCGTTCCCGACGTGAGCTCGGGTGATCACGGTGCCGGGTTCGATCTCAGTAATCGCCATCGGAAGAATCTTGGCCTCGGGAGCTTTCGCTTCGATCACTGGCGACGCCAATAACTTCTTGAACAGAAATCCAACTGCCAGCAGGGCAATGATCCCAAAGGCGGCCACAGTCAGCATCCACGGGGTGAGCTTCACGACGAGTCTCCAGACAATCAGGTCAACGCAGGGGAATTGTCAATTAGTTTCCAATCCTGGCAGACGACGAAATCACTGCCAGTGTTAGTTCTCTGCACCATCCCTGCGCAGTAACTTCTGATTTAACTTTTGCAGAAACCGCAACTGTCACTCATTGTGTCAGCCGGCCTTCTTTACTTACAACGATTCTCAGGAGGAGATTGAAGAAAACAATCAGAGCACTCAAAACCGCTGTACGCTGTCCCTTGACGCAGACCGTTCCATCACCATGGTTGCGTCCGTATCAATAGAGCGATCTTTAAGGCTGAAACCTACAAGCCAAAGCAAGTCCGGGCTGGCGTTCTTCATGGGGACATTCACAGTCACGTGTCCGATCTCACCGGCATGTTTCGCAGGCTGAACCAAGATGTGACAGTTTCTGGCCAGCGCACTGCCAAGGAGCGTTGTCACTCTCTCGTGCACTTCCGCCTCAACTTCGACGCTGCTGCCTCCGCACATGCTCATCATTCGAGCGCCGCTGTTGGCAGCGTTGACGACTCGCGTGCGAGCCGACATCAGCATCGAGAATTCAACAATGGAAAAAATCAGCATCAGGAAGATCGGAAGAACCAGCACCAACTCCATCGATAAGATGACGCCTCGGCGTCCAATTGTTCCCGATGGATGAGCTTTCATTTTCCGAACTCACTTCAGCCAAAGCCTAATGCGAACCGCTCGCAAATGAGACGATTCTCTTCAGTCGTTTCGGCCGAATGGTGACTGCAACATGAAAAAATTGCCGAAGATTCTCAGATCGTTTTTGTCCCGAAGACCTGGATCGCCAGCAAGCACCATGTCGCCAATGCAACAGGAGCGGCAAACGCCATGACTCGTCGCTTCTGTCGCTGGTCAGATGTTTCCGCAGCCGTGTCCTTCCTCAGATACTGTGACTTCGTCTTGCGAAGCCCGTTGGAAAGCAAAGCAAGGACGACAACTCCAAACGTGCCAACGGTTACAAAGATCAGACTGCAGAACAACACCTTCAGAGTCAGTGCCGCACCAAACCATGGTCCCAGCGCGCCCATGAGTTTCACGTCGCCGCCGCCGGCCGTTCCGATCATCCACAACAGAAAGAGAATACTGAATCCCGTTCCAAAACCAGCCAGAGCGGTCCCGAGGCCGCTCCATTGAAAGAAGGCGATCTGGTACACAAGCCCAGCAAGACACATCGGGACCGTCAACTTGTTCGGAATCTTGCGCGTTCGAATATCCAGAAACGCCGCAAAGGCCGTAAACACGAGGACGGCTATCAGAAACACGATCCGCGATGCAGTCATTTCAGGCATGATACAGGGTCTCGGACAAAATCAGGGTGTAGCACAAACAACATAACGGCTGGGCAGGCGTGTCTGATTCCAACACACTTCTGATGCTGCAGCCGCACCACCGATCGGCGCTTCTGCTTGCAACGCTCTCTCTTCAGCCCACCGCAAAACAACGTTGGCATTTCCCAACATGCCAATTGTTGTTCGAAGAACCGGGTCAACTGATGTCTTTTCTCGTCAAACCTTCCGCGGAACCGTTGACACAGAGAACCCAGTCACGACGATTGATTCTTTCGGCCCAACAGGAACAGTCGTCAAACTTTCACACTTCGAAAAAATCCTTACAACTGGCATAATCCTAACTCATGGCTCAGCTCACGTTTGACACAAATGAACAACAGCAGTGGCTTCTTGCTGCGATCGACGCGGCTCATGTGGGAGGTCGCGTGCTTCAGGACTGGATCGGCCGTTTTTCCGTCCGCGAAAAAAGTCGCGCGAATCTGGTGACCGAAGCTGATGAAGCGTCACAAGCGGCGATTGTGCATAGTCTGAAAAAACGGTTTCCGACTCACGGGTTCCTTGGCGAAGAAAGCCTTAATGATCGAACGCCGGGGACCGAAGCCTTCTGGATCATCGATCCGCTGGACGGCACCTCGAACTATGTTCATGGCTTCCCGTACTACTGCGTTTCCATCGCATTGTGCGTCCACGGGCGTATCGAAGTGGGAGTCATCTACGATCCGACTCGCGATGAAACCTTTGCGGCCGCCCGAGGTTTCGGTGCAACTCGTAACGGAACCGCAATCGCGACCAGCGGCGAAACGGATCCCAAATCTGCCATGGCCGTGGCAAGTCTTCCGGTCGCCACCGACCCTGAAAATCCCGCAGTGAAACGCTTTCTTCTCGCGTTGACTCAGTTGCAAACGGTGCAGCGCACTGGCTCAGCCGCTTTGAATCTTGCTTACGTCGCCTGCGGACGAATCGATGCTTTCTGGTCCAGCAGTTTGTATCCGTGGGATGTGGCGGCGGGTGCTCTGCTGGTAACCGAAGCCGGTGGATCCATGACAAACCTTGCAGGTGATGCATTCGACATATTCGTTCCAAGCCTATTGGCTGCCAGTACTGCGACTCTTCAACAGGAACTCCTGATCGCACTCCGTTGATTTCATGCAACACCTTCTCCAGGAGCCAAATCCCGCCTAAACTATGTATACTGATGGAGGATGCTGAGGTAGCCTCGCGTAATCAATGAGTCACCAGTTTAGCGGTAATCGCTCTTTCGAGCCTCGATTAGGGAAGCAGGTTGATGAAACCAACAGTTCGCCTGCTGATTCTACTTCTGCTCTTCGGTTCCTCCGCATCAACGGCTTTCGGCCAGACTGTGGGCCCGAGCCCGTTGATCAACTCCAACATTGACGTCTCAAGGTTGAATCCGTCAGCATCGTCCGGCGAATCGGCCGTTTTACTGCGAACGAACACAGGCGACTTGATACCTCTTGGCGATTTACTTGGGCCGGGTGTCATCAACGAATTGCTGCAGCGGGCTCAGGAGCAACGCAGTGTTCCGCGATACACGATCGATCATCTGGAAGTGACCGGCTCGGTTGATCGCGACGTACTGACACTCGCGATCGAACTCCAAATCCAGATTCGCCCCGAATCGGAATGGGTCACAGTGCCGTTTACTCCGGGCGACGTTTACCTGACGAAGGTCTCCAACACGTCCGAAGCCAAAGACGGGCAGGCCGTGCTGACGTCCAGCGAACAAAACGGCCGGGAGTGGCATCTGAAAGGCAAGGGTCTGCACACCGTCCGAATGGAATTCATCGGGAAGACTCGAACACTATCGCCCGGTGTTTCACAAATAACGCTGAATCTTCCGACAGCCACGGCATCGCGGGGCGTGATGGCGTTTACGGCTCCGGTGGCATTGCAGAAACTTCCCGCCGGTTCAGTTCATGTGCTGACACGCGACCAGCAGAATGATCAGGGAGTTCGCAGCGCTGAGTTTTGGGGACTTGGTTCAACGTTCGGGCTAACATGGTCCGAGATTGTCGCTCAGGTTGCGCAGAAGCCGGCGATTCAGGTTCAGAACCTCATGAAGCTGGACCTTACCACGATCCCCGTCAATCTTCTTGGGCGGCAGGTTCTGACTATAACTGGTAGTCCGGTTAGCGAAGTGGTTGTGACATTCCCGGAAGGATTTCAGCTTCAGGAAGTCGATGCGCGCAACACTCGGGGCGATTCCGTACTGAAGAACTTTGAGATCACATCGACGACTGGTCCCGTAACTGCTGTCATACGATTGACGTCTCCGCTGGAAGGGTCATTGACCCTGACCTGCGATCTGGAATTGACCAATCGTCAGTTTCCGCAGGACATTAGGATCTCCATCCCTTCGATACAGGACGCGAACGTACAGCTTGGAGATCTCGACATCCTCTTCCCAACAGGATTGCTGGTTCAGCAAAAGGACGTCAAGGGGGCTCAGCGAAGGCGAGTGACGACGGAAACAGATCTCAGCGTGGCAACGACCGCGTTCCGCATGCGATCACCCGAATCTCAAATTGTGCTTCACGTCGAAGAGACAGAAGCTCAGTTTGCCGTGTCACCGGAACTCACGCTGCAGCCCGAGGCTCAGAATGTGATCGCCACAGTTCTATATCCGGTCAACGTGCTCAAGGGGTCATTGCTGGATCTGGCAATCGAGTTTCCAGGATACGCCAGCAACAACTGGCAGATCATTCCGGGAAGTCTGCGACTGATCAATGAAAAAACAAACGTGCCGCTTTCTCTGCAACAGTCGGACAGTGAAGTGGATGTTCTAAATGTGACATTTCCTGAGCGGCAATCGGGTGAGTTCGATGTGACGTTTCGTGCGTTCGCCCCGCTCGCCGCGGTTCGATCAGGCGAAATTCAGTTGCACTGTCCAGAAGTCCGGTCGCGACGCGGGCAGCCTTTTGTAATCACGACGATTGAATCGGATGAATTCACGATTCAGCCCATCAGCATGGGAACCGGCGAGCGATTGCCAAGGATTCCGCTGGCAACGGCTGTGAAACCAGACCTCGCCGAACGTGGCTTCCAGTCAGAAAGCTGGCTGCACGACGACCCCACGATTCCTATTCGCCTTGAACTAAAACCGCAGGCACCGTCAGTTCGAGCTGAGATTACGCTGGGAATGTTCCCTCGGGAAAACGGCCTGGAAGTTCACGAGACGATTCTCTTTGATATCGAACACCGAGATCTGACAGGATTGTCACTTCAGGTCCCCGATCAACTGCGTCCTATTGTTCGAATTTCGGGTCAGGCAGAACAACTGCGTGCCACGATCGAATCGTCCAATTGGAGCTTTCGACTTCCTGAAGCCCGACGCGGCAGCTTGAGTGTGGAGATCAGCTATCTGTGGACCACTCCCATGGAAACCGCTCAATCACTGGATCATGTTTACCAACTGCCGGTGATCCTGCCTCAGGGGACCGAAGTACGAGGCGTCAAGGCTGGCACGAGTACTCTGAGCGGACTGCGCGTCAGCAGCGATGCTGCATGGCGTCCCGTGTACTCGGAGAAGTTTGAATCCGCATGGGAGACCTCTCAGCCGGTTGCGACGGTTCCGATAAAGTGGCATGGCCGTCATGTCGAAACATCGTCTTCCAGTCCTGACCTGATTCTGGTGCGAACACAATTGCTCGGTGGGCAGGTTATCACGTCAACACTGGCCGTGTACGAATCGGCTCCTGAGTTTGTGACAGTGGAAACACCGGAAGATCTGGACGTCGAAACAATTCTGGTAGGCAGCCAGTCGCTCACGTCCGGCGAAGGTTTCAGGGACTTCATGCAGACTCAGCAGATCACCGATCGCCGGGTCGTCAGGTGGCGAATCGCGGCAAAATCATTGCAGTCGACCCCTCAGGCGCCGTTGATTGTCGAGTTCCGTGTTCGAGAACGCCTGCCGCCTAAACAATCGCTGTTGTTGAAGACCCACTTCCGTCGCGCGATGGTGGCGGGCGAATCCTTTGCCGTTCCAGTGGTCTGGTCGACTGGGTCGCAGGACGAGTATCAGGCGACCAGCGCATCTTCATCGTTTGTGTCACTCACACGTCGAGGCATCACTGCGTTTCCGGGCGGCAATTCCCTGCGAACTCTGACTGATCGTCAGGTGCAGGCGGTACTTTCGCCGTATTCAAGCGATCTTCAAACAATCGTCACCGAACGTGTTCATGACTGGATGAGTCTCCCTGGGCGGCAGGATGTGTTCTTTGGTTCGTCCGACTCTGGAACACTGCAACTTTATCTCGTTCCAGGAGTCGCGTTATTGCTTGTGAGCGCGGTGATTTGCGTTTTGTTCTTTGTTGTCATGTCCTTCTTTCGTCAGGTGTCACTTGCCGTTCCGCTTCTGTTCCTGACGTGTGTGGGTCTGGTTTCGTGGCTGCTGCTTTCTGAATGGACGCTTATGCTGGCGCCTTACGCCGTGACAGGAGTTGTTTTCGGAATTGCCTCCATCGCGTTCCAGAGAATGATGTCTGATCGTCGAACACCGTTTGCCAGTACGCCCCAGAGGAATGAATTGCCAACGGTGTTTGGGTTCTCGGGACTTCTGTCAAATTCTGTGGCTGAACGAAAAGATGGGGCTGCTGCATCCGCGGTTTCGCCAGCCGAATTTTCTGTGGGTTCGGCCCAGTAGCGGTGTCATGAAACTCATCCTCACGCTGTTGATGGCACTGATGCAAAGCTCGACCGACAGGTCAGCTTCGCCTGCGGAACCGCGCGATGAATCGGCACAGGCTTCTTCAACGATCGTGCCCATCGACGAACTGCGGGATCGAGTCGCCAGCGGCGAATATGTTCCGATCCCCGATCATCTCTTGAAGGATGTCCTTCGCACAACAAACGAGGCATCGGGTCCCGAACAGATTTTCCGACGACCGCAAATTCAGGAGGCTCAGTACACGGCTACATTAAATGGAACTCGTTTGGAATCAGGCACATTGCAACTGATTCTTTATCCGGATTTCGAAGCAGCAGATGCCCAAACAGCAAACTCAGGGCCGCTCCTTATCGGATCCACAAGTTTGCAGCAACTCACGATCTCTGATCGATCCGGGCCGATTCAACTGGGTTCCGATGCGTCCCAGCGACTGTTCCTGCTGAAACAGGGCTTGCCAGGCCAACTCACGGGAAAGTGGACGGCGGATGGGCTGGTCGCGGGCGATACAGTGACGTTTCGGCTCGAATTGCCGGCGGCTACGACATCAAGAATTAATCTCCTCACAGCACCCCAGATCCAGATTACCAGCGCTGGAAGTCTTGTGCTGGGCCCTCTGCCAATGGGAGCTGGCGAAGCTGTGAAATGGACGGTGATCCCGGGCGATGCGTCGCGACTGATCTTCACCTGTCGCAGTCGGCCGGTCCTTAAATCTCAGGCCCCTCTGCCGCTGACCAGCTTCAGTGCAAATCACTCTGTCAGCGCGGATGTACTCACTTCCCGTTGGGTCATCGGGTTGGCAGCGGAATCCGGCCTGAAAGCTGTGCTAACCGCTCGCATCGCAAAAGGAGTACGCATCTCGAACATCGTACTTGACGACAAACGCCCGGTGGAATGGTCGTTTCAGGAGGAGAATGGAGTTCAGATCCTGCGAATGGCGATGCCGGAATCGTCGGCAGCAACAACGCTGACTGTCACTGCAGTCTCGGTACTTCCGCAGGCCGACTCGTGGAGTCTTCCGATGCTGGCTCCCTTGCAATGGCAAAGCGAAGACGGACTTCAGCGAGGTCCCATTCTGATGCCGATCAGCCAGATTAACGTTCAGCTCCCTGCTGCCATCGATTTGGACGAATGGATTCTGGTTGGCATTCAGGAACGCGATGTCGTGACAGGGCCAGATCAGTCTCGCGAATACCAGCTCACTCAGTTTCTTCCTGACGCGGCCGCCACAGTGAGGACATCCACAAATCAATCGCGAATCAGCGATGCGGTTATCACGCTCGTGGAACCGGCCGGTCGACTGGCGACGGTTCGATGCATGGTGAACGTGCGATGTGAAGGTTCAGCGGTCGTTGAACTCAACTGGCCCGTGACCGCTGGCTGGCAAGTCATTGCCGCGCGATATGCATCCAATTCGCGATCGCTCTTCTTTGAGTTCCCGGATCCCAAACCGGACGCGACAACCATTCCGCTGACAATTCATCTTCCGGAGTCGCTTGAATACGGTGCGTCGCGGGTCTTTGAGATCCAGCTCCAGCAAGCGGATGCCGCAGATCCGGCGTCGCTAAGTCTTCCACTTCAACCCGGTCCGCAGACGGAACGCACGCAGTCACTCGTAATGTTTCCTCCGGCGTTCTCACTGACGTCGGATCTTCAGAAACGCTGGAGTACCGGCCGTAAGGCACTTTCGATGGACGAGATTCGAAGGCAGATGCCGTGGTTTCCCGAATGGCGTCTCAAGCCGACCATGCGAGCGTTTGAATCAGGAACAACGGAATCCGCGACGCCTCCTGCGGGGCCAATCGGTGCCGAGATTGAAACGGATACCGTGCGTCTGGAACACGTCGTGCGAATCGCGGACGGGTTGATTGTGGAGACGTCTCGAATCGTGCTGCCGACGTTCCTGGCTACAGAACAGCCATTGTCAATCTATGTCCATTCAGACGCTGGCGCCGACCTGCGATGGACTCTGGATGGCGATCCTATCAGTCCAAAGCGAGAAGAAGTCGCAGACTCAAAATCCGAGTGGCGAAAATGGACGGTCCCAGTAGCGACTCGGCGAAACGGAGTGCCCGGTGCGCTGAGATGCGAATCGCGTCGTGCCGTGTCACCTGAATTTATCGCGGCGATTCCCGTCGTCGATACCGATCTGCCTGTTCGAGGAACGCTGCAGCTCTTTTCATCCGACGAAGGCCTCTTGTCCGTCATTGGCGACTTGATACCGGAGAGTCCGACAGCGGGCGTCGCAGTTCCGTTCGATCCCGCTAGCCCGTCGACATCGTGGCAGCTTCCGAATGGGTTGACGGCAATTCATGTTCGTGACGAGCAGAACCCTCGCATCCAATCGGGGCAAACGATCGATATCCAGATGCTGCACCTGATCGGGGAACACGATGGCGGTCTGCAACGCGAGGTGCTTGCTGTCGCCAACGTCAGCCGCAGCGCCGGTCGAGATGCTCTACCGTTGTCCCTTCCGGAGAACATTCGCCCGCTTGTTTTGGTCAACGGGCATCGAGTCCAGTTGCAGCAGGCAGAAGACGGGTTTCTGATTCCGCTGCCGTCGTCATCAGCCGACTGTCAGATTGTGCTGACCTGGAGCGAACCGGCCGATCAGCCGGACAAGGTGACGGGAGAACGCAGACTCCCAAGATTGTTCCTGCGTGAACTCGCAGTACCTCAGTGCACACATCATTTGCTGATTGACCCGATGCTGGAACTGCGAGCCCCGTCGACTCTGTTTTCGGCTTCAGAACCAACTGACATCTTTCACATCCTCGATCGACTGCTTGTAAATCACGAAACGGCTGACGGAACTACGTACTCAGGTGTGCTGCAGTCGAAGTCAGTTCCTGTGGAAGTCCGTAGATTCGTGACTCGCTGGCAACTCGCGTCCGTTCAGAACTGGCAGCCGCGAACTCTGATCGATGCCGTAGCATCGGCCGTTCCGATCGTGATTGAAGTCACTCAACTGCGGCGCAGGATGGCGATTGCGGCGGGCACGTTTCTGGTGTTTGTGGCCACCTGCATTGGCTTGCGACATTTGGTAAGCAAGCATCGAATTCCCGTCGCAATGGTGAGCTTTGGCTTGCTCGGCATCAGCTTTTTTGCACCGACAATTGTCATCAGTGCCACGCTGAGAGGTGCCTTTTGGGGACTAAGTGTCGGTTTGCTACTCGTGATGATTTCTCGCTGGCACTGGCTGAAGCAGTTTAAACGTCGCTCCATTCTTCGATTTTCCGCAGGAACAGTGGGCCTTCTATTCTTTCTGAACGCACCGTCCGGCCTTGCAGCTCAGCAGCCCAAAACCGTTCAATCCGTGACCGCTGCTGTTGCGACGCAAGGTGAGCCGACTTCAGCACGTTCGGAAAACAATGCGGACGTCCTTGTTCCGAACGCTCCGATTCCCGGCAGCGACGTTGTTTATGTTCGCCGTCGCCTCGTCGATGCGTGGAAGAAAAGCAACTCTTTTCGAAAGACACTTGATCCTCCGGCCGTCGTGACTTCGCTACATTCCAGGATCATAGCGGAATCCGAGGATTCCATCGAGCTATTGCTGACACTTGGCGTTGCGGCCGTTAGCCGTTCTGAGAATACATCATTGAGGATTCCGCTTCAGGGCTCACGCCTTGTGGAATGCCTGGTCGATGGTCAAAAAGTTTTGCCGCAGCCCGATGAGCTGGATTCCATTCTGGTGCCGATCCCGGGATCGACGTTGCTGCCTTCGAAAACTCTTGAAGGACCTCACGTGAACCGGGCGTCCAATGCCGACGATTCGACTTCCGTCGATGCCGGTCCTCTGGCAGCGTTCACCATGCACCGAATCGAATGTCGCCTTCGCCCCGTGACATCGCATCAAGCGTCCGGC
Source organism: Planctomycetota bacterium (assembly GCA_031377305.1). GTDB lineage: Bacteria > Planctomycetota > Planctomycetia > Planctomycetales > Planctomycetaceae > SXXK01. The sequence continues at coordinate 8,264 of JANMEV010000382.1, read as the reverse complement.
GTGCAGTTTCGTCTGCCGGGATTGCCATGCCCGATGGCCACGTTGGAAGTAAACGCTCCCGCCGGACTCTTTTCCAGTGCGCGAGCTCAGACAGCTGCAGGAGTTGTCCGTTGGAATCCGTCCGACGGCATCATTCCACTCAACAGTCTTGCGATGTCTGACGGAATTGACGTGAGCTTCTTTCAAACCGGAATGGAAAAGGGCAACCCGCAGTTAGCCACCGTCAACATGCTGATCATCAATGAGACGCTCTCCGAGCAGCAGTTTGTGACAGGCGTCTGTCGATTTGCCGGTTGGAATCAACTGGCTCCGGAAGTGCGATACAGGATTCCGCAGAACTACGAGTTGGTTTCCGTATCTGCAACCGCAACGGCAGACGTCGTGACGGACCTGCTTTGGTCCGTCACAGAACAGAACGCAATCGTGCAACTGCCGCGTGGTGTTCAGAACGATTTCGTCCTGACGCTGCGGCTCAAATGCATTAAGCCTATAACAATTCTGGAACAGCAGTTACCAATCGTCGAACTGCAACGGTTCTCCGATTGCGTGGCCGCCCCCGCGCTCCTTGTGGCGGTTCGGGCGAATCCGGTCTTCTCTGTTCTTCCACTTCAGGGAGACAAAGTGACCACCGTCCCATTTCACGATCTCCAATCCGACTGGGGACAGTGGCTGCGTCGAACTGACAGTATTTTCCGAGTTCCCGGCGGAAATCAGCAGTGCATTGTTCGTCTGACACCACGCAACAGCTTCAACGAGGTTCGATCGTCACAGGAAGTCTGCGTGTTCAACGACCAGATTGACTGGAAGTGCCGAGTCGATGTAGAAACTTCCGTCGAGCTGCCCGTGTTTCGCCATCGCATGAACGTCAGCTCTGACATTGTCGTCACAGACGTGCAGGTTGTTGCTGGCGAAGCCAATCGACTGGCGTCCTGGCATCGACGCGGCGATGAACTTGTAATCCAGTTGAAGGAAGGCACGACCGGACAACATGGAATTTCCATTACCGGTCGCCAGATGATTCGGCCCGACGATTCGCTGCTGACACTGAGATGCCCGTTTCTGCAGAATGCAAAAATCTCGGAACCCACTATGTCCATTGTCGATCAGGATGGACTTGGACTGACGTTCGTCAAGCTTGGCGGCGCCGTGGCGTCAAGTCCGGTAAAAACCGGCGATGTGCTGATTCCCGGCGTCCCCGTCCGGATGCAGATTCAGAATGAGTCTGATCCCGTTGTGCTGCAGCGTATTCGTCCTGTCGAACCAGTCGGCGCGATTGCAGCGATACGTTCAACCGATCAGGTGACGTTCGTCATGCAGGTCGCTCAGTGGTCGGGTCGGCCCGGTCCACTTCACTTGAGTTTTGCGGACAGTGCCGAGTTTCTGACCGAACCGATCGTGCTTGCCGAAGGCCGGCAACTGTCGCTGATTCGTGAAGCTAACGAGTTTGTGGCCAGTCAGGATGTTGCAAAGTCGTTGTTCAACCAGTCAGAGTTCAGAGTCATCTGGACCATGTCGGTCAACGAAGACCAGAAACGTGCTCAGTCCGCTTCGTTCTCCTGGCCTGAAATCTTTGAAGGCATTCGCTGGGACCAGTTGCTGCTCGTCCCTCTGGATGCCGCCCCCGGTTCGGCGGAAGAAACCTCTGGAGCCACGACGCTTCCTCAATGGCTGACCGACTCGGCCCTGGCTGCAGGAAAAGACCTGACTGCGATGAAGGCTCGTTCTTTGAATCTCCCCGTTTTGTCGAGTCTTGTGAATAAACAACTGATCATACCCGTCCGACCGGCTCCAGACCGACCAACAGCCGAAACCAGTCGTGCCTTATTTGCACTCTCGGACACTGTCGTATGGATCAACCCGAATCAATCGGCGGTCGGAGAGACATCATTCATCATCTTTGCCGCCGTAACACCATCAAAGTGTTCGCTGCGAATTCCCATGGGCACGGTTGTCACGGAGATTGACTCCTCCGAACCAACTCGTTGGGAAAACGCGGCTCGCGAACAGATGGTCGTCGAATTGACAACTCCGGTCACAATCGTCAATGCACGCTGGATGGGGGAACGATCGGAAGGATCGCTGTTGTCGACTCAACTAAGCCTGACACCGCCATTTCCGGTCGATTGCGAAACGCGACGCACTCTAACGGTGGCTGCATCCGGCCCGCTGCAGCCACAGTTTGCCGGCAGCGTGGATGTACTCACACCGCGAGACCTCACAACGATGCAAACTGCAGGAATCGATGCGGGCTTGAATCACGCGACGCCGTCGTCTTCAAACGCGTCCGGGGAAGTCTTCGATCCGCCACCATCGTCGGGGTCATTGCTGCAAACTTTGAGCGACGCACGAACCGAGTTTCTAAACAGCTTTGGTCCGGGTGTCACTTCTCGAAATACCACCAGTTGCCGACCACCAAACTCCGACGAGGTGGCTGTCACGCTTGGACGAATGCCGAAATGGTCAACTGTCGCTTCACTCTCCATCGGTTTGTTTGTAATGTTGATTGCCGCATTTGCACGCAACAGCCGGGCGATCGATCCAGAACCAACTCAAACGACAACGTCGGCATTGAATTCGGCGGAGCCAGCAAACCGATCTCTATCGCAGCCACGCAACTCAGCTCAGCTACGTGCCGCCTCGCACAGCAACCCCAAGCCCACCGACTCGGGCATCTCCGCAGCCAACGCTCCCGAACCCGCCCTTATCCCAAAACCCGCCGATCGAGCCCCTTCGTCCGTCAACGGTTCATTTCCGGATCAGTGATGCCCGGAGAGGGAAAGCTCAATTGGCGAGGAAACGCACAGTATCACTTCAATCTATTCGCTTCGCTCCGCCAGTGAATGAGAGCTGACCCATTTTGCCAGTCTCATTTGTTTAAGCCGAATTCCTCTTAATTGCCCCAGCCCAATGATATGACACGTATTCACCGTTTTAGAGTGATCGAGACGTCTTGGGGCGTCGCTGTTGATTTGACCGCGCGTCTGGAAGACGATGCTTTGACGTCCAACGGCATACCTCTGATCCAATTTTCGGACGAACGCTTAGCGACATTGCATCAAACGACTGCCGAAATTGGGTTACAGGTGGTCGTAAGTAGCCACGCAGTGAGAGTCTTGTCGCTCGCGGGCAAGTCACTCATCATCGACCGAATTGAATACACACCGACGGCCGAAGCAATCCAGCCTCCGTGGGCTTCGTAGCCTTCAAGATTATCGGCGCCGTACTGCACAGGAACAACTTGACAAGCGTTGGGTGGATAGACACAAGGCCCGGTTCTTTTTTCCTAATCGTAGTAGATGACTTCTCTGTCCGCTCGATGTTCAAACAGGGCTCTGCCAAGTTGTGGAGATTTGATTTTTAGAGGAGCAAGGATTTCCTTCTTCACAAAGGATTCGTAGGACTCCCCGGTCACCGCTTCAATGATCCGACCAAGAACGAGGTAACCGACATTTGAATACTCGTGCCGTTCGCCCGGATTGAAGTCCAGCTTCTGGCCCATCGAGTATTGAACCACGTTCGCTGGAGTGACCGGAGGCTGAGTATTGAGCGATTTGGCAATTGCCGCTGGGATCGCAATTGAATCACCCGACTTCATTCGATCCCAACCGGCGGTGTGCTGCAGGCAGTGAAGAACGGTAATCTGATTCCCTCGTTCGTCGGCGAACGGCCCACCGTTCAGGACTGGCTTTACTGTCATGTGATCGACAACTTTGTCATCGAGCGACAGTTTGCCACTTTCGACAAGCCGCATGACAGCCACCGCAGCGATGCGGTTTCGACACCCTTGCAATTCGAAACAACGAATCTGGCGCGACGAGTGTTTTATTCTCCACGTCGGCAAAGCCGAAGCCGCGGGCATACACCAGCTTTCCACCGTTTGTAATCGCCAGCGAAACTCCGGGGTCTTATTGGTGGTGACGAATGACGACATGAAGTCATCAAAACCGCGAAGTTCGCGATTCGACGTTCCGCTGATTCGAACCTCCTGAGCCGCCACAGGCAGCGACCTGCAGCACGCCAAAACCACGCCTCCAGCGATAGACGCAAGACATTGTTGTCGACTGACTCATGAGGACGACGTTGAATCGAAGTGGCTCATTGTGTTCATTCTCTCCGCGTTGGATTTGCTGGCAGCGAGTAAGCGACATCACATCAACAGATCTCGCGGCCAATGACAGTTGTACACAGCAACGACTGACGTGCTAACGAAAAAACGCTCACGTCTTTCGCTGGGCGAATGACGGGAGCGTTTGGAAAATTCAGAAATACGTGACTTCTGCGACCGGTTTTGATGACCCGCGGGCTCCTGCGGGTCAACGAGCCCTGCCCTTCGATGGGTCGGTTAGGACAGCTTCTTGGCCTTCATCAGCTTGGCGGCGTTGCCGGCCTGACCGAAGGCAATCATGCGGGCCACGCAGACCTGCTTCATGGCGTCGCGAGCTGGCTTAAGATACTCGCGAGGGTCGAAGGCGCGTGGCTTCTCAGCGAAGACCTTTCGAATCGCACCGGTGATCGCCATACGGCAATCGGTGTCGACGTTGATCTTTCGCACGCCATGTTTGATGCCTCGCTGAATTTCTTCAACCGGCACGCCATAGGTTTCTTCCATCTGGCCGCCGAACTGGCGAATGATGTCCTGAAGTTCCTGAGGAACAGACGAGCTGCCGTGCATCACCAAGTGAGTATTCGGCAGGCGACGATGAATCTCTTCGATCAGAGACATCTTCAACACTTCGCCGGTCGGCTTGTGCTTGAACTTGTAGGCTCCATGGCTGGTACCGATCGCCACAGCCAACGCATCGCACTTCGTTTCGGCAACGAAGCGTTCAGCTTCTTCCGGATCTGTCAGGTGAGACGAATCCATGCCGGCTGATGCACCACCGGCAGCATGTGAATCGCGGTCGCCTGGTTCTTTTTCCAAATCCTTGTCATGAGCCTGAGCGGCGGCGGCTGGCTTTTCAGGAGCATGTCCGACCTGTCCCAGGCATCCGATTTCGCCTTCAACAGACACACCCATTGAATGGGCAACGAGCACAACTTCGCGAGTCACCTTTACGTTATAGTCGAACGATCCAGGAGTCGCTGCGTCTTCCATCAGCGAGCCGTCCATCATGACGGACGTGAAACCATACTTGATTGCGCTGTAGCAGGTGGCTGGACTGTTGCCGTGGTCCTGGTGCATCACGATTGGAAGGTCAGGATAAAGTTCGGACGCTGCCAGCATCAAGTGTCGAAGATAGTTGTCCTGTGAGTACGAACGAGCGCCGCGGGATGCCTGCACGATCACCGGTGAATCGGTCTCGCGAGCAGCCTCCATGATCGACTGAATCTGCTCCATATTGTTGACGTTGAATGCAGCAACTCCGTAGTTGTTTTCTGCAGCATGATCCAGAACGACGCGAAGAGGAACGAGAGGCATTTGCTAACTCCAGGCGCGAGACCTTACTGACCGCGCGAAAGGGAACCAGAGGCGGCTGGCAACGGATGCCGGCCATTTCTCTATTTGGGACAGGAAAACGAATCGGATAGGGTAGCGGCAATCCGCTTTGTCCGCAACGAGTACTCCGGGTTGTCGCGAGATGAGAAACCCAACCTGCGGACGACAATTCAGGCTTTCACCACACTTTGCCGCGATTCCGTCATTTTCGGGACATGGCGGTCCTGCCGAATTGTGATGAACTCAGCGACTTCGCCGTCAACTCAGTTTCATGATGTAGGATGGGCATTCCTGCCCGTCGAAAGTCAATCGAAACTCAGTCGGACAGGAATGTCTAACCTACATTTGAAGTTTGACCTATAACTACTTCGCCTGCAGCGACTTCAGATCAATCGACGAGCCGCTGTTCACAGTCACGTACAAGCTGGCGGCTTCTTCGCTGGTTGACGGCAGCGGCTGGTTTTCGGATGCGGACGGCAATTGCTTCGCTGACACAAAATGAGCCGCATGCTGTCCAATGACATCGGCCTGTGCTCCCGTGACCACGATTGCAGTGCCTTCGTCGATTCCAATGCCCAGCATTTTGGGATGTCGCTGGATCACTGGCAGCAAATCGGCGAATCGGCCTCGCTGAGCAAAATGCTGATCGATCGCGGAGCCGGGAAGGAATGAAAATCCTCGCTCGTAACCTTCGGCCATCATGATCGTGTTGCCCAGCGGATGCCCGCGAACAAGGAACTCGCCCTGAATCGTCGCACCGGCCGAACTTCCTCCGATGACGCCGCCTCGACGCAGGACGTCGCGAAACAGTTCGATCGCTTCTGTTCCTTCGTAGGCGTCCACAAAATTCCACTGTCGCCCTCCGCCGAACCAAACTCCGGTGGCGGATTTGAGAGCCGATCGAAACTCGTCAATGGCCACCTCGTCGGATCCTCGCTGAGTCAACACAGTCACACTTTGCACTTTCTCGCGCTTTAAAAAACCGGGCGATTGATCGCTCATTTCCGAACGAGCAACGGCCGTTGGCAATACCACGATGCGAGCACTTTCGCCGCCGGCAAGTTCGACGAATCGATCCACCACATCGTCAGGCATCGCCCCGCCGCCAACGATCACCAATGCTCCGGACGGAACTTCAGGAGCACCATACTGCGGCTGGCCTGGATCAATCCCCGTCGCTCTTTGTCGAGCCGCGCGGCGAAGCTGAGTCAGATCGGCAGTATCTCCGGCCGCGATTCGCTGAGCTTCGCCGTCACGATATCCGGTCTTTGCCAAAACAATCGTTGCTCCGCCCTGCCCTGAAACGGTGATTCCTCGACCGCTCACAAAGACGGCCGTGCCTTCGTCGATTCCGAATCCCACGCACTCGGGATGCTGATCGACGGCGATCTGCAATCGACCAAGTCGTCCGCGTTCGGTGAAGTGCTGATCCACAATGGCTCCTGGCAGCAGATCCCAGCCTTCGGCGATCTTTGGTTGCTCGACTCCCGATTCGATCATGATTTTCGACATAATGGCGGTTCCGGCCGAGCGACCTCCCATAGTACCACCCCGCAGCAACAGGTTCTGCAACGCTTTTTCAACTCCCGATCCAGCGAACGCGTCGACAAGACGAGTCTGCTGACCTCCGCAAATCCAAACCGCCGACGCCGAGTCGATCGCCGCCTCGGTCTGCTTTCGACGGTCCTCGAAATCAAGCGAGGGATCGATGAAGATCGCTCGCGAAATGCCATGCTCGGTTAGCCACTTCGTTGTGATGTCCGTTGCTCGCTTTGGATCCAGAGCGGCATCCGTGATCACTAGAAGGGTTCCATCGTCGTTCATTGCCGACTTCAGGGCGACCGAAACTTCTTCCGGAATCGTTTTGCCGCCCACAATGATCAATGTCCCGTGCCAGCCCTCGACGGCCGTCCGTGAAGCATCATCGGATCTCACAATTTCGGTGAACGCAAACAGCAGGCCCAGTAACAAACACCCACGAATGAGGACGGGATTCCATAAGCGACTCGCGAATGACATGGCAGCAAACATCCTCAGAAACAAACGACGCTCAACTTTCCGACGCAAGATGACGCGATGAAATTGTCGGCGATTGATCGCAAAAAGAAAGACTGACCCATTGTAGAGCAATTGTCCCAATCTGCTCACGAACGATTGGGACAATCGTTCTACAAGGGTAATTCCATTTCTGCCACTCGCTGCTGGAACGGTGGAGTCGCTCCGCGGAAACGCGTAGACTCCTGCCCATGAACATAACACCTCTCAACGCATGGCATCATTCTCACAACGGTCGCATGGTCGACTTTGCCGGCTGGGAAATGCCGGTCCAGTATTCATCGATCGTGGAAGAACACCACGCCGTTCGAAACGCCGTGGGGCTCTTTGACATTTCTCATATGGGACGCCTGCAGTTTCGTGGACCCACGTGCGAAGCTTTTCTCAACGGCGTAATCACCAATGATGCCGCAAAGCTGAAAGTGGGCGACGTTCGATACTCGCTGATTTGTGGAAAGCACGGCGGAATTCTCGACGATGTTCTCGTCTATCGGCTGCCAGATCGATGGGAACTTGTTGTCAACGCGTCCAATCGTGAAAAGATCATCGACTGGCTTGAACACACAGCTGGCTTTGCTGGCATTGAGTTCCGGGATTACACCTTAACCACAGGCATGATCGCCGTTCAGGGCCCAAAGGCGCTGGCGCTTTTGACGGAAGTCACCGGCATCGAACTGTCCGGCATGAAATACTATGCTGTCACTGATGCAACTTTCCTCGGCTGCAGCGGAGTGATTTCGCGAACCGGCTACACCGGTGAAGACGGATTCGA
>JANMEV010000373.1:0-36316 GCA_031377305.1 Planctomycetota bacterium | reverse complement strand
CGCGATACGAATAGACTCCATCGCTGCGATGCACGTCAGCCGATTCCAATGAATCGCCGCTGCGGTAGGTCTTTTCGTACTGACTTCCTTTGAGCAGATTTCGGAGCTTCGTTCGGTAAAGAGCCTGTCCTTTTCCTGGCTTTACGAAGAACGTTTCGAGCATTTCGTATGGCTCACCGTCAATAATAACCTTGATTCCTTTTTTGAACTCACCTGCGTTAATGGTGCCCATTGGAGTCGTTTCTCTGAGTCTGTTATCTTCTGGTGGTTATTCGGCAGTTTAGCCGACAAGTCGGGGCTCCTGTCACACCGTGACCCAAGAGGAAACCCAGAAAATTGGCCGCGTACGTTACCAGAACCTCGAGCCTGAGTGAATCCAGAATGCAGCCCGTTCCTCTTCCAATCGTGATAGATTCTCGCCATGAACCCGGCTCGGAACCGTCCCAGCCCGATTCGTGGCAGCGAGAATTGGCCGGCGCTGTGCGAACCACAGAGGAATTACTGCGGCGGCTGGACTTGCTTGAGCCCGAGGAAACGCTGCACGACGCAGCGAGACGGCTTGGGCTTCTGGAGCCGTTTTCTGTCCTTCGAAACGCCGCTCGTGAGATCAAAACTGGCCTACCACGCGATGTTTGTCAAAACTCCGGATTCCTTGTGAATCACGGAGGCGCGGATTCAGACGAACTCGTCCGTGAGATTGATCGCGATGATTCGGCAGCCAGAATCCTTCGCCAATTCCCAGTTCTCGTGCCGGAGAATTTCCTTCGCCGAATGAAACGAGGAGACGTATTCGACCCGCTACTTCGTCAGGTACTGCCGCTGGCCGCTGAGTCCGCCGTGACCGACGGTTTTGTGTCCGATGCCGTTGGTGACCTTTCAGCTCGCAGGGCCCGGGGAGTCCTTCAGAAATACAATGGCCGAGTCCTCCTGATCGCCGCCAGCGCGTGCGCCGTTCATTGTCGGTATTGTTTCCGGCGAGACTATCCCTACGAGACAGAGCCGCGCCGTCTGAACGACTGGCAGCCCGCGATTGATGAAATTGCCTGCGATCCGTCGATCTCGGAAGTCATCTTCAGCGGAGGTGACCCATGGATGCTTAACGACGAGCGTCTTGGGACACTGTGTTCAGCGATCGACGCAATTCCCCACATCGAACGGATTCGCTTCCACACGCGACTTCCGATTGTACTGCCATCGCGAGTCACAGAGGAACTGCTGGAACTGCTTAGCGACATGCGAGCTCAAGCGATCGTTGTCGTTCACGCAAACCACGGCAACGAAATTGTCGGCGATTGCGAGACGGCTCTTCGACGACTGGTACGATCGGGCATTCCCGTTTTGAATCAGTCCGTCCTGTTGGCAGGAATCAACGATACTTCGGACGCTCTTGCAACGCTCAGCCGCCGGCTCATAAACATCGGAGTGATGCCGTATTACCTTCATCAACTCGATCAAGTCACAGGCACGGCTCACTTCGAGGTCACAAAAACAAAGGGTCAGTCTCTCCTCCAACAACTCGCCTCCCGTCTCCCGGGCTACGCCATCCCGCGTTACGTCCAAGAAATCCCAGGCGAACCCGGGAAAACGCCGATCCCAATAGATTAGAAGTGAAATCCAAATCCGTCCTTCAGCACGTCGCGGAATACTTTGTGCCCGGTCGATCGATCGACGACAACCCCCACGCAGCGTCTAGAAAATATCCTGCCAGTCGCCCGAAACCGATCAACGGACTCACTAGCACTGGCCTGCCGGTAGTGGCCTCTCCTTCCGTGGAGGTTCGCTTAGCTTCATCCCCAAAATTCAATCCTCCAGTTTGAATTCAAACGTGTTGTTACCATCGGCTTTCACGGTCTGATTCAATGGAGATGACTTCGCATCGGTGTATTTCTCGGGGACCAGTTTCTTGAACTCCATCGCTGGGTTCGTCTTGAACTCCTCCATGATCTTCGCCATATCCTGCTGCTCATTCTTTGTTACCGTAACCACATACTCCCCGGGAGTTGCACCGGAAACCTCGTGCTCCGGGTCGATGTAAGTCGAGAGTGTAAACTCACCGCTCGCATTGGTTGTCCCGTGCGCTGGAAAGACGTCCTTATTGTCGAGCTTCGACACAAATCCAACTAACGCATCTGCAAGCGGCTTATCCTTATAGATGACCTTGCCTTCCACAGTTACGGTCTGCGGCACCTTCGGACCGCCACCGCATCCCATGGACGTAAGTATCCAGGTGACTGAGATAATGAGTAGTAATGCCGAAAACCTGTTGCGCATGAAGGCCTCGCATCGCAGAAACGAAAAAAGGAAAAGAAAGAACGGCAGACAGCCTGGCTGCCTGCCGTTTACAGACCGAAACATCGATCTCCTAGAATTCACCAAGCACAAATCCGTCCCACCGATCACCGAGCATCTGATAAGTATTGTGGTCAATGTTCTGGCTCAGGAAGCGGACGCTCCCATCACAAAGCAGGAATTGGGCGCCTCCAGTATGCAGCGACTTAAAGCCCATCGAGGTATTCCAATTCGCATGATTCCTGCAACCCGTCCCTCCGCCGGAGGGATTCCCATTCTCGCCGGGACAGGTCGGAAAGTTGATCGGCGCAGTTGTCGAGAACCACAACGATTCAGAATCTGCCCAGCCCCCGCCGGTGTTTGGTGCCCAGTATCCCAATGCGTCAGAACAAATAGGGCGGACTTCTCCCATCAAGATGGTGTTCGAGGATCCATCGGTAATGTCACGCATCTTCGCGGCCCACGAACTTCTTGCAATAACGCCCGAGATACCATTTGGATGGGGAGTGTCAGTACGTGCATACTGTCCGATCGTGCCTCGTCCGAACCAATCTTCGCCATCGTCGTTCGGATCGTAGAGTGCTCCGCCATTACCAACGATAGTCGATAAGTTGCAGCCCAAAGGGCTAGCCTGCAGCGTCGACCCGGTACTGCCGGCATAGTTCGTCATCGCACGTGCCGGATTACTGCCGGTTGCCAGGAGTCCCCCACGAGATTCACTTGGGCACTGCAGCCCCGGAATCAGCGTTGCATTCACAAGTTTCCCGTTGACGGTCTGAGCCCATGGCTTCACCGTGGCGGCGTTTGCAAAGTTGATGCTCTGGAAAAGATTCGCTTGTTCGTAATATGGCAGGAGATTTACCAAACTACTGGCCTGAGACCCGCCGCGGGCGCGCAACGCGGTCGTATACGGCGGGCCGCTCCAGATAATGTTGATGTTCGGTGCGAAACTCCCGTAAACATCGTGGTAATTGTGGTGGGCAAGACCCAACTGTTTCAAATTGTTCTTGCACTGAGTCCTGCGCGCAGCCTCACGCGCCTGCTGCACTGCTGGCAGCAGTAACGCAATCAGAATAGCGATGATTGCAATCACCACCAAAAGTTCGATCAGCGTAAAGGCCTTACGCTGCCGGCCTTTGTCAAAGTACACGTTCATCACTGAGCTCCTCTTGTTTGTAGCACATCAAAAAGACGTAACAATACGATTCAGCGGAATCTCATAATTCAACAACAGCGTTAAAAACAACGCTCGTGCTGTATAACGACAAGGAATTGGGGGTTCGCCTATTACCAGCCGGAACGCGCCACCGCAGACTTAAAGCCGTGCGCTGCCGCTCAGTGGCTAGTTCCCGGAAACCCAACAACAAACATTTACGCGGCAAAAAGTGTCTTTGCCAGTGAGTGAGTTTTGGCGTGCAGGAAAACTCTTTTGCCAGCGGAGCAGCGAAACCACCTTGGCGAGCCACATGCTTGGCAAAAGTTCAACAAGGAAACTTGTTCGCAAATATGCGATGGAGACTATCGAGGGAAAACACAAACCATCATTCTTGCGTCGCTCCATAACGTCGGGAGCAACTATTCATGCGACAGCGAGAGTTTAGCCCGAGCTGAGCTCAGGGCGTCCGGCAACTGCGTTTTCTTGAAGCCCAGTACCCAGAAGGGATTTGATAGGCAGCCTGCTTATATGGCTAACCGGTGGTTGAGTGATAGATACTGGCGCTATTCTCAAACTACACACTACTGAACAAACAATCCAGCCCGCGTTTGAGATTTTTTGGATGTTTCTGTCAAGTTTATAGAACGAAAGAACATCGAAGGTGAATGGTTGATGTGCCATATTTTTCAGTCGTCGCATCAAATCACGTTTCGTCAAACTTTAGCGTCCCCGTCATTCTCTCTTGAATCACTCAGCTCTCCTTGTTTGCTGTCGAAATTGTCAGTACGCTGATTTGGGGCGGGATCAAGCCTTATGCATCAACACGGGTTGCCACTACCCACGGAGCTTGTGACTGGACGCCAACGCACCATTTGGTAATTTTAGACATGAGCCTAAGACTCAAGGATGCACACAACTAAACTTTCCAGAGGATTGATCCCGATGCGAACCGAATTCCTGTTGCAACTGCGGCTCCTCGTGCCAGCCTGTCTTTTGGTCGCAAGTTTCTCAGGTTGTACAGGAGGATCAAACGGCGATCCGGCATTCGCCTCTAATGGCGATGTGCCGGAGACAGCCATTCGTTCCACCGCAGCGAACGGGATAACCTCGTCTAAAGATGACGTGCTGACAAGGCCCGCATCATTCAACTCCATCCTGCTTGGCAAGGATGACTCGTACGAGGTTCCTCCGACACCGCCGGGAGTTTCTGCAGGAGAAACCCGCGAACTGACGGCACTGAAAATCAAATTCTGCTGGTGCCCAAACGGGACATTCAACATGGGGAGCCCGGCGGACGCTCTCGGCAGTGAGCGAAATGAACAGCAGTTTGAAGTCAGCCTGTCCAAGGGCTTCTGGATGCAGCAGACGGAAGTCACGCAGGCTCAATATGAGGCGTTAATGGGAGTCAATCCGTCTCACTTCCGGGGTGACGCAAATCCCGTTGAGAGCGTTGATTTTTCGGATGCCAAAGAGTTCTGTCGGCGACTCTGCGAACTTCCACCCGAGAAGAATTCAGAGAATCTGTACCGCCTGCCGACGGAAGCTGAATGGGAGTATGCCTGCCGTGCTGGTTCAACTTCCAGCTTCTGCTTCGGTGACGATGAAGGGATGTTGGAAGAGTACGGCTGGTTCAACAAGAACGCCAACAGAACCACTCATGCGGTCGGTGGCAAAAAGCCGAATGCCTGGGGTCTGCATGATATGCATGGAAACGTCAGCGAATGGTGCCGCGATTTCTACGCAGCCTATCCGTCCGCCGCTCAGACCGATCCACATGGTCCGGAGGCCGGTGACCAGATCACAGTTCGTGGAGGCGGCTGGTTTTTCGTTCCGCAAAATGCACGTTCGGCACACCGCGATGCCTATCAGCAGGCAGCACGATATGTGGGGCTTGGATTCCGCCTCGTGGCCGAACCGTCGATGCGGAGTGCCACGACCCTCTGACACGAACTGCTTGAGCCTTATCTACGATCTTTGGACTCAATTGCTGCCATGATTAGTCGACGCATCATCGTTACAGGCACGGCATTGACAATTGCGATTGCAGCAGCGGCCACTGTATGGATGGTTCGAGGAGAGTCTCGCGGTGACCCGCAACAGCGATTTGAACAGGCTGTCGAGGCTGCTCGCTTTGAAGACTGGACCACCGTCACAGCAATCACACGCGAACTGGCGACTCGTCCGGAATTTGAATCTCAGACGGCCTTGTTGCTTGGCCTGAGGCTGGCGGCGGACGGTCACTTTGACTCCGCTTTGAGAAGTTTCAAACGGGCGACGGACAATCATGAAACGACTCTCTTGGCTCTGGTCGGTGCCGGACGCACTTTGTATTTGTTGCAGCGCTACCGTGAATCAATCGGAGTCCTGAAAAGAGCTGTAGCGCTCGATGCTGAACACGACGAAGCTCACCGTTTTTTGGCTTCCGCCTACTATGATATTGGAGCGATGGACGACGCACAGAAAGTTCTGGACGCCATCATTCGGTTTGCCCCGGATGACTTCCGCGCCTATCGATTCAAGGCCATGATTCTGCATGACTTTGAGCTTTATGATGAAGCGCTGATTCAATGGAATGCGGCGATTGAGCGTGCGAAGGAGGATCCGAAATTTCTGGAGTACTGCCAGTTCCGTAAAGGGGAGTGCCTAATTCGACTTCGGCGGTATGACGAGGCCTGGGTGACGCTCGCTGAGGTCCGCCTTGATCCAACTGGCAGCGATGCAGATGGCCTTCCGGCGGCAGACTTCGCGGCACAGGTTTTTGCGGCTCGGGCAGAAGCATGCCTTGCAATGCGGCGCTTTGACGAGTCTTCAGGGTTTGCCGCCGAATCACTGTCACGGACTCCCGGCAATGTCGCTGCGACATTGACGGCCGTGCGGCTGGCAGAAGAACAACAACGGAACGAGGAGGCCATTCTACTGCTGAAGACTGCGATTGAACGACATCCGTTTGAGTCTGAGCTATTTGGGCGGATGGCTGACATCATGGCAACCACGGGTCAGACCGAGCAAGCCTCTATTGCTCGATCACGGTCTGCCGAATTGATGAAACGGCAAACGCACTTCGCCGAATTGCATCAACAGGCGATCGCACGACCGGATGATTTTGAGGTTCGGCTACGGCTTGCGGAAACGGCCGAATCGCTGGGCCGGGCCAGGATCGCCGGAATGTGGTATCAGGCTGCTTCAGGCTTGGCCCCACAGGACGCCGCCGTCCAGCAGGCGTTTCAGCAGTTTCTGCATCGCCAGCAAACAGGTGTTCCGGGCGGTGCGGCACCATGAGCGGACCGGAGCTTTCAAAAACAGATTTCAAAAAAAACATTCGGATGTCTTTCCGGTACGCCGGCCTGCTCCTCGTACTGTGCGGGTGCCGTGAGGAGACTTCTGAACCGGACGTGACAAAAGAACCGCGAGCCATTCAAGCACGAAAAAGCGACGACGCTGTTCCTGCCGCCATCCCGGCCACCGGTCACCCTTCGACTGCGACACCCGAGAGCAGCATTCAGTTCGAAGTTCTGGACAGCGAGGCGGTTCCAGTCATGACTTATGCAAACGGTCAGGATGCTGGCGAACGGGCAATCATTGAATCGCTCGGTGGAGGTGTCGGCATCACAGACATCGACGGCGATGGCTGGCTGGATATCGTGCTGCCCCGGGGAGGTTCATTGAGAGACCGCTCAGTGACCGGTTTCGGGACCGGACTCTTGCGAAACCGCCACGGGCGATTCACGAATGCAACCGAGCAGGCCAGACTCATGGTCCCGTCTCGTTTCAATCATGGCGTGGCCGAGACTGACCATGATCATGATGGTTTCTGTGACCTGCTGATTACCGGTTACGGAGGCGCTCAATTGTTCAGGAATCTCGGTGACGGAACATTCGCAGATGCCACGCAGCAGTCAGGCCTGGAGGATCCGTTCTGGAGCAGTAGCGCCGCATGGGGCGACTTCAACGGAGATCAGTGTCCCGATGTCTATGTCGCGCACTATGTCAATTGGTCGTTCGAGAATAACCCGCAGTGCTTCGCCTCCGACCGCAAGACAAGGGATGTCTGTCCGCCGCGTCAGTTCGAGGGCCAGGACGACGCAATCTTTCTCAGCGACGGGGCCGGAGGGTTTCTGAACCAGACGCATCAATTCGGGTTGCCAAAGGCCGGCAAAGGACTCGCGGTACTCGCGGCTGACATCGATCACGACAATGACATCGACATCTATGTCTCAAATGACACGGTTGAGAATTTTCTGCTGCTGAATGATGCTGGACACGGCTTTACGGATGTTTCACAAGCCAGTGGCACGAGCGTCAGTGAGCGCGGAACTCCGGACGGAAGCATGAGCATTGATTTCGGCGACTACAACGGTGATGGTTTGGGAGACCTCTGGGTGTCCAATTATGAACGTGAAACGTTTGCAATCTACCGAAACCAGACAGGTTCTTTCTTTCGACATGTGAGCGATGTTACCGGGATCAGTGCCGTGGCTGGTAAGTTCGTCGGCTGGGGCGCGGCGTTTTGTGACGCGGATCTGGATGGCGATGAGGATGTGTTAACCGCAAACGGTCATGTGCAGTATTTTCCCGGTCATGCTCCTTATCTGCAGAGGATGCTGTTGTTTGAAAATCAAGGCGGGACTCATTTCATCGACGTTGCCGGAAACAGTCCGGATCTAATGGTGCCGCGCAACGGCCGAGGGCTTTCGACCGGTGATCTCGACCGCGACGGAAGACCCGATATGGTTGTCAGTCAGCTCAACCTGCCAGCCGCGGTCTTCATGAATACCTCCCGATCGGAAGGCAGTTTCCTGAACATTGAAGTGATCGGAACCCGTTCCGCGCGTCATGCGGTCGGTGCGGTCGTGTTCGCCTCAACCGCATTCCGAAGACAATGGCGACCCATCAAAGGAGGTGGCAGCTACGCTTCGTCATTTGCACCCGAAGCACACTTTGGAATTCCACCGGGCCAGCAGCCAACTGTCGATGTCCGCTGGCCGGACGGAACACAGCAGCATCTCGGAATTGTGGAGTCAGGAAAACGCTATCGTGTGATTGAGTCGTCTGGTACACAGCAAGTTCGAATCGTTGTGTTGCCCGAATGAGAAGACTCCTCACGCGGCTGACTCGTGTAGCGACCAGGTCTCAGATGCCCGGAAAAGAAGTAGAGTCAGTAACTCCTCGCCATAGTTCAGAGGCTCATTGCGATTGCGTTGCAGCGGAGCCTACTGTTCTTTTGCGGGGAGTCATCGTATCATTCGATGAAGAAGTGTGATGCCGGTCTGTTTTTGGGCCATGAACTGCATAAAACCGCAAAATAATTACTGCTCAGCTCGCGAGTGCCAGATTGAGTTGGGGGCGGCGATGTCTTTGGTGGCTTGAGCGATCAAAGCTGTGCGGCGGAGGGCATCATCAATGGGTTGGGCCCAAGGGCCAGCCTGAGCTCGAGCGAATGCGGCGCGCGCGATAGCGATGGCTGGGTCATCGCCATCGGCCAGCGGATCGGCTAGAAGTTGATCGTAGTACCGACGGAAGACGGTGGTCGACGCAAAAAATGATCGCATTCCGTATCGGTCGGCAAACGCCGCCTGTAGTCGCAGACAAGCGTGTTCGTGGATTTTCTTGGCAGGATTGAAGCTGTCCAATCCCCAATCCGGTTTGTGCAGGCTTTCAGGGCCCTCACACAATGCATGACAGGCTTCGTGGAGAATCATTTGAGCCAGGCAGTCATCGGGATCAAGCGTTTCAGGAGTGCCGATCGTTAAGACACCTTCGCCATCCCATGATGCGTTCACTTCGCCGCTGCGTTCGATGCGCATTCCCATCTGAGATGCCGCGTGAAGCCAGATGAGATCGACGGGATCGGAATATGTTCGAGTGATTTTTCGCACAGTCTTTTCATTCAGGCAGGGATGATTCCCACTTAACAGCCTCTGTTACGCTGTGACTGGTTTCAACCGACATGTTGTGCGGACTCCGCTGGATTCAACTCAACGCCAAATCGGGAAACTCCCTTCGACGCGATCAAACAGTCAACGAACCACACATCACGGTAATCGCCTTGCCGCTGAGACGCACTCGATCGTGGTTCAATTCCATTCGCACATGACCGCCTCGTGCGGATGCCTGAAAACCAAACAGAGTCGTTCGGCCAAAATGGGGAACCCAATATGGCGCCAGTGCACAATGAGCGGATCCTGTCACAGGATCTTCGGCGACACCCGAAGCCGGCGCGAAGAATCTTGAGATGACGTCATGATCACAGGTGTCACCAAGTGCAGTCACCAGAATTCCTCGAGCGGGGACTTTTGCAAGTTCGCTCATGTTTGGCTTGAGTCGTCGCACAATGCTGGCGGAAGCGACATGAACGAGACAATCAAATTTTGATCGGCCGAAGAACAGCAATTCCGCCGGATCAACACCCAGCGATTGCAAACATCCGTCCGGGATGCCTGAAGGCTCAACGCTCGTCGCCGGAAAGTCCAACGAGATTCCATCTGCGTTTGATTCCGCTGTCAGGACACCACTGCGAGTCAAGAACTGAACACAGCCATTTTTCCAAAACGGCAGGAAGGCAGCTGGCAAGCGTTCGTCATGTGCCAGCTCTTTCAACATGTGCATAGCGGCGAGCGTAGCATGCCCACAAAGGTCAACTTCGACGGCTGGCGTAAACCATCGGAGCCGAAGCTGATCGCCATCGGGATACAAAAAAGCCGTCTCAGAAACATTCCTCTCGGCGGCAATGCTCTGCATCCACGACGACTCGCGAACGTCGTCCAGCAGACACACAGCCGCAGGATTTCCGCCAAACCGCTTTGAGGTGAACGCATCGACGAGAAATAATGGAATCGAGAACATGGAGTTTCGTGACTTATTCTGCTGGAAAAGGATCTGGTCAGTTGCACCCTACGATTGAGCCGATGTCTTGCTATCATACCGCGATTGCTGCCAAGGACAACGAGTACCCGTTTTTCGAAATCTGCGAGCGTAATGAATTCCCCCGCCGAGCAACCTGCTGCAAATCCTGACGTCTGGACGGTACAGCGGATCCTTGAATGGACGGCCGGATTCCTGAAGCAAAAGGGGATTGAATCTCCCCGGCTGGAAGCAGAACTTCTGCTCGCTCATGCTCGAAAATGCCCGCGCATTCGCCTGTACACAGACTTCACCAACGTCATGACCGACGAAGAACGAGCGGTCATGAGAGAATTAGTTCAGCGGCGAGCCAAGCGTGAGCCACTGGCGTACATCGTCGGCAGTCGCGAATTTTATGGTCGCGCTTTTGATGTCGCAGCCGGTGTTCTGATTCCGAGACCAGAAACGGAGTCGCTCGTTGACGTTTGCCTTGAGCGTCTTCCTCGGGACTCGCCTCGGGAAATTCTGGAAGTTGGATTTGGCTCAGGCTGCGTGTCAGTGACCATCGCAAAGCAGCGGCCGCTTTGTTCGATCATTGCAACTGACACCTCCGCCGTTGCGATGGACATCGCATCGAGAAATGTGGCAAAGCATGGAGTGACCGGTCGAGTCACGTTGATGGCTGGCGATACGCTGGAACCGGTTCTGAATTGCGGACGCCAGTTCGATGGACTCGTGAGTAACCCTCCTTATATCCGCGAGGACGAACGAGTGGGGCTTCAGCCCGAAGTAGGATTGCATGAACCGTCCGAAGCCTTGTTTGCAGGAGCGGACGGATTGGACATCGTGCGAAAGATCATTGCTCAGGCACCAGCCCTGCTGAAGCCCGGCGCGTTTTTGGCAATGGAACTTGATCCATCTCAATGTTCAGTCGTCAGTTTGCTCTTGAAGACCGCAAGCTTTGCGACGACAACTTCACGGCGCGACCTGAGCGGCAACGAACGCGTCGTCGAAGCCACGTTCGGAAGCATCTAGGGTCGAGTTGAAACACGTGTCTGGAACTCTCCGGCGGACCATCGTTCCGTCAAAGAGTGTAGTTGAATGTAATCCCGCGGACATCAGAAGGGACTCTGATTGATGGATCTGTTTACAATCGAAGGCGGGCATGCGCTTCGCGGAACGGCACGCGTCGAAGGCAGCAAGAATGCCTCCCTGCCAATCCTTGCGGCGTCGCTAATGATTGACGGTGATGTCACGCTGGAACAGGTCCCGCTGCTTCGCGACGTTACAACGATGAGCCGCCTTCTGCAGTCTATGGGGGCGATCATTGAGTCAGACGAAAACCGGCGACTTACGATCGATGCTCGCAATGTCCGCGCGACGATTGCTCCGTATGAGCTGGTGCGGCAGATGCGAGCTAGTGTGTGTGTTCTTGGTCCGCTGTTGGCGCGATTTGGCACTGCGAGAGTCTCGTTGCCAGGTGGTTGCAACATCGGGCACCGACCGATCGACATCCATCTGAAAGGACTTGCAGCTCTGGGTGCGGATATTCGACTTGAAGGAGGCTATGTCGTTGCCGAAGCGAGGCGACTGAAAGGAGCCGAGGTTGATCTTACCGGCGCCAATGGACCGACGGTGACAGGAACTTGCAACGTGATGATGGCAGCATCTACCGCCAGCGGACGAACAATTATTCACAACGCGGCGAAGGAACCGGAAGTTGCCGATCTGGGAGAGTTTCTGAATTCAGCCGGAGCAAGCATTCGCGGCCTGGGTACATCACACATTGAGGTGGACGGCGTCGACTCACTTCACACGGTTTTCCACAGCGTCATCGCTGATCGAATCGAAGCCGCGACGTTAGCGGTCGCAGCAGCGATCACGGGCGGCGACGTTCTGATCGAAAACGCTCCGACTGCGCACATGACGGCCGTAGTTTCTGTGTTACAGAATATTGGAGTCTCCGTTGAATCTTCCGCAGCCGGTCTGCGAATCTGCGCCGGCAATGGTTATCTACCTGTGGAATTTTCCGCGGCGCCCTATCCAGGTTTGCCCACGGACATGCAGGCTCAGTTGATGGCTCTTTTGGCCATCGTTCCCGGGAAAAGTCGTATCACCGACAGCGTATTTCCCGAACGATTCATGCACGCAGCCGAGCTCGTTCGACTGGGCGCTGACATTCATGTTCATGGAAACACAGCGGAGATCTGCGGCGTTGCTCGCTTATCAGCCGCTCCTGTCATGGCGTCTGATCTGCGGGCGAGCGCGGCTTTGGTATTGGCGGCGTTGGCTGCGGATGGTCAGTCCGAAATTCGCCGCGTGTACCATCTTGATCGTGGCTATCACGAGTTCGAAAAGAAGCTCAACCTGCTGGGAGCGAAAATCGAGCGGCTTGATGATTGCAGCAGCGGAAACTCAGTGCCATCGCCCCACTTTGATTTGAGCAACGATGACGTTATTCGTCGAGTTGACATGCCGGCCGGTGAAGACTGTGAATCTCGCCGCTAATTGAATGCGAAGCAGTGGCTCGTGAATCCTTGCTGACGGTGGCTGGAATTAACGCGATCTTTCGACGAGCACGGGCGTTAATTCCCGTGATTGTGGACCGCAACGACGAACATCATGAAACAAAAAACGCAATCAGGGGACTCACGTCCCCCGCTCGCCCAGTAACGCATCAGTAAGTCGTGAGCGGCATCTCCATCACTTCGTAACCGGCGTCAACGAAGCCAATCTTTCGATAGGTGGCTTTCGCCGCGTCATTGGCATATTCAACGTAGAGCCGAGCATTCACAACATTGCCCTCGGACTTGACTTGCTCCATCGAGTATTCCAGCAGCCCGCGAAAGATACCTGCCCCTCGACAATCCGATCGAACATACACGCTCTGAAGCCACACCATCCAGCCATTTCGCCAGTCGCTCCACTCACGTGTCAGCATGATTTGCCCGACGACGGCGTCGTCAATCGTCGCGACGAAATAGCGAACCTCGGGTGCCAGCTTTAATCCCCGAAGTACGCCTTCCCGAACAGTGGAGCTATCGAGAGTTTTTTGTTCTGTCTCAAGTGCTAGCCGACAATTAAAATCGGCGATGACTTCGGAATCAGAAATCATCGCCGGGCGAAAATTGATCATCTGATCTGACTCACATGCACGAACTGCGATTGACTGGACAACATTCTGTCGGCGAGCCAAGGATTAGAAATCACGCATGAGCCTGAGGCGCTAGCCGATCCGACGAAGAAACGAACGGCTAGCGCCTCAGGCTCAGGCTCAGGGTAGATGACGAAGACGAGTTCTTAGCTGCCGAAAGGCACGAGCCCACAGTCTACTGAGCTTCAAGCTCGATGTTCCAATATGCTTCGCTCACAAACTTTGACCAGCTTTCGATGCGTGTTCCGTGGGGAGCGTACAGCGGATTCCACATTGGCCGAGTCGGTTTTTGCAGCAACGGCATGTTAGCCTGTTCAGGAGTTCGGTTGGCTTTTCGCGTGTTGCAGTCGATGCACGCAAGGACGCAATTAGTCCAGCTTGAAAGACCTCCACGTGAACGAGGAGTCACGTGGTCAATGGTCAATTCTTCGCTGCCCGGACGACATCCGCAATACTGACACATGTAACCGTCTCGCTTGAAGACGTTTCTGCGACTAAATGCAACAATCTTGACCGGAAGACGATCGTACCGAGTCAAAGTGATGACTTCTGGGACTCGCAAAGTGAGCCACTGTGTCCGGATGACACACTCGCCATCTGCCGGCCGCAACTCAGCCCAGTCTTCCCAGCCGTAAAGCTGAAAGCTGGCGGGATCGACAATCCGAGCGGACTCGTTCCACACCTTCGTCAGTGCGCGAGACACAGTGGATACCGCAACTGGCTGCCAGTTACGATTTAAAACCAACGTAGGACGTTCCAGAACAGAACTGGTCATTGCAGTCTCCTGCCGTTCCGAGCCTTACTCTGTCACAAAAAAAGCAGCTAATCCATCAGCGAGAAAGCTCAGCCACGCCAACGAAGCATACGCTGACCAAGGGGTCGCGTGCCAACAACAACACACATTTTTCACATCTGCAACCAATGAAGCGGCATCCAAAAACAGTCAAGTCGCTGCCGCCGATAAAACAACGGCGGTCAATTCGTTGAAAAACGTCCGCCAACTTTTCTCAGGGTTTCGAGAAGAAAAACTTCACAACTCGCTTTGTCAGCCAATTCTCGATCGAGTTCGCGACCGTGAATGCTAAATCGCGATGTGGATGCTGTCACCACAAGACTGACGGTTCGGCGCTGCCGCCGGAATGCGTTCGTGGCAAAAGCTCGTGTACCGAAATCGGACTACACCTCGACACACAACTGTCACTCAGCAGCGGTGACCGTTTCGATTTTCCTCAGCCGACCAGTCCGAGGGCACACATACAGTCGCCGACGCCATCCTGCCTGCAACTTCTGTCCCTTCAGCAACCCACTGCCGTGGCAAAAACCGCCTGAAGTCGGAACAACGTCGACCTCAACGAGCTCCATGAGTTGTTCGATAACTCGCCGAACATCTACGTCTTCCCCCAGTCTCTCCGCAAGCTCTCGACGAATCTCCGTCCAGCGCGCTCCAATACGCGACATCAGAAAGCTGGAAACCGGGCCAAACAACTTCTTTCGACTGCAGATCATCTGTGATGCTGGTTTGAGAGCCAACGGACCAGGGCGGTTCGCTTGCTCGAACTCGAGGACCGGGCTCAGAGAGGATTCTTCTTCGAAGTTGATGTGAGGTGCGGCAAGCATCTCGAAATCTTTGCGTTTGGAGAACAGGAACAAGGGACGTGATGTTTGAAGGACACAAACTGCACCGAGGGGTTCGATTCCCTATGATTTTTCGGGCGAGTAGGTTCGGCAGAAAAGGCCGAATGAAATCGTGCAGTTGCCGCAAAATCCGCAATCGACCGGTCAGAATTGCCTGGACGTGTAGAGTTGGTGTTGACGTAGTTTGGCGAATCCGCAGAATTCGCCAAACTTGTCTCAAGTCGCGAATCGTCTCCTCTCCTGCACCCGGTTCTCGGGTTTCGCGACCGGAAAACGGGCCTTTTCGGCCTCCCACCTGAATTTTGCCTCTCTATTTTCTCGGCAGGTGATCCTGTGAAGAAAACTCTGTCTCCGATCGCAGTTGCGTCGCTGTTGCTGGCCCTGATGCCCACCTGTTTTGCGCAGAATGGTTACCTTGGACCAACATCGCCCTACAACGCTTCGACGATCTATCAACCGACGATGACGGCGATGTCCGTGTTTCAGGCGGGGGGAGATTCCGATGTTCCCATTCCGTCCGACCCAGGCTCCGCGCCCGCGATGACAATGCCGGCGCCGAACGCGGGGTCAATCACACCGATGGATTCTGTGCCATTCAGCAGTGGCCCGATCATTCAATCGCCCGACATGTCGATGCCGATCTATCAGGATTCAACAACCTGGAATGCGTTCTCGCCACCGGATGGAACTGATCCATTTCTGCAGCCAGGGTTTGGTGCTCAGGCATCGCCTTATGCTCCGTACAATCCTTACCAAACCAATGTACCGCCTCAGGGAGCGTTCGGTTACGGGGCCAACCCGGCTCAGCCTTACCGCTTTGGCTGGCAAAATCGCATTGATGTCTCCTGGCTGCCGGGTGGAAAAGTCACTTCAGCGCCCGCGGGTGTCACCGGCAACCAAGCCATCTTTGGAGTCGACTACGACTTAGCTTACGGGGCGCCAGTTCTTCCCAACTGGGTTTTGAACTGGACGAATCAGTTCGCCTACCGAAACTGGTCCGGACCGGAAGGAACGCTCGATCTGCCGGACAATGTCTTTCGCTTTGGAATGGACTTTGAACTCGAAACACCCAGCAACGGACCGTTCAGTGTCAGTCTTGGAGTCACTCCTTCGATAAACACGGACTTCAATTCCGACGTCTGGAAAGAGGGCTTTCAACTGGACGGCCGAGGCATCCTGTTCTGGAAACTGGACCAATACTGGACTCTCGGTTTGGGAGCGATGTACTGGGATCGAGTGAACGACAGAATTCTGCCATTTGCCGGCTTGATATATCGAGATGATTACTGGGAATGGCAGCTGATGTATCCCGAAGCGAAGGTCAGCTTGTTCCTCGGCAACGAAGCGTACTGGTCTAAATGGGCCTATGTTCGAGCCGAATACCATGTTGAGTCATACGGCGTTAATCGAACTTATGCTGGCGTTGCTGCCGATGATCAGATTGAAGTTGCCGACTACCGAGTATTGGGCGGCTTCAAGATGGATACCGGACTTTACAGCTGGTTCATTGAAGGTGGCTATGTGTTCGATCGACAGGTTGAGTTCGATAGTGCAACGCCCGGATACAGCCTGAACAACGGCTTCATTGGACAGATCGGACTGCGTTACTAGGACTCTTCAAAGTAGACGATCTTAAAAGTCGAAGTCTGAGGTGATGTGAGCCGAAGGCGCAGATTGACTACGAACGCCTAACAAAACCGGGACTGGCGCCCGGACAACTCTGTAAAAGCTCCCAAAAGTGGCGGAGCAGTGTGCCTGTCCCGGTTCTGTTCCGGTTTTGTTGGAGCCTCTAAGTAGATTCGCCGCTCCGTCGGCGAATTCACTCCCGTGCACACCCAATTTCAAGTGTGGACGGACCGCTAGTCGTCGGAACGCATGATTCAGTTGCTGCTTCCGACAAAACTACTTCTTCTTTGCCGCCAACTGGTCTTCCGATATAACCAGCTCTCCCAGATCACGCACGCTTGAACCTGGCACTTTCAGCGTCCACGTACCTTTGGCCAACGGCGTAGCAACTCCATTCTGCGCAGCATTTGTGAGATAGCCCTGTCGTTCGTGCCAGAAGCGGAACTTCCATTCTCCGGCAGGAACATTCTTCAGTTCGAATTCACCATTTGCATTGGTCACGGCAACGTAGGGATGGTCTGTGATAATCAGCCACGCCTTCATCCACGCGTGAATTGAGCAGTCCACTCGAGTCGGCAACGTTTCTGCTTTTGCGAACTTCTTTTCCAGCGGCATGCCCTGTGGAATAATCTCACTAAACGGAGTCGTTCGACGCACGTAAACCGCCGCATTGTGGGCGACGGGATCTGAGTTCTTCATCTGCAAAACCTGTCCGGTCCGAACGGCCAGCATGTGAGGCTCAAAACGGCAGTCCACATTGTCCAGGCTTGGCGCCTCGGCAGGAAAGTTCTGCAGGTCGGGATGAACGGGCACTGCTTCCTTTGATTCCAGCCAAATCGCAACGTATCGGATGCCGCGATTCTCCTTGTTGACCGCCAGTGATTCATCGACCAGGCCGACCTTACCGCACACTTCGGCATCACGCTCAATGTCCAGCTTCACTGGAGCGGGAGCATCTCCACCATAGACGATTCGACCCCTAATCGTGCCCCAATCCTGTGCAGTCGCATCAGGAACAGGAGCCAACAAGAATGCGATCAGAAAGTACGTTAGCCGTTGAATGCCTGGAATCATTGCCATCTTACCAGAGGTCGGGAATCGAAATTGATCACTCGTTGTGTTGCACACTAACTCGAACGCAGCCTTTGAACAATCGACCGGCGGTTTCGCTGATTCAGGTAGAACTTTCTGCCGGGAACGACTTTCGCCGTCAGTGCAAACCTGCGCGACGAACAACGGCCAAACTCGGCCACCTTTGGCAGGCGATATGTAACCACGGTCGCCGCGGTTCGCGAAATCCTCAGCGGCAAGGAGCACTTGCCCAAAAGCGCAACGGCGTCCCTCGCGGAAACAAAAACCGTTGGAACTGGTCTCCGACCGACTGGCGGCGTAGACTGCGACACAGTGACCAGGGTTTCCCCAAAACCGAACGCTAGTTAACAATTTTTGTGTATCGACGGTGGTGGGGCTCACGGACGTGATTTGGAAAACGCAGGATGAAATCGGAGACTCAGGAACACCCATACGGCCAGGCTGTCGCGAAACTCATTGAAGAGTTTGGCCGCCTTCCCGGCATCGGAAAAAAAACGGCAGAGCGGCTGGCAAATCATGTCCTTTCCAGCTCAACCGACGAAGCCAATGCGCTCGCAGATGCCATTCGTCAGGTCAAAGCCAGCGTCCGACGATGCGGCATGTGCTTTAATCTGACGGAAGATACTCTCTGCCGCATTTGCCGGGATGCTCGGCGAGATCAGCACGTCGTCTGTGTTGTTGAACAGCCAAAAGACGTCGTCGCGCTGGAATCATCAGGCGCCTTTTCTGGACTTTACCACGTTCTGGGGGGCCGCATTGCTCCGCTTGAAGGTGTGGGACCTGAAGATTTGACCATCAACCAGTTGGTTCATCGAATTCGTAAGCAGGGCATCACGGAACTGGTGATGGCCACAAATCCGACGCTCGAAGGCGATGGCACGGCCCTGTTTATCACAAATCTACTGCAAAACGACAACGTGCGGATTACGCGACTTGCCCGAGGTATCGCGTCTGGAAGCGTTCTGGAGTTTGCCAACCGCGAGATGCTGGCTGATGCCCTGAGGGGACGTCAGCAGTTTTGAATTGAGTATGCCGGTTTTTCCGCAACGTGGCAGATCGAATATGGGATGAAAAAGACAATCCGGTCGACGTACAGGGTTGATGTAGAGTAGAATTTCGAAAACTTGTTCTTCGAAACCGTGATTTTTCAGTGTTTCGGCCCAAATCATGCATCTGAATATTTCTCAGCAAATGAAGATGAGCCAGCAAATGAAGCTGGCCCCGCGGATGATCCAGTCGATGGAGATTCTGCAGCTGAACATGATGGCACTGAACGAACGTATCGAACAGGAGCTGGTCGAAAACGTTACTCTGGAGCGCGTGGAACAGGATCGCGACATTCCTGCCGCCGAACCAGACGCCGCTGATTTTTCACCGCCCGTCGACGATCGAGAAGCTCGCGAGCTTCGTAAAGACGTGGAAAATCGCGAACTGGTCGTCAACGAAAAGAACAACGAGTCCGATTTCGAGCGTCTGCTTGAGATCTCATCGGACTGGTCTGAAGACAACGTTGGTTTCGGAGGCTCGCGACCGTCGTCCAATCAGATGAGTGACGACATGGACCGTCAGCACGACGTGATGTCGAATATGCTGGCTCGGCCGCAGTCGCTTCAGGAATATCTGCTGGAGCAGTTTTCGTTCTTTACGAACTCGGACGTTCAGCGACAATTCGGCGAGTACCTGATTCAGCATTTGGACCATAACGGTCGAATGCAGAGCATGTTGCCCGAGATCGCTCAGCAGTTCAATCGGCTGTATGAACATCAGCTCACAAACGAGCAGGCTGAAGAAGTCCTGAAGATGATTCAGCACCTTGATCCGCCAGGCGTGGGTGCTCGCGATCATCGAGAAATGCTGCTGCTTCAAGTCGATGATCACATGCCGTTTCATGACGTCGTGGCGACGCTGATTCGCGATCATCTGGAAGACGTGGCTTTCAATCGGCTGCCGCTGATCCAAAAGGCGACCGGCTATTCGCTGGATCTTATCAAAGTTGGCATTGAACAGATTCAAAGTCTAAACCCGTATCCAGGCCGTGGCTTCGAGCAGCGGCCTGTTCAACGAGTCACTCCCGACCTCGCTTTGGAGCAGGACGACACGGGACGTTACGTCGTGCGTTTGCTGGACGAATACGTTCCTGAGCTTCGCATTAGTCCTCGCTACCAGAAGATGCTCAAGGAAAATCCGACTCAGGAAACTCGCGATTGGATAAGACGCAAGATCGAATCGGCTCGCTGGCTGATTGAATCCATCGAGCAGCGTTACAACACGCTCCGCAAGGTGGCTCAGGAGATCATCGACCATCAGCACGAATTCCTCGACAAAGGACCCGAGTTCATTCAGCCGTTGAAGATGCAGCAGATCGCCGATCGAGTTGGCGTGCACGTTACGACGGTGTCCCGCGCGGTTGACGAAAAATGGATCCAGACGGCTCGTGGATTGTTTCCTCTGAAGCGATTTTTCGGCGGCGGGACTCAGTCGTCATCCGGCGAAGATGTTGCGTGGGACACGATCCGAATCAAGCTGCAGGAACTGATCGACAAAGAAGACAAAAAAGACCCGCTCAGCGACGACGCTCTTGTGGATGCTCTGGCGGCCCAGGGAATCACGCTGGCTCGCCGTACGATCACGAAGTACCGCAAGCAAATGCAGATCCCAAGCTCCCGACAACGGCGCGAGTATTGAGGTTCGACGAGGGTTGTTCGCGATGAAAAAGAGGCCATACCAATTGTACCGCGGTGGCTTCGACCTCTTGCTCGTGGCGAATGGGCTCACCGCAAGTTTGCTGGTGATGTCGTTCATTCGTTATTTGCAGCTGGGTACAGCCTCGCAGCTATCCCTGATTCTTTCGATGGTCTGTATGGCTGGTGGTTTTGTTTCGGCTCAGAGGTTGGATACTTCGGTTCAGGACATTCGAAAGCGAATCCAGCTTCAGCGTTTTTTTAGTCTGTTGTTAGTCGCTGCAATCGCTACGTTGATGTGCTTTCGGCCATTCATGGAGGTTGTTCGGGAATAGTCTTGCTCGGTCCCAATGACCATCGACGAAGCGAGGCGGGACCAGGCGATTCATCCCGAAACGAAGCTAGATGACGCGGAACTTCGTTTCATTGCGCAACCGCGCAATCTCTTTCGGTTGGCTCGAAGAAAAGGCGTTCAGTCGTTATTTTCCGCGAGATGAAGCCGTTATCTGCAAAGTTATGTCGCCGCATGGCTCGAACCGGTCTGCTCCTCCTGACGATAGCAGGATGCGCGGACAGTGCACCGGGAAAACTTGCAACCACAAGCACTCCCGAATCTGAGATCAGTCCGCGACAAGTTAGTTCTCCGGCTCGAGCTTTTGCTAGTTCAGACTTCGTACGCTGGGTCAAGGTGGAGGAATTACCGAAGGAACTGGCAATCGCTGACACCGTCTTTTGGGAGCCCGATGACACGATCAGCCTTCGAAAAAAGATCTTCGCCGATCCACAGGTCAAAAATGCAAACGTGCTTGAAGTCGGCACGGGCTCCGGGCTGATCTCGCTCTGCTGCCTTCACGCGAGAGCTGCGAAAGTTGTAGCCACTGATATCAACCCTGCAGCCGTTGAAAACGTTCGCCACAACGCGGCCCAGATGGGATTTGCAGAACGCCTTGACGCGCGGCTTGTGCCTCGTCGATCACCAAACGCGTGGACCGTCATCGAAGCGAACGATACGTTTGACCTGATCATTTCAAACCCGCCATGGGAAGACAGCAAGCCGACATCCGTAGAACAGTTTGCACTTTACGATCCTGGCTTTGAGCTTCTGAAGTCGCTCGTCACCGGCGCGAGGCAGCGTCTGAAACCCAACGGACGAATGTGGCTGGCATATGGCTGCGTCACAGCGATTCGGAAGATTCAGGAAGTCGCAAACTCCGAGCAACTCGACTGTGTACTGCTGGACGACCGCAAGCTCGAAGAGCTGCCGGAAGTGTTCCTGCCGGGAATGCTGATCGAGATTTCCGTTCCCAAATGAACCGCACGCTGTCCGCAGGATGGGCATTCCTGCCCGTCGCTTACACGCAAGAACCTCGGACAAGAATGTTCAGGCTACGGAACTCGACTTCCGCAATCTGCGATTGTTCCGTGTCTTCTGTGTATTCAGTGGTAGAAAACAGAATCGCATTTGGAACCGCGGAAAACACTAAAGACACGGAAACGAAACTCAAAATCATCACTCCTGCGTCACGTTGATTTGCTGGTCCAGTTTGTCGATGGAAACAGTCTGCGTTGTGCCGCCGGGCCAGTGAATGGTTAGCTCTTTCACTTTGTCCGCGTCACCCAGCCCAAACGTCACCGGTAGTTCCACCTGCGATTGATAACTGCGAGTCGGCATCACGGCCCGAGTCAAGACAGTGCCATCAGGCAAAGTGACGTGCACCATCGCGCCGATTGCGTCTTTGTTGCACTTTGTTCCCGTCAGATGAAATCGCAGCCAGTGATGGCCGGACTTTAGATCATTGCGAAGCAAGCGAGGCCGGCCGCCGGAGCTAAACAGAATCAGATCAAGGTCGCCGTCAGCGTCGATGTCCGCCATTGAGGCACCTCGGCCGACCATGCGTTTCTGAAAGTCCGCGCCGGTCTTTGCCTCGGGCAGCATCACGAATTCGTTGTCGAACTCTGTACCGCAATTCCACAACAGGTGCGGAGGCTGCTCGTACTGCTGACTCGCCTGCACGACCTTAATGTCTTCTTCAAGATGGCCGTTGTTTTCAAACAGATCAAGCCGTCCATCAAGATCTGCGTCGACAAACAACACGCCGAACTTCAAGTCCGTACGAGTCACCGGACCGATGCCGTTGGACACAGCTTCGTCGCGAAAAATCGGCATCGCCATCCCCGGCGTTTGGCAGACATACAACGCCGTCATTTCCGTGGCGAAATTCCCAATCGCTATTCCGATCGCGTCCGAGTTGCGGAAGCAGCCGGTATCAATTCCCATGGCTCCGCGAGCCGCGCCGGCATTGTCGAATGCCACACCGACCGTGGCCGCAGCTTCAACAAATGTGCCACCCGGCTGATTCAGAAAGAGCAGGTTTTGGACCGTGTCGTTTGCCACGATAATGTCCAGCAAACCGTCGGCGTTGACGTCGCAGAAGGTCGTGCCCAGCGACTTCGAAGATGGAACACCCGTGTTTGAATCTTTCACCTGCACGCCCGATGATTCGGAAACATCAACGAATGTCCCATTGCCTTCATTGCGATACAGATACGGAAACGCCCCGGTGAAATCCGTAGGACGACCGTAGGCCCGAAGCTTACCGTCCAGCGTGAACTCCATTGACTGGTCCGTTTCACGGGTCCATTGGATGTAGTTGCACACGAACAGGTCGAGATCGCCGTCGTTGTCGTAGTCCAGCCATCCGCAACTGGAACTCCATTCCTTGTCACTTCCAGCGACACCAGCTGTCGCCGTGATGTCAGCAAATTTTCCACCGCCATTGTTTTGGAAAAGATGATTCGCCCCCAAACAACTGATGAACACATCCACGTCGCCGTCATTGTCGAAGTCACCGCACGCGACGCCGTTGCCGTACATCGGCACATCAAATCCCGAGCCCGCCGTGACGTTTGTAAACTTGCCAGTCCCATCGTTGGCGTATAGTGCTGAAGTTGGTGCTTTCTCAGAGGGAGACTTAGCCCATGGCCAGACGTTGGAATTCACGCAGAGCAAGTCCTGATCGCCATCGTTGTCGAAGTCGAAAAACGCTCCGCCGCCGCCCATGGTTTCAGGAAGCAGCTTCTCCCCTTCGGCCCCGTTCTCATGCACAAAGTCGATGCCAGCCGATTCCGTGATCTCGGTGAACGGGATGTCGGGAATCTCCAGAGTCGGTTTGACTCGCTGCGTGGGCAAAGTCGTCGTGCCTGCCGTCGTTGCCACAACTTCAAGCGGCTTTTTCGTCAACACCCAGATCAAAATCCCTGCCGCAATCAGGGAAATAAGAACCGCGACCGACCATTTGATCGCCGAACCGACAACCTCGTCATTCTGAGTTTCTTCTGCGTCCGTCGTGTTCTGTTCATTGGCCATTTCGGTATCGCCGTCTTTCGCTGGTTACCTGAGCCGCAAGTCGCTAGCCGCGGGTGTTTCCCTGTGTGTTCCTGACATTCACCCGCAGCTAGCGCTCTGCGGCTCACGAAATCAGGGGACTGACGTCCCCCGCTCGCCAAAAATAGTTCAAGCTCTACGGCGCTTTCTGCGCCGTCTTTGCGTCCACGAATTTCTCTCGCTGCAAGTCATAAATCACCAACGCCTCCGACGCGAAGTCGGCTGCCGGATACTTCTGACGAGCCTTGCTCACCGCTTCACCGCGAGCGGTGTCGTCGACTCGGTACTTTTCATGCAAAGCCTGATGCTCGGCCGCTTTCGTCTTGTCCTCAAGCTGAGCGTACAACTGGCTAAGGTTGTGGTGAGCATCCACGTTTTCTGAATCGATCGCCACAGTTCGCTCGAAGATCGAGACGGCCTCCTTGAGCCTCGCCACACGCTCCTCCGCTCGCGACTCGCCACGAATTTGCAACGCGCGGTCGAACACTGTTTGGCCGAGCAGATTGATGACCTCGTAGTCCTTGCTAAAATCGAACTTCCGCTTCACGGTTTCGTCGGTTCGATACTCCAGCACCTGCCGGAAGTTGGATTCGGCCGCTTCCAAATTGCCCTGCTGGCGATTGATCACGCCGCTCAGCCACGCCATCGTCCAAGGCGGAGCTACGGGATCTTTGAACGCAGCCGCTCGCTGAATGGCAGCGGCAGCAGCATCCAGCTGTCCTGGGCCGGCTTCGGCCACCAGCGTTCGAGCCAGATTCAACGGGCCGTCGTAGCGGTTCAGTTTCTCAACCTGAGTGAACCCTTCCGTCGCCTGCTTCAGAGCCGCCTTGCCCTTCAACAGCATTCCAATCCCGTAGTCGTTCCACCGTTGCCATTCCGGAACTTCACGTTTTGCGTTCGCTACCTCGACCGAAACTCCTTCGACCGGGAACGTGACTTCGTCCTCAGCGAGCACAAGAATCGGCAGCTCGTTGCGATACTTTTCGCCTTCCTTGTGCCCGCGAATCGGTTGCCCCAGCTCCTTGGTTTTTCGATCGACAAACTCCATGTACGTCGAGTCAAACTTGCGATATAGCAAACGCACTTTCGCCGTCACAGGAGCATGCACGGCTTCAGGCATTTTGAAACTGTAATGCACCGTCTGCCCGGCACCTGGCGGAATCTGATGCACGTACAACGGCACAAAAATATCCTGGGCGTTGCGGCGATCGATTCGGTCGCCGTTTCGATCCAGCATGAAGTTGTTCACAAAGTGAGACCATGGATCGACGCTGTTGTCTTCTTCCATCATCCCACTTGCACCAATCTGCTGGTTGCCGGCTTTGACTGACACTTCCAGCCAGATCTCATTGGAGTCCGTCGTGCCCTGAGTAAAATGGTGCCCCATTTTGACCGTGCGTATGACGGTTTCCAGAAGATAGCTGTTACCCGGTTTCAGCGTCGGCACTTCCGGACGCAGCGGCGCTGTCAAAGTTCCCTCAATCGTGCCGCCCTCGCGAACACCGAATAAGTCGACTCGCATGATCCCCTTCAGAAATTCATCGTGCGCCTTGATAACGTCATCGTTGTTCGTCAGCCAGTTCAGACCTGAGTTTGCGGACGAAAACTGATGATTGTGAATCTTCAGCTCGCCCGATTCATCGAAATACTTTGCTCCAAAATCGCCGGATCCTTCCAGCGGCATATGGCAGCCGTTGCAGTTCACCTGCGCCTTCTCAGGATAGTAGAAGCTTCGAGCCCCATGGCCGGAGACTCCGCTGAGCAGCCAACTGTCATAATGATTCTGACCTCGCAGCCATTCCTTGTAATGGTTCAGAGTAAACGGCAGGTTGACCTTGTGACAGGCTCCGCAGAAATCGGCAGACTTATGCAGCGGCTTCAGAAACGTCTTTTTGTGAAACGACGGCTTTGCCTTCACAAGTTGATTGTTGATCCATTGCAGCACTGAGTTATCGTTCTTTGCGAAAGGATAGTGAATTGGCTCCTCAATTGTGTAGTCTGCATTTCCGACATTGCTGTTCACGTGAGTGATCGCGTGGCAAACAGTACACGAAATCCCTGACTGCGATGTCGGATGATTCAGCATATCAAACTTTGGATCGTCGAAAGCCCCGCTGAAAAACGGTACCGGGTCATGACATCCGGCGCAGAAGCGAGATCCCTGTACGTTGCCGTCTCGCTTGAACGAAACTTCTCGTGTTTCCGCAACGCTGGCCAGATACGCAGGATTGTTGAACGAACTGAATCGATGAGCACTCTTCGCCCAGTCGGCGTGAGAATCCTTGTGGCACTTCAGACAATAGTCGTTCATATCCAGCGTCTCCGCGCTGATAAAATTGCCGGTGGCGGTTCGAGCCAGCGACGGCTCGAAATACTTTGTGCCTTCCTTTGGTCCGACAACGTTCCATTCGCGAGGATCCTGCGACTGCCAGTAGACCATGCCAACCGCCGCGCCCGCTGCCAGACCGGCCCAGACGAGTCCCTGCTTCCATCGCATTTTTGGACCGACGAGTCGATGCATCCAGTACAGCCAGCCGCCAACGATCGGCGTGGCCACATGAGCCCAGTACACAAAGGATCGTCCGGCGGGGCTCTTGAGATCAATCAACCCTTCGATTCGCATCAGCAAAAAACCCGACACGAGCACCAGAATGCACACGCCGAACAAGGCGTATCCAATCATCACGGTGCGGCGGATCTTGCGATCCTTGGTATTCAGCATGTGAATGATGCCGAAAATCAAAAACGGGACGACAATCAGCAGTCCCAGCACAATGTGCCCGAGAAACATCCAGGAGTAAAAGACGTCTTCATAGGTCTGCGATGTCCACCATTGAAGAAACGTCACCCCAGCCAGGTACGCACTGTTCGCACCAACCATCGCCAACAGCGCGAGGACGATGTTGAACACGATCCGCAGCTTGGGACCGATGGCCTTCTTCACAAGTTTTTTAACGACAGGGTCGCCTGCCGAAGCACTGGCGATGGAAACAGCATCTGACATCTGACGGTTCACTTTCTATCTATCGCCTAACCAGTCTCAAGTCAGGCCGAGCCTCGTCGAAACAGAATCGAGGACAATGGCAAAAAGAATCAATTTGCAAAGCCAGCAGCGTTAATGACTTCGTCGTTGAAGAGGGTCTTGAAAGGGACTCGCGGCAATTCATTACATACAGTGAAGGAACGACAAGCGTTCTAACTTCAGTGTCTCACGGTCGCACTTTCATACCAGCCGAGTAAAGGAGAGGTTGATCTCAAAACGACCAAACGCACCATCGGCTTCACAGTGCCGATCAGGCATGTCGCTCGGGTGGCACTTCGATCAGCGGCGGGAACCCACGGCTTGGGTTCTTCTCCGATGCCGGAACTTCGGCAGAGGATTCATTGCGTGCCCAAAGCAACGCCTCGCAGCCATAAACGGCACGATTGTCGATCTGCCGATTGTTCACTGGCGGAGTTACTGGCAATGGATCCGAAGGAGTTTGCTTACGGCACCCAGGCCCGAAACATGGAATTGACTCTGATCGCTCATGCTGAGAAATCGTTCTCTCTGAGTTCACCGTTCCACGCCATGAACGGTGCTGCGGCCCACCCTCAAAAAACACCTTTGCAGGTGCGGCATTTCGAGTGTGCAGATAGTTTCCACACGATGCCACCACATTGCCGGCACACCATGCTTCAACGACGCACACTGTTGCCAGAAGCAACGCGGCCGAAAGCAGTCTTGGTGACAAAAGTGACATGATGGCAATACGCTCAAATGAAAAATTCGCAGTCCCACCTTCGTATCGTACGAGTCGAGCTTCAAATTGCACCAGAAGAAATCAGTCCCTTTCCTCACATTTTCCTCGTTCACACGGCCTTTCTTGAGCGTGGCCGCATCCAAACGCTGAGCGATTCTAAAGTTTCATGCCTGAAATCGGCCACCGAGTCTCAACTCCAACGTCAGAACTCCCTCGGCGAACCGGCATTGCCAACGCAGCAAGCCCGCCGAACACAACCAACTTAAGCACGACGGACGAGGTCCCTATTGAGATTTTCAATCTTTCCACACGATGTCCAGGGAGGGTCGAACGCAGCAACGGAACAGCGGTGGACTCGTTTCTCAAGCCGAGCCACGTAAAAATTCCCAAAATCCTGCTGCACACGGCCCTAACGTTCCATTCACACGCCGGTCGTGGCCGACGACCGCAGCGAGTCAGGGGGCATCGCACTTCGGAAGTCAGCGATCATCATAAGCGACACAATCAGCCGTCACACGATGGGATAAACGCCCGATTTGCGGAATCTGGGCGGTTTTTCCTGCTGGCTTGACAATCGATTTCCCAAGTTCGATTATTCTACTCATACGTGATCACTAACACCCCGCTAGGCCATCATTCATTCTCACGCTCAGAAGGTTCGCTCCGTTCGATCTTCTGGAAACAGCAGACCACAGCATTCAGCACTCTCACAGTCAGCGCGACGGTCGGCTCCAGACATCTGTGAGAATTCGATTTCACCAAACTACTTATCCGGAACACCTGGGGGCTCTCAAGCAAGACACACACCACGATCTTTTCCAACGCTTACATTGGCCATCACGGGAGACAAGTCGGCTGGCCTTGTACGCAAAATGAGTCCACATGACGCACTAGAAACTTGACACGCCTCGCACACAACCTGAACGATCGCCGCTGATCCCTTTGCCCACCAATTTTGTTCTTTCGAATGGAACCTTGATATGACTCCATCCCTCTCCTGTTTTCTGAAATACATACGTCGAGGCATTCAGCAGAACCGCATTAGACGGATGCCAGACGATCGAAGGGTCGTGGCAGCCGAGTTTCTGGAAACTCGCACATTGCTGACGGCCCCTACCGGAATTTCACTCGATGATAATCACATCCCGGAGCATGCGGGAATCAATGCCGTCGTAGGAACTCTTTCGGCCATCGACCCAACCAATTCGGGCCCCTACACTTTCATTTTGGAACCAGGGACGCCATCTAACAACAACTTGTTTCACATTGATCCTGGGACGCAAACACTGCGGGCAAACAGTGATTTCACTTTCTCTGAAGACCTACCACCATTTTATTTCGTCGCGGTCAAGGTAACAAACGATTTCGGCGAGTCGTCTGGGGTCGTGACGTTCATCATCGAAGTCACAAACGTTGATGAAGCGCCCCCAACGTTTACGTCAGGGGCAACGGCCAGCATCAATGAGAACGTGGCCGCAAATACAGTCGTGTATACCGCAGTCGCCACAGATACAGACTTTAACGCTCCTGCAACAGCAAACTCCATCACCTACGCTTTTGGTGGGGGCACCGATGACAACGATTTCAACATCAACAGCAGCACGGGCGCGGTGACGATTAAAGCCAGTCCAGACCGTGAAACCAAGGGTATTTACAACTTCACGGTCAAGGCGACGGATGCCGCGAATAATTTTTCCACCCGCGCAGTGAGCCTTACCATCAACAACCTCGATGAAGTCGCTCCAACGATCACTT
The DNA here is from genome assembly GCA_031377305.1 of Planctomycetota bacterium. GTDB lineage: Bacteria > Planctomycetota > Planctomycetia > Planctomycetales > Planctomycetaceae > SXXK01. The sequence goes on along the minus strand of JANMEV010000373.1, from coordinate 6,960 downwards.
CAGGGGCCGTCGCGACGGCGATCAGTGAGAACAGCGGAGCGGGTCAGGTGATCTACACCATTACTTCAACCGATTCGACGGACTACGTCGCGGGATCGACAACCTACAGCCTCATGCCATTGACCGGAGACGTCGCGGCCTTCACTATCAATACTACCACTGGGGCCGTCACCCTGACTGAAAACCCAAACTTCGAAGTAAAGTCCAGCTATTCCTTCACTGTCGTAGCTACAGACGTCGCGGGTAACAGCAGTACACTGCCAGTGACACTTGCGATTAACGACGTGAACGAAGCCACATTTGAGAGCAACAATTTCTACAACACGGACGCAAACGCGGAGCGGAACACGTCAACTGGCCTAGCTGGCACTGGCCAGCGGTCCATGATCCGGAATGTTCAGGTCGTCTTTAACGGGGACGTAACCATTCCCACAGGCACCGTCGCGAACAGCAGTTTTGTTGTCACCAAACTTGGTACAACCCCAACCAACATTGGCCTCACTGTCGTTTCAAGCAGCGTAGCCTCGGGAAAAACAGCAGTCGTGCTCGGATTCACCAGCGGTACACTACCCTCTGGATCTCTCGCTGATGGCAACTACCGATTGGTGATCGATTATGGAGTGTTGGGCATCGACGGGGATGGAAACGGGACCATCGGTGGAACCAGGACTGTCAACTTCCACAGGCTGTTCGGTGACAGCGATGGAGATAGAGACGTCGATGCCTCTGACTATAAAAACTACGTCGCTGGTGTTCGAGGAACCACGAAGTGGATCTCCATTTTCGATGCCGATAATGACGGAAGTCTTAAAACAGGGTCCCTTCAGGATGAAGACGACAAAATCGCCTTCTTCGCAAACTACGGTCGAAGCATCTGAATTTGGAGTTAACTTTCCGGATTTCTTACTTCCATTTGGCTGCCTTTGCTAGCCAAACTTCCTTGAAACGACGGTTGCAGCTTTTTCCGGAGTGTTATATGTCTCGTTTTGTGAAGTTCTGCCTTCTCACTGTACTCATGTGGATATTCACAAGAGAGACTGCCTCAGCGGACTTGATTCTCGATCTCCGCTTTCAGGGAGGAGGTACCTCAATGAACGTCAATAGCGGACAGAGCGTGTTTATTGAAATGCTCATTACCGATACCGATGCTTCAACGCCGTTGACCGCCGAAGGTCTGCTTACCGCTGGCGGGCGACTCATTCAGTCTTCAGGTGTAGCTGCGGTGTCCAAAGCTGGGGCGACTGCCGCGCATGTCGGATTCGACGCCGTCAACCAGAACCCTGCTACCGTTGCACCGGAGATCGCCGCATTCCTTGCTGCCACAACCAATCTGGCGCCACTCACTGGAATCGGCGCTGGTTTGACCAGCATCGTTGTCGCGACTTTTGAGGTCCAGGCGACTGGAGCCGGCGGCGACACCGCCAGTATCTCGGCTGCGCTGCTCGGAAACGGGCTCATTGGAAACACAACCTACGTCAACCTCACTGACCTCGACGGACCACTCTTCACTTTTGGCTCCGTCAACCTCACCATCAACAGCACCTCAGTCCCGGAACCTGCTTCAATAGTACTCGGCGGATGCACAGCCGCCTTCGCAGGACTCGCTGCATGGCGAAAACGGAGAACACCGATCGCTCAGAAGGTAGATACTGCCGTCTGATGCCCCGTTTTTCTATGGTTCCTCCTGAAAGACGAGCATCAATAAAATGAAGTTCCTTCTCTCGCTGGAACTCAAATTAAAACAATTCCCCAAAGCCGCCTTCGCCGCTTTCATTCTTGCGGCTATCGCCGCTCTTGGGCCATTTGTCGTCACGCACTTCCACCATCTCTGGAATAGACCACACTATCAGTTCTTCCCCATGATGGGCCTCGCTATCGGTGGCCTTGCGGTGGCGAGGTACCGAGATGCCCCGGCAGCGTCGATTTCAAAGAACAAGATAATAATCCATTTGCCGTTGCTTCTGTTTGGCTTGGCAGCCCTTGCCACAGCCTATCGATTAAATTCACCCTGGGTGGGTTTTCTCTCCGCTGTTTGCCTATTATTGCTCTTCACCGGCACTGTGCCTAAGTTGAGTTCCGCGTTCTATCCGTTGTTAATTCTGCTACCGCTGCCTTTCTCAATGGATCAGGACCTCGTTCACTTCCTTCAGAAAGTTTCCTCCGTGAGCGCCAGTGCTTTGCTGGATGCTTTTGGAATCCTGCACATCATGTCGGGAAATGTGCTGGAGGTGAACGGCGGTCAGTTCTTTGTTGAAGAAGCCTGTAGCGGCATCGGTTCGGTGTTTCTGCTGCTTGCCTCTGTCGCCATTTACGCCTCATGGAAGCAACTCCGACTTGTTTTGACAGTGCCCATGTTGATTGCGGCTGTAGGCTGGGCGGTTGCTGCTAATACTTTCCGGATCTTTGTGGTGGCATGGAGTCACGCCCATGCCGGGCCAAACCTAAGCTCCGGAACCCCGCATGAAATTCTTGGTGCGATAACCTATGTCGCTGCCCTACTAATGCTGGCGTTGACGGAGCAACTTCTTTTGTTTCTGCTCGATCCGATTGTAGGAGTACGAAGTATTGAATCACCGAAAACTCTTGTCGAACAGTTCACTGCCGTGTTGGTTACCTGGTGGAATCGGATGACCAGCATGGATTCAGCCTGTCTCCCACAGCGAGAGAGTCAGCGCGGAATTTCAGGGATTCTGGTTTCGCGACGGTTGTTTTACATGTCCCTGGCTGTGGTTCTTCTTCCTGGGGGAGTTCGCAATGGCTGGGACCTCTGGCGTTCAGCTCAAGTGGACTCATCGCCCGCTCAATCGCCGATCACGTTACCAGCACCGTGGTCGAAAATGAAATCGGAGCTTTTCGACGATAGCAGTCTGAATTGCCAACTTGAATCGTTTGCCGACAGGTCGGTGAATCTCCAGAACGAACAGGAATTTGCTGGCCGCAATAACAAGTCCTGGAAAATGTCCGTTGCTGGAACACCGGTTCAAGTGACACTCTGCGGCCCCGTTGAGAAATCGCGAAACTTGAGAGAACGGTATGGATCTGCTGGCTGGAAAATTCTTCAGTCCGCTACTCATCCATTGCCTAAGCTCACTGACCATCACCTTGCAGTTTCGGAGTTGGTTCTTCACAACGATGACGGAAAATACCTTCACGTCTTCGTCTCTTCGTTTCGCAAATCTGCTGTTATCATGACAATTCCAGCCGAAGGAAGCATTGATGGAGTAAATCTCGAGCTTGCCAGCCGACTTTCAGGAAGCGATTCGGATCCTGAAGATCCGGTATGGGAGGTTCAGCTGCAAATCCCATCCAGCCGACCGATTGAATCATCCGCTCGACCATACTGGCAGCGTTCGTTTGAAGAGCTCTTCACAACGATCCTCAATAAATGGAGGTTAGAACTTTGAACCTCCGAAGTCTGCTTCTGGCCCACGAACTCCGGCTCATCGGCCGCAGCCTTGCTGCTGTATTCTGGTTTTGTGTGAGCTGGTTCAGGACTCGAAGACCGACCCGTTTGATTACCGCTCTGCCTGCCGTGTTGCTCGGAGTAGCTTTTCTCTGGTCGATCTTTGAAGCTCGGATGGAGCATCGACAAGACTCGCTGCTGAAAGATTACCTGGCTGCAGCGAGTAATGCAGTCCACCAGGAGTATGAGGAAGCCGCCCGCCTCTATTTTCGTCGCGCACAAGTGTTGTCGAAGGATAACGTTGAAGTCACGTTCAAATATGCTTCTGCCCTGTTCGAACTTCACAAGGAATCAGAATCGTTGCAAATGATGTCGGCAATTGCGCCGCTTCGACAGGCTGGTTACGCTCCCGCCCATCGATTTCTGATCGACCATACCTCGTTTGCCGATGCTTCAAAGAGCGACCTGTTTCGAGCCATTCATCTCGGGCACATCATCCGTCTTTCGAAAAACAACAGGGCTGAGCGATTCGAATTGCTTGCTATTCTCGTGCGCTACAAAAGATTTGACCACGCGGATGCCCTGCTGAGAGAAACACTGGATCTTTTCCCTGAAGATCGGCTCACATTGGCAAGAATGAAAGCGAAAGCAGGAAAGATTGATGAAGCTCGCGAGGAAGCTCGTCTGGCATGTCAGTCCCTATCGCCGATCGTTCAAATGGAACCGGGCAACACTGATCGCCGAACCCAATTGGCTCAGGGGCACGTTTTCCTTGGAGAATTCGGTACTGCGTTGGAGATTCTGGCAGCGGGATTGCCGACCGATCCATCGCCCGTTTTGGTTGATGCCATGTCACACACCTACGAGCGATGGTTTTCAGTCCTTCCACCGATTCAACAAGCATCCCAGCTAGCCTGCCTCCGTCGGCTGGTTGATCTGCCGACGCCAGCTCAGTCGGGTTCGACTGAGACTAGTTTACAAATGATTTCCGAAAGTTCGCCGCTTCCATTGTTTCGTAAGGTCATAAACGGCGAACGAGGAAAGCATTTTCTTCCACTGCTGCTCGGAAGCGCAAATGCAGCTTCGGGGAATCTAGCATCCGCTGAACAAAATCTGAGAACGGCAATGTCTACTGTGTCGAGAGATCCCACGGTCTGCAACAACCTTGCGTGGGTCCTTTGCGAAAAAGTTCGCCGAGAACTTACCGAAGAAGTAATTGCCAACGGCAAACTGTTCGTCGATCATACGACTGAGCTCAGCGAAGCACAGCAGTCGTCATTGTCCGAAGCGTTCACAATCAGTAATGAAGCGGTACAGGCTGTGCCGAAAGTCTGCGAATTTCGTGAGACACACGCCCAAATCTGCTCTCTTCTGGGCAAGCATCAGGAAGCTGTTGACGATTTGAACGCCTGCCTTGCCGCTGGCATGAAGAGCAGGGCAATGCACCAGACGCTGTCCGTCAGTCTCACTGCGCTCGGTCGCCTTGATGAATCTCTTGTCCATCGAGAATTAGCCCGAACGTGGCCAGCCCCAAATTGAATCGCCTGGAAGTTTCTCGCTGCAATCCTCAGGAACAGTCTCGCCAGAATCTTCACGGAACTATGTGCATCCCGTGATTCAAAAGATTGGAAAGGAGCCTGAAGTATCTCGATGAACTGCACGTCCTCATTCATACTTCGCCAAGTCATCGAGTCACTCGGAACAACATGGAGATTCGTCTACACCGTTCAGAAGGAATCTTGCGGCTTTCCCACGCCACTTGAACCCAACTATCGCCCCTCGTATATTACGCGGCGAAACGCTGGAAGACGTGTGTCGATTCTTCCATCGCCGATTAATCCGTCACCGGCGGGTTCAATCTTCTCGCGGCACACTCAACACGCAGGGCCGTCTGGCAGAGTGCCCCGCTCATTTGACCGGCCACGGTTGATGTCCGATGGTCCCCACTTGCTGAAACATTAAAATTAGAAATTTGTCATGAATTCTGCCGTTGGTGCACGGTTGCCGTTCGGGTTTCAAGCTTCAGGTTCGACTTGTGGAATCAAGGCCAGCGGCAAGCCCGATCTCGCCCTGTTCGTTTCGGACCGCGACTCAACGGCTGCTGGAGTTTTTACGACTAACAAAGTCTGCGGCGCGCCGGTGATTGTTTGTAAGCAGCGAGTCCCCACGAAACAGGCGAGGGCGGTGATCATCAATTCGGGCAACTCCAATGCCGCAACCGGTGAACCGGGCATTGCTAACGCAAAAGCCATGACGGCCGCGTTCGCGGAGCGAATCGGCTGCGTTCCTGAATCTGTGTTTGTGTGTTCAACCGGCGTTATTGGCGTGCCGTTGCCGATGCCGACGATTCTGAAGGGCATTCCGGTCGGCGCGAAGCTGCTGGGCTCATCTGACCAGCATCTGCTTGATGCGGCGACCGCGATGATGACGACGGACACGTTTCCGAAGCTGACGTCGGTTGATGTTGCAGTCTCCGGAGGAACTGTTCGCGTTTCCGGAGTCTGCAAAGGTGCGGCGATGATCGCTCCGAACATGGCGACCATGCTGGCCGTTGTGGTGACGGATGCTCAGCTAACTTCCGAACAGTGCGATGCGGCTCTGCGGTTCGGCGTCGATCGGACCTTCAACTGCATCAGTGTCGACGGCCACATGAGCACCAGCGACACGGTGCTGCTGCTCGCCAACGGAGCTTCATCGGGGCCGCTTTCGCAGGAAGATTTCGGCAAAGTTCGTGAGGCCATTCAGCACGTGTGCCAGCATCTGGCGACCAGTATCATTCGAGACGCGGAAGGTGCTGATCACTTCATCACGATTGACGTGACCGGCCTTGAGACTCGTGACGCGGCCTATCGCATGGCAAGGGAAATCGCCGACAGTGCTCTTGTGAAAACGGCGATCACAGGCGGCGATCCGAATTGGGGCCGCATTGTGTCAGCGGCCGGATATGCGGGCGTTGACTTCGACACGGCCTTTGTCTCGCTCCGCATCAATGGGACTCAGGTCTATCTGGCTGGCACACCAGTTCCGTTCGACGCGGCCGCGCTTTCAAAGCAACTCAAGGGCAACCGAGATGTTCATCTGGAACTCTCCGTTTCCGGCGGACCGTGCTCAGGCAAAGAAACCGTGCGATTCTGGACGTCCGATCTGACTCAGGAATACGTGAGGCTGAATTCTGAGTACACGACTTAGACAGCGACGTCGAAATGAGTGCGACAGGAAAATGTTTGACAGAAAAATGAACCGCAGCGGTCATCGGAGCAATATCGCCACCGACCTCTTTAGTGCCTCATTTTTCTGTCCGCAATCTTTCTGTCGCACTTTTCTGAACTGCAAGCTCCCGTCCTGAGTACAGGTCGCTCTACGACAAATCGCGAATGATGCGTTCGATGCTTTCCAGTTGAGCCTTCTGTTCGGCGAGTGTTGCTCGGATGCCTTCGACGACGTCGGCAGGAGCTTTCGCCATGAAGCCTTCGTTCGCAAGCTTCTTTTCGGAACCGGAGATGAAGCCGCGAAGTTTCTCGGCCTCTTTCTCTTTGTGCTTCTTTACCTCTTCGCGA
>JANMEV010000365.1:0-17507 GCA_031377305.1 Planctomycetota bacterium | reverse complement strand
AGCGAGCCTTCCTTTATCAGGCCAGCTTCGAGTAAAGCTAGACTTGAAGCCAAGTCCATTGCCCCGTGAGCCGCCGCAAGTTCTGCCGCTCGCTTTGCGGTTACTTCTCCAAAGAAGCGTTGAAGTGCAGCGCGCGACGTATGCGGCTTACGACCGACGTAGACCACCTCCAAGCGGATACCATTGATCCCCTTGGAAATCCATCGCTGGATGGTCGATGGCGATACAGGCTTTCCATTCTTTTTGGGAACCCAGTACTGCCGGGCGAAACTCAAATCCTGCAATTGTTCCCGAGACAGATCCGAATCGCTAAATTCTTTACCTTCGTAAGTCACCTTACTGTCCTCCGTACTAATGGATGTCAGCATCCGCCGCCGAACCGTCGATGGCGAACAATCTGCTACCGCAGATCCAGAGCCGACTCATTTGCCTTCGCCATTATTGTCATCCAAAGTCGTTAATGCAACGTCATCACCACACTACGCTAAAAATAATTAAAAAATGCCTAATCGACTGCATTCGATTCGATTAGGCTTCAACCTATGAGTTCAATCAGCCGCAGTCAGCCGAGATTTTGCGAGCCATTTCCATGTCGCGTTTCGCGTAGATCGAAGTCGCATCGACCGATGAATGCCCAAGGATTGTTCGGCGATCCTGGCTTTACTGTCGACTTTCCCTTTGCCGCTTTTGGTTTGATGTTCTACCGTGCTTCTTGAAATGACTGAAGCGTGGCCCGAGTGATCCGCCAAGTCCGTCGGCATAATCCGGGATCAAGTGGACCCTAGCGCGCCGTGCCATAGCCACTCTCGCACATGATTCACAACTTTTTCGATTCGCTCATCACCACGGGATGAGTCCCTTCCGCCGAGACCTTGACGGTAGATCTCAGCCATTGAATTATTCAGATGCCCCATGATGGCATCAACAACTACCTGGTCGCAAGTCTCACCGGCCACAGTTTCAAAAGTCCGACGGCACGAATAGAAGCCAATACCAGGCTTGTACACTCCCATCGTCCTCGTGAGGTACGTGAAGTTCGTCGCTATCAAATTCCAATGCGTCATTGTTCCATGCTCGGAGTCACCGAAAAAGACAAGAGGCTTCCCGGCGCGAGACAGAAAAACAAGACCATCGTCTTCCGGCTTCACTGGTTCCGGGCGACTAGACAGCGACAACTGAATCGCCTCAAGAGTCTCCGGCCAAAGTCGAACCCTGCGATTCACGCCCGTCTTCGGACGCGGGAAAACAACCCATCGCGTCTCGAAGTTGATCGCACTCTTCGGAAGCATTGCACAGTCAGTGTTGCCAAATCCGCAGTTCAAGCCAAGAAGCATGCACGCCCGAAGAGTCGGATTCGCCTCAGCCAGCAGCGATCTCGCATCGAACGCGGAAAGATCGAACCTTCCCCCAGCGGCTGCCGACCTAGCTTCCCTCGACTTCCGAACAGCCTTTGCCCTCGCAACTTTGAATGAACCAAACCTCACAGGCTTTTCAATCAGCATGTTCTCTTCAGCGTACCGAAAAACAGTCCGCGTCATGATAATCGCAGAATTGGCTGTTGCGACCGCCCAATTTGCCGGGAATCCAGCTCGAATCTGAACGAACTCCTGCGGCCCAAGAGACTCAACAGCAGTGTTCCTGCCAGCGGCTTTACACAATGTCCTGCACGTGTCCAGGTACCGGCCAAACGATGCGTAAACAATCTCACCGTTATCCACCTGCTGCTTTTTGTACGTCAGGAACACATTGCAAAGCTCCGCAACCGTCAGGCTGCCTGACTTTTTCCTGGGAGACAGCTTTCGAGGATCACGACCAGCCAGAATCTCATCCTTTTCATCCAGATATTTCGCCAGCGCCGCATCCTTCTCGTCCCACTTTCCGAAGTACCAGACTTTACCTCGAATCTTCTTTGCCAATTGCCCCGACGAATGCGCGTACAGCGGATAGCCCGTCGGCAACGATGGTTTGTCTTTCACGAATCACCTACCATTGGAGAGGGAAAAACGGGCGTAGGCTACGCCCGCTCGGCATACAAAATAGCCACGATAGACGTTGCTACGCAACTACGCTGCAAGAAAAAGACTGCTAATTCATTCAAAATCAGCAATCTGCAGCATGGAAGAGATACATGTCAAATCCGTCAAATAAATCTTCTCGATTGGACTCTGAAAGTGTCCCACAGCCTTCGTCTGGAGTCGAACCCGATGTCAGCAACGAGCTACAGCCGCAGTCTTCTGCCAACCCCTATCAAACAATCGTTATCCCGCTGAGTCGCGAATCTGCAGGGCTTTCGATGTTTTCTGACGAGCCCGCGGTCCGGCCATCCGCCGTTGAGCTTCAGCGGCGATTGGAACGCATCAACGCGGCTCAGTTTTATGCTTACCGGCGGAAGCATCTTCGCACGTCGATCATTTTGTTTGTCCTAACATTCCTCAGCGCGTTTTTGGTTGGATCGGGCTACTTTCCGCTTGAGTACGTTCTGGGGAAGATCTTTCCGCGAATCGGATTCGCTCTGCAACAGCAGTTCGGAGACCTGACTCTGGACAAGCTCTTTGCTGATGAATGCCGTCGAGGGTTTGAGTATGCAATTCCATTGATGGCGATTTTGTTTTGCCATGAAATGGGACACTACTTGCAGTCCGTAAAGAATCGCGTTCCTGCGTCATTGCCGTATTTCATCCCCATGCCGATCTCTCCGATGGGCACGATGGGTGCCGTGATTTTTCAGGGCAGGGGCGTTGCGACTCGCCGACAAATGTTTGATATCGCAGTCTGGGGACCGCTTGCTGGATTGGCCGTCACGCTTCCCGTTTTATGGTATGGATTGCGAAACTCCGGTTACGTTCCAGTGACCCAGGTGTCTTCACTGGAATATGGAGAGCCGCTGGTGATCAAATGGATGATTTATGCAATGCACGGTGCGGCGAAGACAGGAGAGACCTTTGCATTGAACAGCGTTGCGTTCGCTGGCTGGGTTGGTGTACTCATCACGGCGATGAATCTTCTGCCCGTCGGACAGCTCGACGGAGGTCACATCCTTTACACATTGATCGGCCGCCGAGCTCACATCGTGGCTTACATTGTGATCGGCATCGGCTTTCTGGCGATGGTCAACTTTCAGGAGTACTCGTTCAGCCTGTTGCTGCTGCTTCTGATGATGACCGGAGTTCGTCACCCTCCAACATCGAACGATCACGAGCCACTTGGATTGTGGCGGCACATCGTCGGTTGGCTGACTCTCTCGTTCCTGATCATTGGGTTCACTCCCACGCCGATCTCAACACCAAATTCCGGGGTAGGGCAAACTTCTCAGAGTGATCAGGAATAGACGTCAAGTCACGGCGATCCATCAATACTTTCCGTGTCTTCAGTGTATTCCGTGGTAAAACCGCGATTACACTGATCACCCAGAGCATAACTGAATCCATCCCTCAGGTTCCCGGAAGCACATTGCATACGTGCGCGACGCGCTCTACCAGCGGCAGCACTTTTGGAGCGTAGACGGTTGTAAACCCTGTCGCCTTGCGATGCTGATCCAAAGCGGACTGCGATTCCCATCGCTCGATCAAAATGAACGTGCCGGGCACTGATTCCGATTCGAACGCTTCAAACCGCACACAGCCGGGTTCCTGACGCGATAACGTCACTTGAGTTGCCAGAAGTTGCCGGAGTTCAGGGACGCTGGCCAGCTCTTTTGCGTTCAGGACAACTGTCAAATCAATCATGGAAGCACCGTTGGAGAGATTCAGTTACAGATGAACTTTGTCGAGCCGAGTCGCTGACACTCCGGCAGCTTTCAGGCTGCACGCTTTGAGGAGTCAGACTCGGTCGTAGAGACAGGAACTGGTTGAGGCACGACGGAATTCCCAGCCGCCGCGAGCTTTGACTTTCGGCTTCGCCGACTGAAGCGGTTTGTAAAATCGATAAGCCACGGAGCGAACCGTTTCAATTGAAACAGCAAATGCGCCGTGGGAGTTATCAGTACCTGGCGACGATTCTTTCTGATGGCCTTCACCGTGATGGCAGCGACTCGTTCGGACGTCGTACACATCCACCGAGGAGGATTGGGGACCGCCTTATCGGTGCGACCGGAAACGGCCGACTCATACAATTTCGTCAGCACTGGCCCCGGACAGATCGCCGTCACGCCGACACCGCGACGACCGTATTCGGCTCGCAAAGCTTCCGTATAACCGATCAATCCAAACTTGCTCGTGTGATAGGCCGCCAGCCGAGCCCCGGCGACGAGTCCTGAAATACTGCACATGTTGACGATGTGGGGATCCGGTCGCTGCAGCATTGATGGCAGCAATTCCTGAGTGATCTGAATCGGAGCCAGCAGATTGATGGTCATCAACCAATCCCACTGCTGCTGAGTCATTCGGTCAGTCGGGCCGTAGTAGCAGACTCCTGCGTTGTTGATGAGAAGATCGATACCTCCGCTCGATGTGATCGCTTCTCGAACGACGGCTGACACGGAATCCCGATTGGTGATGTCGCAGGTACGTATCCAGACACGAACACGGCTGGAGGCGAGTTCCGTTTCCAGGCTCAGCAAGCCCGCCTGATCGACATCGACAAGGCAAAGATGGCAGCCTTCTGCCGCCAGAGCGATGGCGAGTGCTCGACCAATTCCCGAGGCGGCGCCTGTGAGAAATGCGGTCTGATCCTTCAGTGTCTTCATGGAATTCATCCTGATCCATTGGATGCGTCTGCTGACTCCTCATGACGCCGTTTGCGGACGGAAGGTTATCACATGACCAGGAACCGTGGGAGACCTGCCGACCGACATGCCAGCAAATGCGACGGCTCTCTCAATTCGCAGGCAATAACCGAGGAAAAATGCCGGCGGGCCAATCCATTTGCAGGATTGCTCAGCCCGTTCGGAGCCTCAACTGGCCCGCATGACCTTCGCTGGACTGGTCGAAACCCGCGTCGCATCTGGAGCGAGTTCGGACAAAACGGCCCCCACCGTTTCTGCCGTAATACGAGTGTCCGGCGATGTTTGATGCACGACTTTGAGCAATTCACAGACTCGTGTGATCCGGGCCGTGTTTCCATCGGCGAATTCCGAAACAGCCTGCACGGCCGATTCATCGACAGCGGACATTCGAACTCGATTCTGCCGCAGCAAAGACCGTACAAAGTCCGAAGACTCGCCACCATCCAGCGACGAAAGATTCACCTGCACAAGTGACCTGCCGGAGAACTCGGCAGCCAATGGCTTGTCCGTCATCACAACGACGGTCAGACTTCCACGACACGCCGCATTGAGTGACAGCAGAATCCGAAGAAAAGTGTACATGTCGTCAGCCGCGCGATGGATGTCATCCAGAAGAATGGCCGTTCTAACTCCACACTGGGCTCGTCCGGATAGCTCGTCCCGAAGCAGTGTGAGGATTTCAAAACGCCGCATCTCTGGCCGAGTCCTGGCGGCGAGACTGTCCGTGAGTTGCCGAAGGGCGGACTCTTCATCCTGGCCGCTTAGATTCAACGCCGCGACAATGGTTCCACTTTGGGAAAGCTCTTCCTTCAGTTTCGACAGGACGCGGGTTCGCCCGCTGCCATCGGGCCCACAGACGATACCCAGTGGTTCGCCGGATTCGATGAGGTAGAGAAGTCGGTTGACAGCCTCAAGATGCACTGAATTGTCGAAGAACCATGTTGGCTGCGTCGTCTGTCCGAACATTTCGGAATGCCCTTCTTCCAGAAAATACCGTGTTTTCATTGCTGCAGGGACTGCGGGTCGGAAATCTCACCTCCGGGATAATCGGCAGAATCAGCATGAGCGGTTCAGTCAATTCGTGGCAATCTGAGACTGGCTCAGGATTGGCAAAAGCAAACTCTGCAGTACCTTGCCGCTTTGGCGACTTGACAGTGGCATCGGCAAGTCATGCAATTCGCCGTTCTTTCTGCCCGCAACACGTGTTCACGGTTCCAAACCCAATGTCTGAATTGACCTATCGATCTGCTGGCGTTGATCTCGAACTTTACGAGCAAGCCATGCAAAAGCTGCCGAAGCTGATGCAGAGAACTTTTACGCCCGGAGTCATGGAACTGCCCGGTGGCTTCGCGGGCTTGTTTCGACTGAATGCAGAAAAGCAGTGGAAAGACCCTGTTCTGGTTTCCGGAACGGATGGCGTTGGCACCAAAATCAAGGTGGCGATCCACGCAAAAAAATATGACACCATCGGCATCGATCTTGTCGCCATGTGCGTCAATGACTGCCTGTGTCTCGGCGCACAGCCTTTGCTGTTTCTCGATTATATCGCGATGGGCAAAGACGATCCGATCCTGCTGGAACAGCTTGTCAGCGGCGTGAGCGACGGTTGCTGTCAGGCCGGTGCTGCTCTGCTTGGCGGAGAAACGGCGATCATGCCGGACCTCTATGCGGCGGGCGATTTTGATATGGCAGGATTCTGTGTCGGAGTGGCGGAACGAGAAGACCTCGTTGACGGCCGACACCGAGTGCAACCGGGCGATGTGCTCATCGGAGTTCCGTCCTCAGGTTTTCATTCCAACGGTTACAGTCTGGTTCGCAAAGTTGTTTTCGAACACGCGGGTTTGAATGTTGCAGACCGCGTCGCGGAACTGAACTGCACAGTAGGAGATGCACTGATGGCTCCAACTCGTATTTACGCTGATGTGATCGCGGCGGCAAAGAAAGCTGCCGGCCATGGCAACATTCACGCAATCGCACACATCACTGGCGGAGGAATCGCGGACAACTTTGAACGAGTTCTGCCAAAACATGTGCAGGGCGTCGTCAACAGATCCGCATGGAACATCCCCCCGGTATTTCCATGGCTGCAGAAGCTCGGCAATGTCGCTGAGAAAGAGATGTTCAATGTCTTCAACATGGGCATCGGTTTGATTCTGACTGTGCCTGCATCAGTGGCGGATCAGGTTCAGGCTGCCTGTTCAACCCCTGAATACCCGGCTTTTCGACTCGGCGAAATTCGGTCCCAGGAAGCCGAAGAGCCAGCAGTACTTGTTCACTAGAGTCTGACCTGAATCACGTCTGTGCGCTGACCGCACAGGATCGCTCTGTGGATTCGAGGATGGCTTCTAAGGGTGCTTCGAAAGCGGTGATTGTTCGCTTCGAATAACCTGTGGTCGATTCGTTAATTCGGGCGTTGTATGATCAGCAAGGTTAGCAGAGATGAAGATTCATTCCGTCGATGTTCGTCATAACCGCCCGGCGAGTCTCGTTCGTCGCCAATCAAGCCGGATCGTTTTCATCTGTCGCTGCATTCTGGTGACTGGAATGCTGGCACTGGGACAGTCTTCTGCGACGGCCGAACAACCGTCAAGCCCCGCACCAGCCATTGCGTTTGACGACTTTTTCATCGACAAGGCGTTGCGGCTGGAACTTTTTCAGTTCGGCAATGCGACAGAGTCCGAAATCTCACTGCACCAGATTTTCGAAGAGCCCGTTTGGCCGGAAAATCCCAGCCACCTTTTGACACCGTTCGACTACGGTCGAACGGCCATCAAAGTCTATGATGCCACTTCGAACACGCTCATTTTCTCGAAGGGCTTCGACACGATGTTCTCCGAGTACGCGACCACCGACCCTGCGATCAAAGGTACGAAACGTGTCTTTGAAACGGTCGCTCGTTGCCCATTTCCAAAATCCAAAATCCGAGTCGAGATTGAGGAACGCGGCAAGGACAACGTCTTATCGACCGTCCTGACGACGATCATCGATCCAGCGGATTATCAAATCCGGCGCGAGTCCGTGCTGAACAATGATGAGGTCTTTGAGATCCAAAACACCGGACACCCTCACGATCGGCTGGATGTCGTTTTTCTTGCGGAAGGTTACACCGCGGATGAAAGTAAAAAGTTCCGCGACGATGTGAAGCGGATGACTGAATTTCTGTTTTCAAAAACACCGTACAGCGCACTCAAAGACAAATTCAGCGTTCGTGCAATCTTTCGCCCTTCGGCAGAAAAAGGAGCCGACGAACCGCGGCAGGGGATCTTCAAGTCCACGGCATTGAACGCGACTTACAACATCTTTGATCTCGATCGATACCTGCTGGTCGAAGAGAATCATGCGATGCATCGCATCGCAGCACTTGTGCCTTATGACACGGTCGTCGTGCTTGTGAATACGCCTCGCTACGGTGGTGGCGCGATCTGTCTGGACTATTGCGTCTGCAGCGCGGATGACCCTTTGAGTCCGCTGGTCTTCCTTCACGAATTCGGGCATTCGCTTTCCTACCTCGCCGACGAATACGTGGGTGCGGTTTCGTACAATGGAATGTATCCGGAAGGTGTCGAACCGATCGAACCTAACATTACTCGAGAACTGGATCGCGAGAAAATCAAATGGAAGTCGATGCTGACGCCGGATGTTTCGCTGCCCACGGTCGACTCAAAGGCTGAGCTTCGGCAAATTGCAAAGGAACTTAACGCTGACGAAAGAGTCGCAAAGAAGAAAATCGAAGAGGCCGAAGCAAGCGGCAGATCCGCAGCAGAAATCGACGCGATCCGAACAGATTGGACGACTGCAAGAGAATTGCTGGAAAAGCAGCAACAGAGTCTTCAGAGTCAATCCGATAACCTGCAGAACGTTGTCGGCGCGTTTGAAGGTGGTGGCTACGCAGCCAAAGGAATTTTCCGTCCGGAACAGAGCTGCTGGATGGGCAGCAACGACGCCGATGCTGGCCTTTGTATCGTTTGCTGCGATGCGGTTCGGCGGATGGTCCTTTACTACGCTGACGATGAATTCGGGAAATCCAAAGCCGCCGCGTCCCAGTCGGCGCCAAAGAACTAACGACCGGCCGCAGACCCACCGCATCACACACGCGGGCCTCCCGTTCGTGTTGCCAAAGTGCAACGTCGAAATTGCCACGTGCTGGTCGTGCCGCAAATTCAATCAGAGTTCGATCTGAACAAGTGCTGCCGATTGCAGCGACTTGCGGCGTCGTCTCATCGGCACGCTTCACTAACTGATGCCTTCGCGCAGCCTTCCGGCGCAGCAGTATCCGAAGTCGCCCCCTCTGCAAAAAAAATCCTGCGACGTCAGAAGTTGTTGTCCCTCGCCCCGTGCGACTTGCAGAACTAGGTGATACCCGGAACCACGATGTCACTTCACCATCATGGAAGCCGAGCTGGGGCTGGGGTGGATGCCGATAGTCAAGATGCGGTGTGCCGACATTCGCGATGACGCTCCAGACCGGGGGCCGATTCACCGGGAAGTCGGCCTACACCACACGTCGAAACCATCAACAACGTCGGGCGACCTTTAAGAGCCCGGGGCCATTCAGGGATTGACGAGTTTTTCGTCTTCCCGGAATGGCCCTTTTTTCTGAACCACTTGTAGTCTTTCGGCAATTCAAAAGACAATCATACGGTGGAGTTCGCGTTTGCTTCCGGCGAGCCGATCTGCTCAGACTATGATTCAATCAGCGAGCCCGTCGGCGTTCACGTCGTGCCACTTCATAGCATTTCGCATTGGCTCAATGCGAAGGACGATGACGCCGTCCTGGAAGACTCGCACGGTCCCCGTGGACTCAGAAACAGCAATCGCAATTGCACCAGTCGCTTTTGAGATCTCGGCCGCGGCCCAGTGACGAGAACCCAGCCCCTTGGACAGCGTCAGCCCCTCAGCAGACGCTCGCAGGTGTCTACCGGCCGCGATAGCCAGTCCGTCCGACGAAATGACGAAGGCGCCGTCAATCTGAGCCAGCTCTTTGATGCTCTCACGCACGCGAGGATTGCGAATGGATCGTTCCGTTTTCGGATAGCCGCGGAACGGATCGTGGATTTGCTCCTGAGACATCTCCATCACCTTGCGATGATTCCCGACAACGAACAGGGTCCCCACTGGCTTGCCTTCGCGACCTTCACGGCCGATGTCGCAGGCTAGATCCACGACGATTCGAAGAGTCTCCAGTGGAACTTTCGTTTCCAGACGCTGCAAATCCCGCGAAGTCAACTTTGCGAGCTGTTCTGCAAGCCGCACCACGCTAATTGTGTCACAACCGTCTTTTTCATAGGCCGAATAAACAACGACGACGACGTCGCCCGTTTGCAGAAGTTCGTCGGCGATTGCTTCCAGCAGGACCTGTGAGACCTGAAAATGCCGTGTCTGTGGCTCTTGCTGAATCTCTACAACGTCCAGGTCATCCTGGCGAGCGGCTTCCTGAACATCCTTCTTATCGGAAGCCACAATCAGACGAAAATTCGTGGCATTTTTCTTCAACATCGCGAAGTCAACGGGCTGTTCGGCTAGCAAAATCACGGCCGATGCCTGTACCTCTTCCGCCAACCGAGCGGCGGTTCTCAGGATTTTTTCAAACTCTGCGCTGATTTCGTGTCTAGCCATGATCGGAGTGTACGGTCTAACGTAACCCGGTCAACGGACGAATTTTACGCTTTTCTCGATAGGGAAGGATAGGACTACCATCGGCTCTCCTTTGCGCAGTGCGATTGGGCTCCTACAATCCGCCGCCCGTCGTTGCTTCCCTGAAAGCCGCCAATGTTGATGTCGAGAGATAGCGATAACGCTGTCGCCCGCATTTTTCGGCAAACGATGACCTTGAACTTACCAGGATCAGCTGGATCACCAATCCCGCGGATCACTTCCTCTGAAAGAAGCTTTCGTCTCATGACCCGTTCGATGGACAAGATCGTCGCCCTCTGCAAACGCCGAGGATTCATTTTTCAGAACTCCGAAATCTACGGCGGGCAAAACGGCTTTTGGGACTACGGTCCGCTCGGTACGGAACTCAAGCGCAACGTTCGCGATGCGTGGTACCACGACATGGTGTCGGCTCACAACGAACTGATCCAGCCAACTGGCGCGCCGGCGACGTTTCAGATGGTCGGTCTGGAATCCGCACTGATCATGCATCCGCAGGTCTGGAAATGCTCCGGCCACTACGACTTGTTCCACGACATGATGGTCGACTGCACGGAGACACGCAAACGCTATCGCCTTGACCACGTCAAAGGTTACTGGGTCAACTGCAAAGGCAAGTCCGTCAAGATCAAGCCCGCCACTGACAGTGCAGCCGTCGAGGAAGTCGATCGCATCTTCGTAACGACGACCGAAGCCAATGCCATCGAACACATTAAAGAGCGGGCGATGAAAATGTTCGAACTCCGCGCAAAGGATGCGGAGCGTTTGCAGGTCGAAGAACCTGTCCTTGGTCTGTTGGCGATCAGTGCGGCAGACCGCGGCAAAGTCTTCGCACCGGATGCTTCACGGCCGGGAACTCTGACGGATCCGCGCGAATTCAACCTGATGATGAAGACGATCCTCGGCGCACTGGGAACAGAAGCCGACGCAGCGTTTCTGCGACCTGAAACGGCTCAGGGAATTTTCGTCAACTTCAAGAACGTCTGTGACAGCACTCGAGTCAAACTGCCGTTCGGAATCTGTCAGGTCGGCAAGAGTTTTCGCAACGAAATCACTCCTCGCAACTTTACGTTCCGCTCCCGCGAATTCGAACAGATGGAGATCGAATTCTTCTGCAATCCATCGCAGTCGCGTGACTGGTACACATACTGGCGAGATCGTCGTTACAACTGGTATTTGAACCTGGGGATTTCGAAGGACAACATTATCCTGCGAGATCATCATCAGGACGAACTGGCGCACTATTCGGTCGGTACCGCGGACATCGAGTACGCGTTTCCGTTCCTCGATCCGGGCGAATACGGCGAACTGGAAGGGATCGCTCATCGCGGCGACTTTGACCTTCGTTCGCACATGGAAGGCAAGCTGGCCAAGAATGCGGCTGGCGAATTGGAAGTCGAGAAGCTCGCTGATGGAACTCCGAAGCACCGCGGCAGCGGCAAGGATCTGTCGTACTTCGACGATCAGACTCGCGAACGTTTCGTTCCGCATGTGATCGAACCGTCCGCCGGAGCAGATCGCGGCACTTTGGCCTTCATTTGCGAAGCGTATTTCGAAGATCAGCAGCCCGACGAAAAGGGCGAGATGCAGGAACGCGTCGTGATGAAGTTTCATCCACGTCTTGCTCCGGTAAAGGCGGCTGTGTTCCCGCTGATCAAGAAAGAGGGCATGCCCGAGAAGGCTGCTGAGATCTTCGGCGAACTGAAGGCTGCTGGCCTGAGCGTCCAGTACGACCAGCAAGCTGCAATCGGCCGTCGCTACCGACGTATGGATGAAATCGGAACGCCCTATTGCATCACCGTCGACGGTGACACGATGTCAAATGGCACGGTCACAATCCGAGACCGCGATTCGCTGGTACAGGAACGAATCCCCGCAAACCGCGTTGTCGAAGAAGTTTTGGCGAGGTTGAAATCGTAGGCCGACCTGTCCCAGGTTGGCAACGGCACATTGCAAGTCATGAAGGCTTGGAACAAACGCGGCCACGAGGCATCTGAACCGGCCCACACACACAACGTGCAAATCCCGATCCGGGACAGATCTTGCTACGTAGGACAGATTGGGCTATGGTTGCCGCGGCCTACTTCAGCAAGACTGCCAGTGCTGCCAGATTCTCTTCAGAGTCGAAGATTGCTCGAACGGGAATCAAAAAACCTGAGATCACCACGCTACTGATGTGTCCGTTGTTGGACTTCAGGTTGAGTCGAAATTCCCGTTCTTCGGTCAACAAATCCTGTTCAACGGTTTCGGCTTCCGGGTCGACGATCCAGTATTCGCGCACCCCATGCGCGGCGTAGTGTTCAAACTTCACTCCGCGGTCGCGAACTTCGGTGCTTTCGGAGAGGATCTTCACGATGCAGTCCGGCACAGGAAACTTCAGAGTCTCGGGCCGGACCAGAGCCGCCTTTTTTTTGGGACAGAAGTAGACGATGTCTGGTTCATAGTCGTTCCGCTGGAACACGCACAGAGCTTTTTCAATGTGAACCAGGCCACAGCATCGTGGGACGTAGACATGAAGCATCGCAATGAGATTTCGAGTGCATTCAAATGCCCGTTGCGAGCCGGCGAATGCAGAATCACGTCGCCATCGATCAACTCCGTTTTCACCTCGTCGGTCATGTCAGAATAGAACTGACGACGTCGAGTTCTTTCGGCCGCAAGTTGGCGTTCTATGATCTCGACATACTCAGGCAGACGCGGTGAGTAGGGGATTTCCTGAAGTGCAGCGGCCGGTTTCATGCCAACGATGTTACGCTACTGCAGGCTGCACTTCAAGAGTTTTCGTCGTCGCGTCCGGTCGCCACGCAAGCGTAAGGACCATGCGGACTGCCGTTGTTCATGCGGCTTTCAAAGTTCGAGCATTAGCGGCCCATTGGATCCACTCGGTCACTTCTGCGAGATCTGGTTTGCGACCCGTGCGAATGATCCGTTCGCCTTCTTTGGTCCGCGAGAACGGCTCAACCACAGCGAAAAATTCTGCGGGCTTTTGCGAGGCGAGACTCTCGGGCGTCAGGATATGGCAAGCGACCAGAATCTGAGCATCGTGTCCACGCAACTCCGGGATCTGACACATCAATCGCGACTGTGCCTGCCATTGTTGAATGATGGCAGGCGTAATGCGGCGATGTGCCAGCTTTTCAGCCAAACGATCCGGAGCCACGCTCAGAAAGTCTTCCACCGTTCGCACGCCGTTGGCTTCGAGCATTTCCGCAGTACGTGGGCCAATGGATGGAGCTTTCTCAACTTCGCTTGTGCGACTCAGAAAGAACCGCATCCCGCCACTTTTCTCAGCGGGCACGGAATCATCCATAGCCGATGAAGCGTCTTGAGTTCGAAGACTGGAAACCTGACGTCGACGACGTGCCAGTCGTTTCGCGCGGCGATCGTCCGTACTGGTGTCTTCTGCCACTCGACGACGACGGAGCACTCGCTGTGATTCCGCCGGGGCAGGCTCCCGATCGGCCACGGACAAACCCACAGCATGCGAAGCCGAAGGCGTCGCTGTGCTTCCTCGAGTTGGTCTGGCTGAAAATCGTGATCGACTTTGACGAGCGTCTTCCAGCGTTCGAGTGAACTGGCCAAAGCGAGCCCAATTGATCGACTGCTGACGGTCAATCAGCCGACCTCCGCGACGGTAACGACTTCCCGCCTCAGATCGCTGAAACTCACTCACTCGGTCGTAGACGGTTTCTGGTCGCAGTCGGCTCAATTCTTCAACCGAGCGAATTCCGGCCGCAAACAACAGTGCTGCATCACTTCGGCGAAGCATTGGAACTCGCGTTGTTAGCTCCGCCTGACCTCGCAATGCGTGAAGCCGATCGACAGACAACTGAAATCCCTTGTGACGAGTCGCCTCTTCCAACTGCGGAACAGTGCTAGTCAACAGGTCATCGATTGTTAAAATTCCAGCGGATCGAAGAGCTTCCAGTTCGCCAAGAGTAATGCCCGCGAGATCTTCAACACCGTGATCGGTTTCCAGGTAGAACAACCAGTTCGTCGCCGCGTTTATGGCAGCCGGTTCAGCCATGACGGGCTGAGGTATGATCACGGGCAGAGTCACGACAGGTTGATGCATGACGACAGGCTCGGGCACAACAGGCAGTGCTTCAAGTTTTGGCTCCACATAGGCATGCAGGACCACAGGAACCGGCGCAGGGGCGGGAATCGGCGGTGTCGGAACGTCGATTCGAGCACCAAAGTTTCGCACATCCGCGTGGAAGCGAGCGAACAAATCTCGCACATCCTTTTGGCATGTAAAGAAGACAATCTGCTGGCCATGCTGAGCAATCTCGGTCAACAACTGCACGGCCGCTGTCGCCCTGGCGTCGTCCGATGAAATGAAGACATCGTCCAGAATCAGAGGAACGTGGCCCTGTGTTTCGGCCCGCACCTGAATCAATGCCAGTCGCAACGCAAGGGCTACCTGGTCTCGTGTGCCGCGACTGAGCTGAGCCAATGAGAGCGGCTCAACATGGTGAGTCGTCTGGATCAACAGACGGTCGGGCAGGGCGGCTGAGATCTGCTGACACTCGCCCTCCGTGAGACGGCGAACGTACTGAGACGCCGTTTCGAGGACGCGTGAATTTGTCCGAGCCTTCAGACGATCGACGACTTCTCGCAGGCTGGATTCTGTCCGATCCAACTGGCGTCGTTGATCTTCCAGCAGCAAGATTTCTGCATCCAGCTCAGCAATCTGTGCTCGAAGTGTATCGAGCTGTTCCAGGCTGGACGCGCCTGCCGATTCCTGACGGAGCCGTTCCAGTAGTATTCGCTCGGAAGATCGAGCCTCGTCGGTCGATGCACGCTCTGAAGCCAGCCGACTTCGCTCCGCACACAAACGCTGAAGTTGCGTTTCAACTTCTGCAACCGTGCGGAATCCGGAGTTAGCAAAAATGTCTCCGTTGACGGTTTCCTGATGACCGCTGAACCGGCATGAATCTGCATACTTCGGGATCATCGTTTCGGCCAGCACATTGTCCGCACGAGACAACTCGGCTCGCAAAGTGGCAAGCTGCTCTTCCAGCATGCGTTCCATCTGAGACGCGTCGACAAAAGTCCGATCGGCCAGCAACGCCTGCACGGATTCAATATGCTGTGCCGTTGTTCGTTCGTGGTGTCCAAAATACTGACATAGAGCGGCAATCTCGCCACGCAACTGACGAATCACATCGGCATCGCGAGTTCGTTCAGTATCAGAAAAACCAGTCCTGCGAAGTCGATCGGTCAGAGCCTGAGTTCGTTCTTCCAGACGCGCAACGATGGCTCGAATCGAACGAACAGAGTCATCAGCTTGCAGAACAGGATCACCAGAAACTCGGCGACCTTCCGTTTCACGCTGGATCATCCCGCGAATTTCTCGCCATCGATCCAGACGGGCTGTCACACCACGAATTTCTTCTTCCAACTGAGGCCGATTCAACGGCAGCACGTTGCGACGTCGAAGTTCAGTTAAAAGCTGCTCAAGCCGAATAATCTCGGCATCGATTTCTCGCAGACGCACGTCAATGCGATCGATTGAAAGTGACGCAGCATCGATTTCACGATTCAGTTGCTCGATTCGAGCAGGAACATCGGCTGCGGGTTTTCGCAACTGAGAAATCTCGCCCTGCAGTTCTCCCTGCCGACGACGCAGCTCGGAAATTCGGTGAACAACGCCTCCCTGAACGCCATTGCCATCGCGATCTCGGACGGCCTGAAGCAATGCGGCCTCGGCTTGAAGAACTTCCGCGTCATGAGCAATTCGGGCGGAGCCTGATTCGACACACAATCGAGTGAGCAGATCAAATCGATCAGCCTCTTCATATCCGACAGAAAACACTTCGCGAAAGACATCTTCCGTCACCCAAGCCGGAAGCTGATTGTCCTGTCGAGACACAGCAGAACGCTCGTAGTCATCCGTCACGGAGAACTGTTCGATTCCGGACGTTGACCACGACCGTCGCAGTGTACGAGAGCCCTGCGGCGTCTGAACTTTCACACAGCCGGATTCAGAACCGAACTCGGTTGTTGGAAGACTTGCGTTTCGCCGAAACCCAAACAAAACACCTCGAAGGAATCTCAGTAACGTCGTTTTGCCGCATCCGTTTGTCCCGTAGAGTACGGTAATATGACGAGAAAGATTTTCCACCGCAATATTGTTGAGCGATCCAAAACGATCTGCTCGCACATCCGTCAATTGCATGATTCAGGTCCTGATTGACAACGGATCTTGAAAGAGAAAAGAAGTCACTCGCGGGCGAAACGTCACGCCACGCGTCGAAGCAGTTCAAGCCCAACAGCGGCCTCGCTGCCGGAACCCAGTGGTAAACTCGCAACAGCGTCACTCGCCGCAACAAATCGGCGGCTGGTTTTTGACAGACGATCACGAACCACGGCTGAGAACTCAATGGCCACCAGCGACTGATGCCCCGCCACATTCACAGTGCTGTTGTCTGAAAACCGAATGCGACAAGGCCATGCACCGGAATGACCCGCGTGCACGCTTCCTCTCAAATCCTTCAGAATATCCAGCTCACAAAGCGATTCGTTGACGGCATGTGAAACACCAAACTGGCCATCGATGACCCATTCCACAACAGTCGTGCAGCGGCCCGAAGTCGCAAGTGCCCGGCTTCGTTCTCGCAACAAGTCACAAAGCTGCGACGCCTGCATGCCAGGTCGGCAGCTGACCAGTTCCTGAGCAAATCGGATCACATCGGTTGGACAAAAGCGAGCTGTCATTGCCTGGCGAGTCAGGTCGACTTCAACCAATTGGCAGCCAAATGTTCCGCGTTCGGAAGGATTGATTGCCTGCGGGCATCCTGCGGAAAGGCGAAGATGTCGATCATGCGCCGCAGCCACTCCATCAAACGAATTGGTTTGAGAAGAAGTCTGAGACGAGGGCACTGCCACGTAGGCCATGTCCGCCAACGGTCGTGCCGATGAAGCTGATGCCACTTCGATTCCCAACGAGCCCGGCCGAGCGGATATTGTTCTCGGCGAAACAACGCATTCAATGCGATCGGAGGAATTACTCCACACGTCCAAACGCTGGTTGGATGCAACCTGGATAGCGTCCAGACGACGCAACGTGGCGAAGTCACTTTCCAGATGACCGGCGATCACAAGTCGCACGCCATGCTCTTTAAGCAAC
>JANMEV010000345.1:0-10165 GCA_031377305.1 Planctomycetota bacterium | reverse complement strand
GTTGCCTTATGACGCCGCTCAAAAAATTCCAGGAGACTGAGTTCGAGCAACAGCACGATCTTGGTGATCGGAAAGATCACGGAAAACAGAAGGACAACTCCGCCGACGAGCCAACTGCCGTTCTTCAGCAAATCAATCGTTCCGCCGAGCAGGCTGGATTGCTGTCGCATGCCCAGCTTTTCCACTTCGAGAATAGGACACAGAATCGCGGGCCAAAACAACACGAACGCTGCCATGGCCGCTGCGGCCGTCCGACTGGCGCTGGTTCGTCGGTCGGCCAGAGGCACGAATTCAGTTCCGCAACGAGTGCAGACGGCCTGTTGTCGATCTTTCAGTTCGGGAATCTGATGGATCATTCCGCAGCAGCGACAGGCTCGATGCATCGACATGATTCCTCTTTGTGCAAAAAGAGACCCGATGTTCAGATCGAACAACGGGCCTTTTTGAATGCCAGTCCAAAACAACACATTTGCAACCGGCGAAAGCACTTCGCTTTCCAGGTTCAGTCACCAAACGCTGCGTCGAACGCTCGGGCGGACGGCTGGAAGTCGACGTTCTTACAGAACTGAGCCGCTTCGGCCGCACCGTGTTCTCGATCCATGCCGCTGTCTTCCCACTCCACGGAAAGCGGTCCCGCGTACTTCACCGCGTTGAGAGCGCGGATGATTTCTTCGAAGCGAACTCCGCCCCGACCAACGCTGCGGAAGTCCCAGCCTCGACGCTGATCACCGAACGATAGGTGGCTGGCCAGAATTCCGCTGCGGCCGTTCAGAGTGACCGAAGCATCCTTCATGTGCACGTGGTAAATGCGGTCCGGGAAATAGCGAATGAACTCAACCGGATCCACGCCCTGCCAAATCAGGTGACTCGGGTCGAAGTTGAAGCCGAACTCTTCACGATGGTTCAATGCCTGCAGTGATCGCTCGGCTGAATAAATATCAAACGCGATCTCCGTTGGATGCACTTCCAATGCGAACTTCACGCCGCAATCCTGAAACACGTCCAGAATTGGATTCCATCGCTCGGCAAGCAACTGATAGCCCTTGTCGTACATTGACTTTGGAGTCGGCGGGAAGTCATAGATCAGATGCCAGATGCTGGAACCTGTGAATCCGTTGACGATGCTAACGCCCAGTTTCTGCGCCGCGCGAGCTGTATTCTTCATCTCTTCCGCTGCGCGAGCGTTCACGCCGGCTGCGTCGCCGTCGCCCCAAACGTAGTCGGGGAGAATTGTCTTATGGCGAGCGTCGATGTTGTCCAAAACCGCCTGACCAACAAGGTGATTTGAAATTGCGAAGAGCTTCAGGTCGTGCTTTTCAAGCAGTTCTCGCTTGCGAGCACAGTAGGAATCGTCGGACAGTGCCTTGTCAACTTCAAAGTGGTCGCCCCAGCAGGCCAGTTCGAGTCCATCGTAACCGAACTCGCGTGCCTTCTTGCACAGAGTTTCAAGCGGCAGGTCAGCCCACTGACCAGTGAAAAGAGTGACTGGACGTCCCATGAAAAATCTCCCAGCGTGTTGAATCAAATAGGGGGAAGGTCAATCGCCGCGATCGCGCAGAGCTTTGTCCGCAACGAACGCGAATCGAGGTTTCAGAATCTGCAGAGTGTGACCTTTTTCCACAAAAAAAGAAGTCAAACGCGGGCCGATGGCTCGCCACAGGTATCACGCGAGCAGGGGAATCGCCGGATTGACCACGGAAGACACTGAACTCACGGAAAGGCGGCACAGGGAATTGGACAACCACATCGACGCAAGACTTAAACGGAGCGTTCTGCGATTTTTCCGTGTCGTCCGTGTATTCCGTGGTAAACCAATCACGCTGCCCGCAGCATGTCGCTGGATCAATGCTCCAGCGTCTTCCGGAACGTCAGCAGGCGATCGTTCAGTTCAAACTTGGCGGATGTGAACAAATCCACGACCGGAGTATTGTCGGACAAGACATGGGCTTCGACGAGTTGCACCATCTCGCCTCGCAGTCGGCGGCAAATCTCCAGAACCAATGCTTGAGCGTAACCATGGCGACGCTGCGATTCCGGCACGTAGACCTTTTGGATTCCAACTGTTCGGACACCCCACTTCGGAATAAACAAATCCATTCCGATGATTTGACCGGATGCCACGACTTCCTGAGTGGTCTTTTCCTGAAGCTCAAACCGCAGCGAGTCCAGGTGTCCGAACCGCACAAACCACCACCACGATTCTTTCGCCGGTCGATCTGTAATCACCAAATTCAAATGCCGTCGATGACGCAGAAGCTTAGCGTTCACAGGGTCGCGACTTTGCAACAAATCGCGTCGCATAACAAAAACTTCGGCCCCAGGCGCAAAGCCGCAACTGCCGAAAAACTCACGCCAGGCTGCTGCTGATCCGCAGAAGCCCGACGGTTCAAGACCGCCGTAAATGCCGCAATAGAACCCGTTCTGCCCGAGCCCGCCGCCAGCTTCTACGGTTAGTGCTCCTTTGGATCGCAGATAGTCTTCCGCGCGACGAACCAACTCGGCCCCAATCTTCCGGCGGCGATAGTCGGGATGAACCATCAACGCGGACAGAATGCCCTTTTGAGGATCCAGAGCCGTTTCCTGCTGATTGGGAGCGAAACTGGCATGCACGAATCCGACGACTCTGTTTTCATCGATCGCCAGTATTAGTCCATCGCGATCGAAATACGGCTGTGAACATGCAAACAGCTCGAAAACGTCGCACGAAAAACCTTCCGCCGCGTTCCGTCCCAGCGCGCAGGAATGCCAAAGTTGGTGCAATCGCGGCGGATCGGAGTTATGGAAGGAACGGTACAGCACTGTCAAATCGTCCTGGTCAACCGCCTTGTGAGCCGTCAAAAAAGGAGCCGGAACTTGAAAACAGCAACTGCACAGCACGCTGCCGACGTCTAGGAAAACCAGTCACCATTTTGAACATGCAATTACGCAGCAACCGTTTCGTAAGCAGGACTTCTGAATTTGCTTAGCCAATACAGGTGGAGACACGAATCTAGCCGACCCATGGTATTCCAGCAAGGCGTTGGATCTCCCTGATGGAAACGTTTTACGGATCGGAATCCGCAAACTTTCCTTTCAAGGCGGATTTCGCCGTTTCGTTGCAACGAACCACCGCTTTGAGGTATCCTGACTTGCTGAGACCAACAGTGCACTCAACTCGGACCATTCAATGTTGTGGACAGATCGAGAACTCACCGCCTGGCTGGACGAACTGCTTCCCGCCACCCGTATGGCCGAGTTCGAGCAACAACTTCGTACCGATAAAGGCCTGCAGGCTCGCGTAGCTCAAATAATCCGGAATCGGGATCAAGGCGGAAACACAATTGGTGAAGTCTGGCAGCGGGCACGTCTGAGCTGTCCGTCTCGAACGGAAATGGGCGGCTTTTTGCTCGGAACCGTCAGTCCCGAGGTCGCCCAGTATCTTGAGTTTCACATACACACCGTCGGTTGCCGGGTCTGTCAGGCCAACCTGCACGACCTTGAGGAACAGTCCACGCAGTCCGAACAGGTTCCCGGCCGTCGGCGGCGGTTCTTTGAATCATCAGCCGGATTGCTGCGCGGGAATGAGTGAATTGGCCGTCGAGATCCGTTGCAACCCCATGACTCGCCTCCCTGCGATGTCCCAACCAAAACTGACAGCTTCAGATTCTGACGGATGTCCTTTATCAATGAAGGATCTCGTTCAGGCCCGCGCGGGGGTTGGGTTGAACTTCCGGTAGAGCATGATTCCCCGGCCATCAGGTGGCGATGGGGAGCGAGGAAGCTTCATGCGTTTCGTAAGCAAATCATGATGTAGCCGCAGTTGGCGGGAACCGGTTATGATTAGTGGTTCTGCGGATTTGGTTTGTGTCTGGTTACTGGTTCGGTTTCTTACATCATGGCACGTGTTGCAACTCTTGGGCGGACGCTGACCCGGCATATTGAACGGGAAGATGAACCTCGTCAGAGGCCGCTGGATTTTCGGCTCATTGGTCGACTGATGGAGGCCACTCGGTCGCAGGGACCCAAGCGGCTCTGGTTGCTGGCGGCGGTTGTGGTTCGATCGGTGCAACTACCGGCACTGACATGGATTTTGGCCTCCGTCATTCGAGGCCCCGTTGCGGCTCATGACATCGACGGCGTCATCTACGGTTCCATCGCATTTGCTCTGCTCGCAATTTCGACTCAGCTCGTCATGCACTATCGACAACGACTGGCACTTGAACTGGGCGAGAGCGTTGTTAGCGATTTGAGGACTCAACTGTTTCGCCATATGCAGCGAATGCCGATGCGATGGTTTCACACCAATCGAATCGGGCGGGTCATCAGTCGCATGACATCCGACATGGAAGACATTCGCATCGGCGTGCAGGAAGTTTTCTATGTGACGCTCGTGCAGTTCATCCAGATGGCGATCGCTGCTGCCGCGATGATTTGGTACGACTGGTCTCTGTTCCTGATCGTGCTTGGGCTGGCTCCCGTGATTTGGTTCATCAATCGCCATTTCCACAAGCGACTGAGTAACGCTCTGCGAAACATGCGCGAGTCGTTCAGCCGAGTCACAGCGACGCTGGTGGAGTCGGTCGTCGGTATCCGAGTAACTCAGGGATTCGTGCGGCAGCAGGAGAATTCTGTCGTCTTCGCGGATCTGGCCGCCGATCATTCTCGTTTCAACACCAAAGTGCTGAAGACTCACGGAACGTTTCTGCCGCTGCTGGAAATGAACAGCCAGATTTTCATGGCGATCCTGCTGTTGGTCGGCGGCTATCGAGTGCTCACGCCGGGCCACTCGACCGACATTGGTGACTTGGTCGGCTTCTTTTTCATGGCCAACCTGTTCTTCGCCCCGATTTCGATTCTTGGAAATCAATACAACCAGGCCATGACTGCGATGGCCGGTGCGGAGCGTCTCTATCGATTGCTGGATACCGAACCCGAATGGACCGATCCGCCCGACGCGATGCAGCTCAAAGATGTGCGAGGCGAAGTCGAATTTTGCAATGTGACGTTTGGATATGACTCCGATCGTCCCGTGCTGCATCAGGTTTCATTTGCTGTGAAGCCCGGACAAGTGATCGCTCTTGTGGGACACACCGGCAGCGGAAAGTCGTCAATCATCAACCTCGTCTGTCGATTCTATCTTGCGAATTCGGGACAGGTCCTGATCGACGGTCACGATATTCGCGACATCGCCGGGCATTCCCTGCATCGGCGAATGGGCATCGTTCAACAACAGAACTTCCTCTTCAGCGGAACGGTCGCGGACAACATTCGTTTCGCCAGGCCCGAAGCATCGGACGATGACATTCTGAACGTCCTTCGAAAACTGGACTGCGAGGATTTGATGCTCGCATTGCCTCAGGGCCTGCAAACGTCCGTAGGCGAAGGCGGGGCAACGGTGAGTTCCGGTCAGCGCCAACTCATTTGCTTTGCTCGAGCCATGCTGGCAGATCCGGCGATCCTGGTTCTTGACGAAGCAACCAGCAGCATCGACAGCGCGACGGAGGATCGGCTGCAGAATGCTCTTGAGTTCCTGCTCACAGGCCGAACGGCGTTTGTCGTCGCGCATCGCCTGAGCACTATCCGAAATGCCGACCAGGTGCTGGTCCTGGACCATGGCCACATCGTCGAACGGGGGACTCATCCGCAGTTGATCCGGCAGGGCGGCGTCTATGCGGGTTTGTACGAACGCTTTTCGCAGCACTAAGACAGCGGCGGCACGTGGAATCGCAATTCTGAACCACCGAAAACACGGAATGACACAGAAAAACGCAGAGAGGAAACTGGCATTCTTTCCGTTAATTCCGTGTCTTCCTTGGTGAAACCTGGTTCCCAAGAACAAATTGTTCCGGGCGTTGGCGTCCGATTTTGACGTTTGCAGGCGCGAATTCGCCGGATCGCTTGTTTTGAGGTCCTGCCCCTGGTCCAATTCGCACTTCGAGAGTGCATTTGCAGTCAGCATCCCTACGTGCGCACGTCTGAACAGATGGAGCAACGAGTGCCTGCTGATGCTTAAGATGAGCTGTCCGACCAGTTGGTCCGGGCTGAGTTGCTCTCGTTGACCTTTTCGCCTTCAGCCCGCATGGGATCGTTTCGAATGGCGATTGTTCCCACCATTTGTGATCAGACAGGAATTGGAAGAGATGGCGGTTAAAGTTTATTACGACGACGATGCGGACCTTAGCCTTCTGAAAGGCAAGACGATTTCCATCATCGGATACGGAAGTCAGGGACACGCTCAGGCTCAGAACCTGCGCGACAGCGGCTGCAACGTTCTCGTCGGTCAGCGCCCAGGCGGTGCGAATTACGATCTGGCCATCAAACACGGGTTCACGCCGGTCTCAGCCGCAGAAGCCGCTGAACAGGGCGACCTGATCAACATCCTGTTGCCGGACGAATTGCAGGGCGACGTTTATCGCAACGACATCAAGCAGCACCTGAAGCCGGGCAACCTGCTGATGTGCTCACACGGTTTCAATATTCACTTCAATCAGGTTCAGCCACCCAAGGGCGTTGATGCGGCTCTGGTTGCACCCAAGGGACCTGGTCACCTCGTCCGAAGCGAATACGAAAAAGGCGGCGGCGTTCCGAGCCTGATCGCACTCAGCGAAGGTGCCTCGGAAACGTCACGCCAACTTGCTCTGGCTTATGCCAAGGGTATCGGCGGAACCCGTGGCGGCGTAATCGAAACGTCATTCGCGGAAGAAACCGAAACCGACTTGTTCGGCGAACAGGTCATTCTGTGCGGTGGCGTTAGCGCTCTGGTGAAGGCTGGATTCGAAACGCTGGTTGAAGCTGGCTATCAGCCAGAAATGGCCTACTTCGAATGTATGCACGAACTGAAACTGATCGTTGACCTGTTCTATCAGGGCGGTCTGAACTACATGCGTTACAGCGTGTCAAACACCGCTGAGTATGGTGACTATACTCGCGGTAACCGAATCGTGACCGAGCAGACTAAGGCCGAAATGAAGAAGATCCTCGGCGAAATCCAGAGCGGCCAGTTCGCTCGCGACTGGTTGCTGGAGAACAAGGCCGGCCAGGCTTCGTTCCTTGCCACTCGCCGCCGTGAACGCGGTCATTTGATCGAAGTCGTCGGCAAGCAACTGCGAAGGATGATGAGCTGGATTTCTTCCAAGGAAGTCTAGACTGATCTGAGTTCTAATTCTCTAAGGCCCGACGGTTCGATTGTTAGAACTGTCGGGCTTTTCTTGTATCCTTTGGGCCATAATTGCCATGACCGCCACAAAAGCCTTGAAGCTTCCCGCTGCGCTGATCAGGCAATTGGGAAAGCGAACAGATTCTGAACTTGCGCAGGAATACCAGGTTCCCGTGCATCATGTGCGAATGGAAAGACGACGACGCAACATTGCACATTCAAAGTATATCGCGTGGACCCCGAAGAAAATTTCGATGCTTGGGACAATGGCTGACGCTGACTTGGCGAAAAAGCTTGGCATGTGGACAAATACGGTTTTCTCAAAGCGAGTGTCTCTAAGCATTGCTCCTTTTAATCCGTCGACGGAACAAGTCAAGTTTCACTGGAAGCTGGCCCATTTGAAGCGGCTTGGGAAAGAACCCGATAGTCGTGTCGCCAAAGACCTGGGAGTTTCCGAATCTGTTGTCACGGCAAAACGACACTCCCTGGCAATTCCTCCGTCCGGAGGAGTCTCAGTTCCGAGGCATCCGTGGACGAAACTGGAGATAGCGATGCTGGGTAAGAAACCGGACACAATTGTCGCAACTCTCACAGGGCGTGGACGACGGCATGTTCGAGCCAAACGTGAGTCTCTTGGAATTCCCGCCTTTCAGATCCAGCGATCAATCCATTGGACGAAATCCGTGGTCGAACAGTTGGGTAAAGTCAGTGATCAGGAATTGGCAGACTCGTTGGGAGTCTGCAGAGGGACAGTCGCTCTCTATCGACGTCAAAGGGGTATCAAATCCGTGGGCAAAGGCGGCAGGAGTTCCGGTGACCGCAACTGACAATAACCTGCTTGAGATCTCCTGACCATATTCCGTACTTCCAGTTTTCAGGTCGATCAGACACTCCATCCGTCAAATTCCTATGTCTGCAATTGAAATTCACCCCGTAGGCTCTCCGGTCGACGGAACCATACGTCCGCCGGGTTCGAAGAGCATCACCAACCGTGCCATGATCCTTGCAGCGCTGGCAGATGGGCCGACGACGCTGACCGGCATGCTTGACAGCCAGGACACGCGAGTCATGGTGGAAAGCCTGCGACGACTGGGCTTCACTGTCGATCAGGACGTTGCGGCCTGCCAGTGCACTGTGCACGGTTTGGCGGGAAAGATCCCGGCGAAGAAAGCCGATTTGTGGCTTGAGAACAGTGGCACCAGTATTCGATTTCTCACTTCGTTGTGTGCGCTCGGCAGCGGACAGTATCGACTTGACGGAGTCGAACGCATGCGACAGCGACCGATCGGCGATCTTGTGCGAGCCCTCGCGCCGCTGGGTGCGAATATTCGATTTGAAACTCCGAACAGTGATTGCCCGCCGATTGTTGTCGATGGATTGCTCAGCTACTTCACCGGCGGATGGACGTCGATTCAAGGCAGCATCAGCAGTCAGTTTCTCAGCAGTCTCCTGATGACGGCACCGGCCTGCCAGAAGGATGTGCATGTCCGAGTCGACGGCGAACTGGTCTCAAAACCGTACGTCACGATGACGCTCGACATGATGCGAGCCTTCGGAGCCGACGTATTTTACCCCGACGATTTGTCCGAATTTCACATCAGCGCGAAACCGTACAAAGCCGGCACTTACGACATCGAACCGGATGCCTCGGCCGCCAGCTATTTCTTTGGTGCCGCGGCCGTAACTGGCGGCACGGTCACGATCACCGGCCTTTCGAAAGACGCGTTGCAGGGAGACGTTGGATTCGCGGCGGCTCTGGAGAAAATGGGCTGCGAAGTCATTTGGGGCTGCGATCGGATCACGGTTACCGGCAAGCCGCTGCATGGCATCGACATTGATATGAACGCCATCAGTGACACGGCTCAGACGTTGTCGACCGTCGCTGTCTTTGCCGACAGTCCAACAACAATTCGCAACGTCGGCCACATGCGACATAAAGAAACCGATCGCATTGCTGCGGTGGTTACGGAACTCAAACGAGCCGGCATTCGTGCCGAAGAAAGTGAAGACGGTTTGACGATTTATCCTGGCACGCCGCAGCCTGCGGAGATTCACACGTACGACGATCATCGGATGGCGATGAGCTTCTCGCTGCTTGGCCTGCGCGTCCCCGGGATTCGCATTCTGGATCCAGGCTGCACCGCAAAAACGTATCCGAACTATTTCGAAGACCTGGCCGCGTTGTGTTCGGGCAAGTGCTCGCCAGGAGCCGCCTCATGAGCAGCGGAGGCGGTTGGGGACGAAGTGGCGGATCGGGTGGCGGAAATCGACGAGGACCTCAGCATCGGCGGCCCCAGCAGGGAGGCAACGCATGGGACAAATCTCAGAACTCACGCAGCAGCGATGAACCAAATCTGGTTGTTCCGGAACCGTACATCAACGGCCGGCATTTAGCGTACGCAGTATTGCAGGAGTACGATCGCTCTGAACGCTTCGTGCAGGACATCTTCGCTGAATTCGATCACCGCCATCATCTTTCCTCACAGGACCGCGCGCTGGCGGTGGATGTGGCGTCGGGAGTTGTGCGGCGAAGTCGAACGCTGGATGTAATGATTGAATCACGGATGACTCGGCCGCGCCACAATGTCGAACCCGATCTATGGCGAATACTGCGAGTTGGGGCGTATCAGCTTCTGTTCGCTCGCACGCCGGAACACGCGGCGGTGGATTCAACGGTGGATCTGTGCCGCGATCTGGATCGATCTCGCTGGACCGGGTTCGTCAACGGCGTATTGAGAAACATCGGGCGTCTGCTGTCCGATGCTCCATGCGACGGACCTTCGCAGCGATCGCTGCCAACGACGAACGGCAACTGGCGCTCACTGAATGAAGCCGTGTTTGCGGATCCGACTGCCAGCCCAGCCCAATACATCGCCGATGCATTTTCGCTGCCGATGTTCCTGGCGGCTCGGTGGTGTGCGCGATTCATGAGCCCGGCGAGCGGCAGGGCGTCAGCCCTCCGAGCAGACGCAACTGAGCAAACTTCTGCCGAAGAAAGCGCAAATGTACTCGGAGGGCTGACGCCCTGCC
>JANMEV010000341.1:0-9264 GCA_031377305.1 Planctomycetota bacterium | reverse complement strand
AGGCCGTTGCGCCCGCAATGGGTGTCCACTGCAGCGTAGGTCGCGTCGCAAGCGTAAATCCAGTCGGCTGGACAAGCTTAATTCCGGGCACTTCAATCGCACCCATATCGACGATCTTCGTTCCCCGTTGATCGCCTTCGACGATACGAGTGAACTCGGCTCCTCGCTGATCGGTCGTCAGCCCGGCATTACCGTTCGCGACGTCCACAGCAAAGGCATTACTGCCATGTTCAATCGCCAGACTTCCGACAAGTAGAGTGTGGGTCCTGGTTGAGCCGCCATTGTTCGAAAGCGGTCCAAGCTTGGGGTCGATCTTCAATGCATCCGTCGCCCCGCCGATATAGTTTCCGTTGGCATCGGGAGTTGCACCGACCGTCGCAACGAGCCCTGTTCCGTCGTTGCGACCAATCAGGCTGTTCCTCACAATGAATGCATCAGTAGCGTCTGACGACTTGCTGATATTGGACGCACCCACAAGGTCGGCGTTGCCCGCCACGATGCTGTTACGAATCGTTATGGGCGAGGATGCGCTCATGATCGCACCACCCAGATTTTGTGCAGCACTATTCAGAGTTAGCGTGCTTTGGCTGACCATCACTGGGCCTGAGTTCGCGAAAATCGCGCCACCAGCCGCGCTGCCAACGGTCGAATTCCCGGAGATCGTGCTCTGACCAATCGTCAACGCACCCGAGCCTGCAAAGATCGCTCCACCGTTGCCGCCGTTGCCAGTTGTTGAGTTCCCGGACAGTGTGCTCTGACTAACCGTTAAGGCACCAGAATTGGCGAAGATCGCTCCACCAGCAGCTCCATTCCCGGTTGTGGAGTTCCCTGAGAGCGTCGTCTTGTTCAACGTCACCGCACCGGCAGTAGCAAAGATCGCCCCGCCTGACGCATTAGCACCGGTGGTCGAGTTGCCGGACAGCACGCTGCTGTTGATGATCAGTGTGCCAGTCGACGTCGATCGGATAGCGCCGCCAATTTCGTTTGCCGCAGTCGTCCGTCCATTCTTCAGCGTCAGACCATTCAGAGTGACATTGCCCGAAGTAATATCAAAGATGCGGGACAACTGCTGAGCATTGATCATTGTATTGGCAGCGCTGGTACCCGTGATCGTCACTGCATCCGAGATAACCATCTGGCACAAAGTCAGCACGATGATATCCGGAGTCACATCCGTGAAGTTTGTTCCCCCGGAAGTTGCCGAGCCATTGCCGAACGTAATCGTATCAGCGCCTTCCTTTGTGTTGGCATACGCTATCGCCTCACAGAGACTGGTGAGTTTGTCGAACCTGTCGACAACGTCCGTTTTCGTAGTCACAACCAGACTGGCCGTTTCCGGAACTCGAGTGTCGATTGCGAAGTTATTCGAAGCCGATGTTCCTGCCCCAGCATTGCCAGCCGCATCTACAACTCCCGTGTTGTCCAGCGTGATGATGTTCGTCGCATCGGTCAGCAGAGATGTCGGCGTGAATGTTGCCGTCCATGCAAGCCCACCGTTTGCTGTCGCGACTGCAGTGAGTGTTCCGTTGACAATTGTCAGGTCACCATTCGCAAACCCGGTAACCGGTTCGCTGAATGTGATCGTGACCAGAGACGTTTCGCCGATCGTCAGAGACGCGTCGGCCACAACAATAGTGGCTGTCGGACGAACTGTGTCGATCGCAAAGTTATTCGAGTCGGTCGTTCCTGTTCCAGCATTTCCCGCCGCGTCGGTGACGCCAGTGTTTGCCAAAGTGATAACGTTGGTTGTATCCGTGACAGCGGCAGTCGGAGTGAGTGTTGCTGTCCACGTAAGTCCGGCATTGACCGTCGCTACAGCCGAAAGCGTTCCGTTGACAACCGTCAGGTCGCTATTTGTGAAGCCGGTCACGGCTTCGATGAACGTGAACGTCACCAGAGATGTTTCACCGATCTTCAGCGCGGTGTCGGTCACAACAATGGAAACTGTCGGACGAGCCGTGTCGATCGCATAATTGTTGGAAGTTGTGGTCCCTGTGCCAGCGTTTCCAGCCAGATCGGCGACACCAGTGTTATCCAGCGTGAAGGTGTTAGTCGCATCCGTCACGGCGGCCGTCGGTGTAAACGTCCCAGTCCAGGTTAGACCATTGTCTGCTGAAGACACGGCCGAGAGAGTCCCGTTCACAATGGTCAGGTCGTTGTTAAGTAAGCCAGTGACTGGTTCGCTGAATGTGAACGTCACCAACGATGTTTCGCCTACCTTCAACGCTGTGTCAGCCAAAACGATGGTAGCTATCGGACGCGCCGTGTCAACGGCATAGTTATTTGAATCTGTGGTCCCCACGCCGACTTCCGTGCCCATCACGCCGGTCAGGTCGAGCGTGATAACGTTTGTCGAATCAGTAACAGGTGCGTTTGGAGTCAGAGTGGCGGACCAGGTGATATTGTCTTCTGTGCTTACGGAGCTGAGCGTACCATTCGGACTAGTCAGGTCTGCATTTTCGAAGCCGGTAACCGTCTGGTTGAAAGTAATGGT
The DNA here is from genome assembly GCA_031377305.1 of Planctomycetota bacterium. Classification (GTDB taxonomy): domain Bacteria; phylum Planctomycetota; class Planctomycetia; order Planctomycetales; family Planctomycetaceae; genus SXXK01. The sequence continues at coordinate 6,770 of JANMEV010000341.1, read as the reverse complement.
GACAGATGATGTTTCACTCACGATCAACGAATCATCCGCAACCACGACCGTAGCTGTCACTGCCGACAAAAGCGCGCGCGATTCCTGTGACTCCACTCTTAAGCCGCGTCGTCTAAGACCGCGATTGCGGCCCTTTGCCGAATCGCCTACGACCAACTTCAACCACTGTGAAAGCGGCTACGACTATCCAATTGCATTATCGACTCCTGATTGCTGAAAATCTCATCGAACGAAAGATTGGCAGGGGAGTCTGTCGCTGAACTCAGATTGATGCGGTCAATTTGCGCCAGAAGCCTCTCGACTTCTGAAACGCTAATTCAGCATGTTCGTTTTCAAAGCATCCCTGCAGAAGCACTCTACATAGAAAACAATTTTGGGTCTATTCGAGCTGTCAGGACATCAACGCGCAGATCCTTCACGATATTTGAATGTGCCACAAGCTCCCGCAGTTGAAAGCCGCGTGTTGTGATCAAAATTCTTAACGAACCATGGCGCGCGTCTCTGTGAAAGACAAGTCCTTCTAACCCGCATTGCACACGGGCCGACCGAGCAAACCCAAAGAGGGCAGGAGCGGCACTCGCTAATTGAATACACATCAACCTGACACGTTGTGACGACGAAGAATCACGGTTTGCGGTGTTCCGGCAGGTCTGGTGGGCTCGATCCGGCCTCAGATGAACAATCCTTGCGAACAAGAGAATCCAGGTTAAATCCACCTAAGCAATCTCGCCGCCCCCATCCGCCAAAACGACGAGGCATCGAATCACACTGACCATCTCGCTCGTCGGGCGCGAACGTTTGAGGTTGACAGAATTTCAGCAGATCAATCGGAAAGAATTGGCTGAACCTGTCCCGAGCATTACTCTGCGATACGATCGCAGAATTCCTTCATCGACTCTTCCACAAGCTGAGTCACCTGGGGTTGCAACAGCTTACCGCCGTCCACCGATCGATGCTGAACAACCTCAACCGGGAATCGTGACTTCCTTCCATCTGAGTCGAGAGTTGTAATTGTCGCTGAAATCTGAAAGTTCAACCCTTCGACCTTGCCGTCCGTGATAAACGTCGGAGTTTGCTGCTCTGTAGGCTCGGTGAGAATGTACGTCTTCTCCCTTCGCATGGCCCAGCGAGGCAACTCGATAAACAGTCCTTGTGCAATCGCGCCCACGACGGGTGCCAGCAGAGAGCCGGAAAGACTCTCAGAATACGAATTGCCATCTCCATATCGAATTGCATCATCCCGCTTTTTCCGCCGCTCTTCTTCAGCCTCCGCTCTCCGTTGATCGTCACGCTCCTGACGCTCAATGTCTTCTCTGTCCTTTCCAGCTTGCCAGTTGGAATGCCTCGCGAGGAAAACACCTTCGGTGTCTTTGCGTTGGTCATAGACAACCTGAAACGAAGTCAGTTGGATTCGGATCTCCTGAATATCTCTTTGTGGCACGACGCCGCCCGAATCAAACCGACCACGGATAAAATCTTCGATTGCCGGATCGAACGCTTCCATAGGAACCATGGACACAGCGTCTCGCCAGTGATGCGGTTCTGAAAGACCGGGATAGTAGTATCGCTCCGGCCCCGGTCGTTGATCCTCAAATTCAACCCGCAGTGACGTCGACGTATGGCTTGCCAGAAACACTCGCTGAAGCGGCATGATGGGAGCCGTAGCCGGCGCAAGGATGGGAAGCTTGCGCAACGAAGGTCGCGACTGGCAGCCGCTGAGCGTGACAAGCAGCATAGCAAAAACGGTCTTTACGAGGAATCCGCGCATAGAAAGAACCCTGCAATCAAGTCGCCAGACCGTGAGGTGTACTACTTCGCCTCCATTCAGTCGAGAGCAACCTTTTCGAGACTTCCGCGGCCCAAAAAAGCGACCAGATTCGCCGTTTTGAGATGCCTGCGGCCAGCCGATCTGTGAGAGCGGGTGTTTCGGCTTTTCCCTATGGATGCGCTGGATTCTGAAGCCTCTGACGCGTGCGTAATGCCAAAATGCCGGTCTCCTGTCATTTCCCAGGGGCGACACTAAAATGCGCGTCGTCGTCCATCGATCGACCGCAGGTTGACGTACTATCAAACGCAGTGTGATGCTTATGTTGCGAACAATTCGAAAGTGATTTCAGAAAGAGGATATTGGTCATGCAAACTGGAAAATGGATAGCGGGATTTACAATCGCCGGGTTCTTTGCCGCCGGATGTGAGGAATCCAGCTACACCGAATACAACAAAGCGCCGCTCAGCGAAGCACACGATCATGGACACGACCATGGCCATGATCACGGTGGCCACGAAGGCAAACACGGCGGGCACGTTCTGGAACTGGACGACACGCATGGTCATCACGCGGAAATGGTGTTCGACACCGCAACTCGTGACATCACACTCTATTTCTACGGCAGCGAAATTGGCGTTGCCGCGGCCGCGACGGGCCTGGCCTTCGAAATTGAAAAGGGCGGAAACGAAGTCGTTCTTGAATCCAAAGCCTCGCCGCTGGAAGGCGAAACCGCCGAGACCGCGTCTCGTTTCATCATTGCTGGCAGCCAGCTTCCAGAAGACATCAAGGCAGAAGAGCAGCTTGATGGTCACTTCCACGTCACCGTTGGTGGTAAAGAACTAGTTGGCAGCTTCCACGCTCACAGCCACGATGATCACGCACACGATGAAGCTCCAAAAGCTGATGCACCGAAAGCCGATGATCATGCAGGCCATGCCCACGAAGGCGACAAACCAGCGACTGAGAAAAGCGGCGAAGCAGCTCCATTAGAAGTACCGAAGGCCTAGTAAGCTGGCCCTGCGACTCTTTCGTTGCTGAATCCAGGCGAGCTGGGGACGTCAGTACCCTGATCCCGCCGCCTTGCTCGTCGAGCTGAGACCTCAACATCTGCATTCGCAAGGCCGGTGGGGGGACTTCTTTGGGACTCGGTCAACGGTTTGAAAACATTACTGACTACGAAACCCGCTGGAGGCTTTCATGGAACGGACGCCTTACGAAGTTATCACGCCGGATGACAAAGCAAACGAAAGCGTCACAGCCGCAAAGTTTGGACTGACGACGCTCACCTGCATTGTTATTGCCAGCATGATTGGCTCCGGCGTGTTCACAACGTCTGGATATTCGCTGATCTCGCTGGGATCGCCTGGCCGAGTGCTCATCGCGTGGTGCATCGGCGGTGTGATTGCCCTTTGCGGTGCGATTGCGTACGGAGAACTGGCCCGACGATTACCAATCTCCGGCGGCGAATATCTCTACCTCAGTCGGCAACTTCATCCATTCGTCGGATTTCTGGCAGGCTGGGTCTCACTCACCGCTGGCTTCAGCGGCGCAATTGCGATGGCGGCGATCACGTTCGAAGCCTACGCGGTTCCCGAATCGATTCGCCCGAGCTGGTTCATTCCCAACTCCGCGGCGATCGCGTCCATCCTTCTCTTCGGTGTCGGACATGCATTCCTTGTGAAGCTGTTTGCTTCGTTGCAGAATTTAATCGTCGGCATCAAGCTCCTCGCACTCGGGACATTTTTGATCATCGCTGCGACAAAGATTCCATCCAGGACATGGCACTGGGAAGCCGTCGGAACCGACCTGCCCGAGCTCTGGTCAAAGGCGACATTATTGGCGATGGCGGGATCCGTGATGTGGATCTCGCTCAGCTATGCAGGCTTCAACGCGGCCGTGTACATCGCTTCGGAAGTCAAAGACCCGGAACGGACGGTGCCTCGATCGCTGTGGATGGGAACGGCCCTGGTGACTGTTCTCTACGTACTCTTGAACGCGGCGTTTGTGACGGCAACGCCTGCCAGTGAGATCATTGGGAAGAATGATGTGGCGGCGATTTCCGCAAAAGCGATCGGTGGTTCGTCACTGGAAGGCTTGATCCGAGTTGCAATCTCACTGGGGACTTTGTCGTCAGTTGCCGGCATGATCATGACGGGCCCGCGAGTCTTCTCGCAAATGGCCGATGATGGAGTCTTCCCCGCGATGTTTCGAACGGGGCCGTCGTCCATTAGCCGAACTGTGATCCTTCAGACGGTGATCGCACTGGGGCTGGTCCTCGCAAGTAATCTTCGTGAGCTGATCGGTTACCTGAGCACAACTCTGGCGCTCTCATCTGCCGTCACCGTTGCGACGCTGTTGATCCCGCAGAAGAAGCATCAGTCGTCACAATCGTTGATCACCACTCTGTGTGCATTGACGTACGTTGTTTCGACACTTATCGTCGCTGTGCTGATGGCGATTGACGATCCAAAAAAGTTGATTGCTACCGGTGTAACCATTTTGGCCGGCACAGTACTTTGGATACCTCTGGCGCTAGCTTCCGGCCGAGTCACACAGAAATCTGACAACACTGAAAGTCGCTGATGACTGACCGGGGCCGGACCCACAAACGACCGCATCCGATTTCCCATCGCCGACGCGGGGTTGCTTCAAGGTTTGCGAGGTTCCGACAGTCCGGGAAGACCGCTCTGGTTGCTTTTCTCGCAGTACTGGGACCGGGGTTGCTGGCCGGACTTTCGGATGATGACCCGGCGGGGATTACGACCTACTCGATGCTGGGAGCCGAACACGGCTATCGCCTGCTTTGGATCATTCCTTTCTCGACCGTTCTACTGATCTACTTTCATTTGGTTGCCGTTCATCTCGGAGCGGTCAGCGGCAAAGGCTTCGTTGCTCTGATTCGTGATCGCTGGGGCGCTCGAGTCGGCTACGTGGCGGTGGCAGGATTGCTCTTTGCAAACTTCGGTACGATCTGCGCCGAGTATGCGGGGATTTCGGCGGCAGCATCGCTGGTTGGAATCCCATCGTGGATCAGCACTCCGGCGGCAGGAGTGCTGATCTCACTGGTTGTTGTGCTGGGATCGTTCCATCGAGTGGAAGGGATCCTGCTGGTCATCTCTTCTACGCTTGCTCTGTACATCATTGACGGGATTCTGGCGAGACCCGATTGGTCTCAGGTTGTCAGCAACTCCATCATTCCGCACATGCCGTTGAACCAGGCCGGATGGCTGGCAATCGCGGCAACTCTTGGAACAACACTCGCACCCTGGGGTCTTGCTTTTATTCAATCGTATGCCGTCGACAAGAAAATCAAAATCACCGATCTTCCTTTGGAACGCATTGACGTTGTGATCGGCTCGATCCTAACTGGCGTGATCGGACTTGCCATTGCAGTCGCCTGCGCGGCAACGTTGCATCCTGCGGGAATCAAAGTGGAAGATGCGCGCGATGTCGCTCTTTCGCTGAAGCCGCTGGCGGGCTCTTTTGCGACGATCCTATTCGGAGCCGGATTGCTCGGTGCGTCGCTGCTCGCTGCCGCGGTTGTGCCGCTCGCTACCGCCTATTCGATCGCAGAAGGAATCGGAGCCCCCGCTTCGCTGGATTTGGACTCGCATCGTTTCCAGTACTTCTATGCGGCGTTCATCGGGCTGACCGTAGCCGCAGTCAGTGTCGTGTCGCTTCCCGGTTTGCCACTCATCCCAATGATGTACGCCAGTCAGGTTGTGAATGCCGTCCTGCTGCCACTGCATGTCATCGCGCTGCAACTTCTTGCCACTGATTCGACAATCGTTGGCGCGTCGAAGTCCGGAAAACTGATGCTGAGATTCGGTTGGTTCGGAGTTGTTCTGATCATCGCCTGTATTGGCGCTTTGGGAGTCAGCTGGGTCGCATCGCTGTGATAGTAGTTAGATCGATCGTGAAGAGCGGCGCGCCCGCAAATCGGTTTGTCATGAAACGCCAGTGTTTGCGAGTCTCAACGACTGGATATAAAACGTTCCACGCGTCAACCGGCATGGTGATCGAAACATGATTGTTGGGAGGTTTCGCTTCCACAATGCGACACCGAGTCGTATCTTGCAGGTCCACGCTGACCAAACCCCACCAAAACATCATCGATCAAAGGCCAGACGAATGCGATGTGAAAGTCCCATTCCGGTTCCTGAAAACTGCCGAGGAACTTCTTCCTCCGAATTTCGACGCTGGCTTCTGCGGATCCGATCGGCGATTCAAAGTTGCTTCCAGCGATTCTTGAACGATACTGGTTTTGTCACCAACGTACTCCTAAATCGCGTGCCACATGAGTTCGGCATGTCGCCGCTTCGAACCGTCGTCGTCATTTGTTGTTCAACCCTCGCTCTGCATTCCAGTCTGCAGGCCGCGCCTCAGGAGTCGCCGGATTTCGATCATCAGGTCGCCCCGCTCCTGGCTCAGAAGTGTCTCATCTGCCATAGCGGTGTTGAACGCAAAGGCGGGCTGGACTTATCGTCAAGAGAATCAGCGATGGCGGGTGGTGAGTCCGGGGCTGTGATCGTTCCGGGCGATCTCAAAGGAAGTTTGCTCTGGGACCACGTCAGCTCCGACCAAATGCCGCCAAAGAAGCCACTTTCACCGGCCGAAAAAGCAACCATCGAACGCTGGCTTGCCAATGGTGCCAAATGGGGAACCGAGAAGATCGATCCCTTTCGTTTCACAACGGAATCACGAGCGGGTGTCGATTGGTGGTCGCTGCAACCACTTCAAACTTGTGTGCCACCCAAAATTGACGGAGCCGATTGGATCAGAAATCCTGTGGACGCGTTCGTCGTGGAAAAATTGAAGGAAGCGGGGTTCGCTCCGAGTCAACCCGCGGACAAACGCACCTTGATCCGACGTGTTTCGTTCGACCTTCTGGGGTTACCGCCGACTCCTCAGCAGATTGATCAGTTTCTTGCTGACACGTCGGATCAGGCTTACGAGCATCTTGTTGATCGCATGTTCGATTCACCTCATTACGGCGAACGAT
>JANMEV010000324.1:0-43348 GCA_031377305.1 Planctomycetota bacterium | reverse complement strand
TGCTCTCCGCAGTTGCCGGTGAGCAAACTGAAAGGCGACTTCCGTGGTTACTGGTACGGATGCCGAAGTTTGGCATGTCAAAAGAGGACCGTGAGTCCATTGTTCAGCATTTTGTGGCTGTTGATCGAATTCCAGATGCCGCTGACGTGGCACGCTCGGAACTGTTTGAACATCTCAATCCACATCATCCGACACTCGCATCGCCGGGCGAACTGCTGACGGGAAATCAGCTCACCGGTGCGGCGGGCTTCAACTGCATCGCCTGCCACAAAGCCGGGACGTTTGAACCTCGCAACGTGGCCATGGGAACTCGCGGGTCCGACATCATGACGATGGGACAGCGAATCAGGCCTCGTTACTTTATGCGATGGATGCAGAACCCCATTCGAGTCGTTCCGGGAATCGAAATGCCGGCAATTCGGAAGCCAGTTGCGGGAGTTCTTGAAGATTCGCTGCCGCATCAAATCGCAACGATGTGGAAAGCACTCTCTGATCCTCGATTTTCTCCACCGACTGTTGTCAGTCGCTACGAGCAGCTCGTCACAGTCGCTCCGGGGCAGCGGCCGCGAGTGATTCGCGATGTCTTTACGATCGGAGAAAGCGCCGAACGCAACAGCGTTCCCCGAGCTCTCGCGATTGGCTTCAACAACGGCCACAACCTGTTGATCGATTTAGATTCGCTTCAGTTGCGGCAGTGGACAATCGGTGAGTTTGCTCGACAGCGAACCGAAGGCAAAAGCTGGTTCTGGGACATGGCCGGAGTTTCCATTTCCAGTGACGCAAGGAACTTGTTTCTATGCCGAATGAAGTCGCATGACCAGCCTGCGACTCTGGCGACAGGCCCCATTTTCGACCAGCGACGCCACGGTGAATTGCTGTCGTACAAAATCGACGAGGATTCACTATCGCTTCGCCTTCGTTACCACTTTGATCCCGCAGCGGGCTCGGACTCAGCATCGAACATCGCGAAGTCATCCGGCGATGCGACGTCGGTTGAAGCGTCGCGTCACACGTCTAAAACAGCATGGAATGACTTGTCGCGAGTTCTGGCGACGGCGATTGTCAACTACACGCTTCAGCCTGCCGAGCACGATGGCGCCGCAACGGGCTGGACGATCGACGCCGTTGTCGATGACTGCTCGGAATCTTCCGAACTGCTGTTTGACGCGTGGCAACCGGAGAAATCCAGCAATAAAATTCCATGGACGCTGACCGTTGACTCAACCGACAACGCAACCGAATCGATGGTGTCGCTGGCGAAGGGCGGGAAAGCTCGGCTATCGTTGCTGGCAAACGTCGTCCCTCCGAGCATTATTCCGGTCTCACCAGCGCAGTTAAAGAGTTCCCCCGATGCGTTGTCCTCGGTGCCCGGATTCACCGGCCAGCGACTTGCCTTCAGCACGAACATCATGCCCACTGCGATGACATGGCTGGCGGACGGTCGCCTTGCGTTCACTTCTCTGCGAGGTCAGGTTTGGCTGGCGAGCGACACTGACGGTGACAAAATTCCCGACTCGATGTCGCTGTTCGCCGAGGGCCTTGCGGCTCCGTACGGTATTCAGTCGGATGGTGATTCGCTTCTGGTTTCGCATAAGCCCGAAGTGCTTCGCCTGCGAGACTCCGGCGGCGATGGGATGGCCGATCAGTTCGATGTTGTGGCTTCCGGCTGGGGCTTCAGCGACGACTACCACGACTGGACGACCGGTTTAATTCGGGATGACAGCGGAAATCTGTTTGTGGGACTCGGCAGCGATTACTCGCAGAAAAATCGTCCCGCCGACAATGACCGCTGGCGAGGAACAGTGCTGAAGATCGATTCCACCGGGAGCATCTTGCCCATCGCCTATTCGTTGCGATTCCCTATGGGTCTGGCTTTTGATCGTGAACAACATCTCTTTGCAACCGACAACCAGGGGAACCAAAATACGTTCAACGAGATTAATCATGTGATCGTCGGAAAGCACTACGGAGTGCCATCGCGGCATGAAACGGCAAAGGACTACATTCCTGAGTCACCGACTCTGATGCTGCCGCACCCGTGGTCTCGCAGCGTAAACAGCATTGTCTTTCTTCCGGACAACTTCGCCGTGCCCGAGCTGGCTGGCCACGGCATCGGTTGCGAGTACGACACTCGCTGCCTGATTCGCTTCACCGTTCAGAATGTTGAAGGCACTTTACAGGGAGCCTGTTATCGATTCAGCCGGCCCGATCAACCTGGCGGCGGAGCAAACTTCGTCGGCCCTGTCGCAGCTGCCATCGCCCCCAACGGTGCGCTGTACATCGGCAGCATTTGGGACAGCGGTTGGCAGGGCGGTTCCAACACTGGTTCGATCGAACGCATTGCCCCGGGTGAGTCACTGCCAAACGGTATCCGCGAAATCCGGGCAACCTCAAAAGGCTTTGAAGTGAGCTTCTTCCGACCCGTGGATCGAATCAAAGCCGAAAATACGAATCACTGGAGCATCCAGGCCTCCACTCGCAAATGGGATGGCGGTTACGCAACCGCCGATTCGGACCGACATACTTTAACACCAACTCAGATCACTCTGGCCGACGATCACAAGGCGGTCACGATCCAGGCTGGCCCGCTCAAAGCCGGTTACATCTATGAAATCTCGATCAAACAACCATTGGATGAATCAAACGAGTTCTGGCCGACGGAAGGCTTTTACACGCTGAAGTCTGTTCCCGAATAGCTGAGAAACAGTCCCGAAATAATCTCCAGTTTTGACGAGAGAGCGGAGCTGCGTGAACCGTTCGGTGACGGAAAAACGGACGGCTCACGCCATTTCGCTTAAATTGGGAAACCGTGTTCAATGCACGTTCCAGAAGAATGCCTCTCCCGGCTTGGCTGGTTCGCACTGCAGGGTCTGGGCATTGGTTTAAGCGGAGCGGACTTGGTGGTACACTGTCTCCGCCGTTTGAGAACGCATGGCCCACCAACAGGCGTTCCGCGTACCGCAACAGATGAGTGTTGTTGAAAGCCATACCTTCAGGAAGTATCGATTCATGAAATGTTTTTCTTTGGCGTTGTTTATAACGGCGACTTTAATCTCGTGCGGTTTGCAAGCCGACGATCTCCACTCCGGTATTGATCCGGATGGTTTCGATACCGCCGTTCGTCCTCAGGACGATTTGTTCCTGCATGTTAACGGTCGCTGGCTGCTGTCGACGGAGATTCCGCCGGACAAATCCAACTACGGATCCTTCACGGCGCTGGACGATGCAGCTCGAGACAACATTCGGGTCATCATTGAGGAATCCGCAAAGAACGCGAAAGATCCGATCGGCAAGAAGGTCGGCGATTTCTATCGAAGCTATATGAATGAAGAGCTCATCGAAAAGAAGGGCCTCGATCCACTCAGGGATCAGATGGCCGCGATCGATCAGCTCAAGTCGACTGATGACGTCATCGCCTACTTCGGCAAGGTCGGAGTCATCGGCATCGGCAGCCCCATCGGTTTTTTCATCAGCACGGATGACAAGAATTCGGCCCGCTATCTGGCGGGGGTCTCTCAGAGCGGAACAACGCTTCCCGACCGCGACTATTACCTTGAAGACAAAGAGAACTACCTTAAAGCTCGCAAAGCACTCACGACGTACATCGCAAAGCTCTATCAACTCGCTAAGCTGCCGGACGGAGCAAAAGCGGCTGACAGCATTCTGGCCCTTGAGACGTCACTGGCGAAAATTCAGTGGTCTCGCACCGAACTGCGAGACGCCGAGAAGCGATACAATCTGTATCCCGTAGCAAAGCTGTCGGAAGTGTCGGCAAAGCTGCCATGGAATAAGTTCTTCGCAGCTTCCGGAGTGCCTGAACTGACGGAAGTGAACGTGACGACTCCCAGCTTCTTTCAAGGGCTGGAAAAGATCGTTGCCGAAACGCCGATGGAGGTCTGGAAGCAATACCTTCGTTTTCGAGTGCTCGATGATGCAGCCGAGTATCTTCCCGTCGCTTTCGTGGACGCTCATTTCGAGCTGCATGCAAAGACGATCGCGGGCGTTCCCGAGCAGAAGCCTCGCTGGAAGCGCGCGGTTGACGCAACTTCGGGTGCTGGTGCGGGCGATTTCGGAGTTCTCGGCGAAGCTCTTGGTCAGCTTTACGTTCAGAAGCACTTTCCCGCTGAGTCTCGCCGACGCATGAACGAGTTAGTCGGCAATCTGATGAAGACCTATGAAAAGAGCATCCACGAACTGACCTGGATGACGGACGCGACCAAGGTCAAAGCGTTGGAGAAGCTCAGCAAGATCACGACAAAGATCGGTTACCCGGATGAATGGCGAGACTATTCCAAGCTTGAGATTTCAGCGGATGACCTGATCGGCAACATCAGTCGCGCGGCAAAGGCCGAACATTTTCGTCACGTGGATCGATTGCACAAACCGGTTGATCGCAAGGAATGGGGCATGACGCCTCAAACCGTCAATGCCTATTACAATCCCAGCATGAATGAGATTGTGTTCCCGGCCGCAATTCTGCAGCCGCCATTCTTTGACGCGACAGCGGACGACGCAGTCAACTACGGTGGCATCGGTGCGGTGATTGGTCATGAGATTAGCCATGGCTTTGACGACGAAGGCAGCAAGTACGACGGCGACGGAAACCTGAAGGAATGGTGGACCGAAGAAGATCGCAAAGCCTTTGAAGCTTTGACGAGCCGCCTTGTGGCTCAGTATGAAGCATTTGAACCGATGCCTGGGCGAAAGCTCAACGGCAAGCTCACGCTGGGTGAGAACATCGCCGACTTGAGCGGCATGGCAATCGCCTTCAAAGCGTACCGTCTGTCGCTGGGGAATTCCGAAGGCTCGGTTATCGACGGTCGGACGGCCAGCCAGAGATTCTTCCTTGGCTGGTCCCAGATCTGGCGTCGAAAGTATCGCGACGATGAGCTGCTTCGCCGGCTTGTTATCGATCCGCATTCGCCGTCCACTTACCGAGCGAACGGCCCAGTGAGCAATCTTAACGAATTCTACGAAGCCTTCGATGTCAAACAGGGCGACAAGCTCTTCAAGCCAAAGGAAGAACGTATTCAAATCTGGTAAGTATTTTGTCGAAAGGCCCGCTCGAAACGGACGTAGAAAGCGAGTGTTTCGAAAAATCATTTGGCCTGAATCAACGCAGTGAATTGCAGGTATGCGGCCTGAGTGCTCAAATCTCCAACGAACGGCCATCGCTTTTCCGGCGACGAGCCGATTCCCACCTCAATGTTCAAAGGATCAACGATGCGATTTCAGCGACTCTTTCTTTTCCTAACCGCTCTGTGCGCGGTAACTGTGTCGGCAAATGCCGAAGAATGGCAAACTCTATTCGACGGCAAAACGCTCGACGGCTGGGACGGTGATCCACAAACATGGAGCGTAAAAGACGGTGCCATTACCGGCACCACTTTCAACGAAGAAGAGAAGAAGCTCAAGAGCAACACTTTCATCATCTGGCGTGGCGGTGAAGTCGACAATTTTGAACTCGAGCTGGATTACAAAATCGTCAACGGAAACTCGGGCATTCAATACCGCAGCTTTGAACTTCCCAACTCAAAGTGGGGCATCGGCGGATATCAGGCCGACTTTGAGGCGGGTGACACATACTCAGGAATCCTGTACGGGGAAGCCTTTCGGGGAATTCTTGCTCTTCGAGGCGAATCGACGGAATTGGTTCGCGACGGAAACAAATTTGAAAAGAAGGTGACCGGCACCGTTGGGGACACCAAAGAGATTCAGGCGAAGATAAAAAAAGAAGACTGGAACAAGTATCGCATCGTCGCTGATGGTTACCACTTCCAGCACTTCATCAACGGAGTCAAGACTGTCGATGTCACCGACAACGACATCAAGGAACGTCGAGCTGCCGGTTTCCTCGCTCTTCAGGCTCACGCTGGCCCGGCAATGCAGGTGCAGTTCCGTGAAATCAAGCTGAAGCGTCTGCCCGCCACAAAGAAAGTGGCATTGATTGCTGGCAAGCCAAGCCATGGCTACGGTGCTCACGAACACCGAGCCGGTTGCATGTTGTTTGCGGAAGCGTTGAATTCGTCGAAACTGGGCATCGAAGCGACAGTTTATACCAACGGCTGGCCGGAAGATGATTCAGTGCTCGACAGTGCCGATACGATCGTTATCTATACAGATGGCGGCGGCGGACACCCATTCAACAGCAAGCTGGATCGTCTCAAGGAACTCGAAAAACGTGGCATCGGGATGGTCTGCATTCACTATGGCGTTGAAGTTCCCAAAGGCCCATCGGGCGAAGCGTTCCTTGACTGGACTGGTGGTTACTTCGAAACGGACTGGTCCGTGAATCCTCACTGGACCGGTATGTTCAGCAATTTTCCAAAGCACGAAATCGTCAACGGAGTGAAGCCGTTCCGAGTCAACGATGAATGGTACTACCACATGCGATTTGCTGAAGGCGCGGACATCATTCCAGTTTTGTCCGAACTACCTCCTGCCGACACACTTGTGAAAGCGGACGGCACTTTGACTCGCCCGGACGGTCCGCACAGCAATAACGCAGCGGTGCGAGCGGCCGTGTTGGAACGCAAGGAACCTCAAACGGTTGCGTGGGCTCGTTCACGCAAGGATGCTGGTCGAGGCTTTGGGTTCACCGGCGGACACGATCACTGGAACTGGGGCAATCGGGACTTCCGCACGCTTGTTCTGAACGCAATCGTCTGGACGGCTCATGGTCAGGTTCCAACAAGCGGAGTTCCTTCCAGAGATTTGACCGTGAAGGATCTGCAGGCAAATCAGGACTACGAAGTGCCGGCCGATTTCAACCCGGCTCGTATTCAGGCAATGCTGGACGAATGGGCGGCCGCTCGATCCAAGTAAGGATTCACGCGCGCCAGCTGACCAATTGAATCGTCAAAGCAGGGCTCGACCACTACGTCGAGCCCTGCTTTTTTATGCGCAGCGAGAGGATGTGGAGAAAACAACCCTCGTGAGTTTCGTGGACAATCGTTGGTGTTCCGTCACGTGTCGGGTCAGACCGTTGGCAAGATGTGCCGAATGTAGTGGTCGCGGCGAGTTGTCGGATGATAGCGGTCGAAGGCCGTTTCGGCAGATTGTACGGCGTATCCGGAACGTGTCGTTTGCTTCGGCTATAGTGAACATGCCGGTATCGTCGCGCGGCGGAGGCCGGTTTTATTGGCTGTAGGACTAGCAACGAATTCCTATGAAGCACAATCGGACCCGGTGTCGAAATCGAATCCATCAGTACAGTTGATATCTCATGCTTTTCCAGTCTGAAACAATCAACTGTTTGAAAACACAGCACTGAATTGGTCGGTTCAGCGGTGACCTGCAGCCACTGCGAAACGGCCAACCGACACATTCAGCCTGCCCCATGGATCGATTGATGCTCACGGAAGAGCGACCAAGTAGCCGGAGAACAGCAGGATGCTGATTCGAAGTTTTCGCGGAAAATCTCGCCACGGGATTGCCTGGCTGTTGTTGGGCGCGATGGGTTTCTCATCACTGTCCGGATGTTCGCGCCAGTTTTGGCGTAAGCAGGCGGACAAGGATTCGTACAACGCCATCGCCGAACGAATGACCGATCCGCATTGGCAATTGCCTCGCATGGAGTTGACTCCGGATCCTCGCAGTCGCTTCTTTGATCCGTTTGATCCGGACAAGGAACCGCTTCCCCCGGACGATCCGGCTGCGCATGAATTCATGCATTGCGTCAACGGACGAAAGGGATACAAGAACTGGCACAAGCTGGGAACATCGCTGGCCATCGAGAATCCTCATTGGCTGGATCCCTATGGAATCGAAGTCAGCGGCACTGATCCGGTGCTGGATCATTCGCAGGTAAAGCTTGAAAAGCTCACAATGCCTCAGCTGGTTGACCTGGCCTACATTCATAGTCGCGACTATCAAACGACGATTGAATCCCTTTATCTGAGTGCCCTTGATTTGACGGCCGAACGATTCCGGCTTGGTGTGCGTTTTCTTGGCGTCAACCGAACGGAGCCCGGTGCCTCAGTTGCTGCAGGCACTAACTCGAGGGGCGTTGCGGCGGGCGCATTTGGAAGCAACTTCGGAGTCAGCCAGTTGCTGCCAACGGGTGGTCAGGTCGCGGTCGAACTGGCAAACTCCGTGACATGGGTCTTTGGAAGTGGCGGAGGCGTTTCCGCACCGACTCTTGGATATAGCGTCACTCAGCCACTGCTGTTTGCTGCTGGCCGCAAAGTGATACTGGAAGACCTGACTCAAGCCGAACGAAGTGTCCTTTACAGCGCACGAAGCGTGGCTCGGTTTCGTCAGGTGATCTTTACGAACATCGCGACTCAGTACCTGGCGTTGGTTGGCCGAAAACAGGCAATTTTGAACGTCGAGAACAACATTCGGCTTGTTGAAGAGCAAATCGAAGCTCAGGCTGTCCGCGATTCGAGGCCAACCGGGATCGCTTCTGAACCGCTGGAAAAACTGCCCGATGGCTTTCAGATCCCAGACGCGTTCACGGGGCGGCTGCTTTACGAAGAAGGTTGGCTGAAATGGCATGGTCCTCTCACCGAAGCTGATGAGACGCTTCTTTTGAGCTTATCCGATGAACCAGCCTACCAGGCGGCGGCCGACCAGTTGATCGCGTGGAAGAAACAAAGAGCAACAGCACTGGCATCGTTGCAATTGATTGGAAATCGCAATAACTCCTTCAACAACCTGACAACCACGCGCAGATCGCTGGCTGACAACCAGGATGATCTGAAAATTACACTGGGCCTCCCACCTAACGTCGACCTTAGTGTTGATGAATCCCTGCTGTCGCAGTTTGAGCTGATCAGTATGGACCTGATTGGCCTTGAAAAGAAGTTCCGCGACGTTCAGACAAAGCTGGGAGAAAAGTTGCTTCCGACAGCCAACCAGAATCAGGACGAGGCTGATCGGGCAGCACCTCCTGACTTCGAAGCATTGAAGGAATACATTGCGACATTGGGGGAATTGAGAGACGAGCTGGAACTCGTCGGAATTGAAGCTGTGCAGAGCGACTTCAAAACGCTGGAAAACCTGCTGTCGGAAACTGAGGCCGACTGGCAGGTTCAGAGGCCGGGGCTTCGCTATTTTCGAAAAGAATCTGAACGTGAAGCATTGAAGGCTCGTGTCGTTAAGGACCTTCAATTGTTTCAACTGCGTGAGAAAGACTTTCGATTTGGATCGCAGCTGCTCGACATGATGAACAATCTGATTGACGCGGAGTCAGAAGATGCCGTGCTGCACCAATTGGATTCCAGCGGCAATGGCATGATTGAACTTGCGGAGTTGCCGGAGGAGTGGGAGTCACTGCCGCGTCAGGGGATTCAAAAGGCACTTCCGGTCTATACGGTTCCCGACCTGTTGATTGAGATTCGAGATGCTTCACGCGTTCTTCGTGACAAGTACCTGCTGTCCGTGGCGCAGGGTTTAGAAGTCGTTCAGGCGGGACTGCGAGTCGAAGTCATTGCGGTGAATCCATTCAATCTGGATGGTTCCACCGAGTTTCCCGACGTCGAACGAGTAATTGAACTTGGGCTTGAAAATCGCCACGACCTGATGAACGCTCGCGCTGTGGTGATGGATGCTCGTCGAAAGGTGGAGATTGCTGCAAACCAGTTGGAGGCATCACTGGGTGTGCGCTTTTCGGGGACTGAAGGAATCGCCCCAGGAGCTAAGTCCAAGACGAACCACAACGCGACGTTGCAGTTCACCACGCCAATGGACCAGGTGCTTGAAAGAAACATCTATCGGGAAGCGCTGGTTGTCTACCAGCAGCAGCGTCGAGCCTACATGCTGCAGGAGGACACGATTAAGCGGAGTATCAGGGACGCCTGGAGACAATTGCAGGTTCAGGAAATCAAACTGGACATCGACCGTGCTTCTGTGCGAAATGCGGCCCTGCAGTACGAAAACACCTCCCTGCAGGCCGGAGCCACTCAGAATACCGGCGGAGCAGCAGGCGGTGGTGGTGGTGGCGGTCAGAATAACGCTCTGAACCTCCTGCAGGCATTGAATTCGGTCCTGACGGCTCAAAACTCGCTTGTCCAGGATTGGACGACTTACGAGACAAATCGACTTAACATCTATCGCGACATGGGTATCATGGAGCTTGATCCTCGCGGAGTCTGGACGGATCCGTTTTACCAGCAGATGGATAAACTGACGGTGAACGGCGAAGTCTCCCCACCTGCAATGACTCCCGATGTCGTACCTCCCGCTCCCGGATCCCAGATCTGATTTTCAAGGTATCTGAGAATGAATTCCTCTCATTCCGCGCACCGTTCCGGTAAGACGATTCCAATCCTCATTGCGGCCATCCTTCTCTCAGCGATTGCTGCCGTCTTCGCCATTCCGTCAACGCGCCAGCAGGTGATGTCGTTGTTGGGTGCGAAGGAAAAGGAATTTGGAGCTGGCTACATACTTCGGAAGGCCGAAAAAGCTCCGTTCCGGATCATGATTACGGAAAACGGCACGGTCGACAGCTTAAAAAACGCGACGCTCAGCAACAGCGTTGAAGGTTCGACAACGATCATTCGGCTCGTTTCCGAAGGCAGCAAGGTCGGGGCGCCAACGGTTGCGGATTTCGATGGAACCATTCATTTTGTCGATGCCGCTTCGGAGTCGTCCAAAACGCTCAAACTGCTCGCAGACGACGGCAAAGAAAAACTGTACGAAGTTCGAATGGGCGAGTTTTCGGAAATGCTTGTCACCGACGGTCAGAAGGTTCGCAAAGGCGAGTTTCTGGCGGGCGACGTTTGCTGTGAACTGGACTCTTCTGCCATTCAGGAGAAAGGTCAGGAACAGAAAATCAAAAACACGACAGCCAAAGCCAACTTGGAAAAGGCTGGCAAGGATATTGAGATTCAGGAAACCACCAATCAAAGCAATGTGGCAAAAGCCAAGCTGGCTGAAGAACTCGCACAGCTTGACCTTGTGAGCTACACGTCAGACGGTGGTGAATACGAACAGGCCGTTGAAACTGTAAAGGGCGATCTGAAACAACTTGAAGAAGAGCTGTCGATCAATCAGGAAGAATACGAACGAGTTCGCGACCAGGCTCGCCTTGGATATGCCAACGTGAACACTCTGGAAAGTGCCCGCCTGAAAGTAACGCAGACCGGGATCAAGTTTCGAGTGAAATCCGGTGAACTGGCAGTTCTCGAAAAGTTCACCAAGATCCGCAAGGAAAGTGAGCTCAAGCAAACGGCAGAAGACACCAAGAGTGAAACAATTCGAGCCCGCCTCGAAGGCGAAGCGCTGATGACTCAGATGAAGGCGGCCTTCGACGCGGCCTCGCTGACACTGGCCGTGGAGCAGGAAAAACTTGCTCTGTTTGAACGCCAGATCAAGGCATGTCGACTTGTGGCATCGCAGGCGGGTGAGGTCGTTTATGCGTCCCAGAAAAGCAATCGCGGCAGCGAACCGGTGGTGATCGAAGAAGGTGCTTCCGTCCGCGAGCGGCAGGCGATCATCAATCTGCCAGACCTTGAACACATGAAGATCGACGCGCGTATCCACGAATCCAAGATCAGCCGCGTGATTGTGGGGCAACCGGCTGAGATTGAAATCGACGCTATTCCGGGCGACCCGTATCGAGGCAAGCTTCAGAGCATTTCGTCTGTCCCAATTCCTGGCAGCTGGCCCAACACGGACCTTAAAGAATACGAAGCAGCGATCGAAATTCTGGATGATCCGGCTCGAGTCCGAAAACTCAAGCCAGGGATGACCGCACAGATTCGGATCATTGTCGAAGATCGAAAAGAACCCGTGCTGCAGATCCCCGTGCAATCAGTGGTCGCCTTTTCAGGCTACTACTACACCTACGTGGCAACGAAAGACGGTGCCGAACGGCGCGAAATCAAAGTGGGCGATGCGAACGATGAGTTTATCGAAGTGATCGATGGTGTCGGTGACGGCGAGTCGGTTGTGATGAGCCCACGAACCCACTTTTCAAAAGAACTCAGTGCGTTGGAATCCGAAAAATCTGCGGAAGTCGAAAAGAACCGTGTCCACGCAGAGACGCCGGATCGAAAATCAGGCGGCGGTCCCGGTGGTCAAAAAGGTGCCGGTGTTGGTGGTCCGGGCGTGGGTGGTCCTCCGGGAGAAGGCGGCGCAGGTGCCGGTGGTCCTTCGAGCGCTGGTGGTCCGCCTGGTGGCATGGATCCAAAAGCCATGTTTGAGGGCATGGACAAAGACAAAGACGGAATCGTGACTAAAGAAGAGCATCCACGGCCCGAGTTCTTCGATCGATCTGATAAGAACGGCGACGGCAAGTTGACACTGGAAGAAATGCAGGAAGCGTTTCGAGCACGTAGCCAGCAGGGCGGTGCTCCCTAACCGTTGTTCGGCTCTCGAGCAATGAATTGTCACAATACCGCTTCTGAATCCTGAATGCCCCCCATGGATCTTGCCGCCGAAGTTATCAACATCCAGAAAGACTACCTGCTCGGCACGGTACTCGTGCGAGCATTGCGTGGCGTGACAGTGCAGTTTCCGAAGGGCGATTTTGTGGCCATCATGGGATCGTCAGGCAGCGGCAAAAGCACGCTCTTGAATCTGCTGGGAGCTCTCGACCGTCCGACTCGAGGGCAATACATCATCGGTGGGAAAGATGTCTCAGGGATGACTGATGATGACCTGTCATCGATTCGCAACGAACTGATCGGCTTCATTTTTCAGTCGTACAATTTGATTCCGCAATACACTGTCCTTGAGAACATTGAAGTCCCGCTGCACTATCGTAACGGTTACCCCAAGATCGGTGTGAAGGAACGGAAGTGGATTGAAACGCTTGCCGAAATGGTGGGTCTTTCAGATCGAATGGATCACCGGCCTTTTCAGCTTTCCGGCGGTCAGCAGCAGCGAGTTGCGATTGCCCGAGCTTTAGTGAACAACCCGGAAATCATTCTGGCCGACGAACCGACCGGGAACCTCGATTCAGCGACAGAACATGAGATTATGGAGATGCTGCTGCGGCTAAACCGCGAAGGGCGTACGATCATCATGGTGACTCACGAACCCGCTGTGGCCAAACTTGCCAAGCGACAGATCTATATGAAGGACGGAGTCGTCGCCGGTGAAGGAGTTTTCCCCGGATAGTATGCTGAACGAGATCCTTCCTGCCGAACAGACAAGTTCCCACTCACATGCCTAACCTTCTTCGAACCATTCAGCTCGCACTCAAAAGCCTGATGCTGCACAAGCTGCGTTCAGGATTGACGATGTTGGGCATTGTTTTTGGAGTCTTTTCCGTCATCGCGATGCTGGCCATCGGGGAAGGTGCCAGTCAACAGGCTCAGCAGCAAGTGCTGAAACTCGGGGCCACAAACATTATTGTTCGCAGTGTCAAACCGCCGCGTGAAAACGCCAGTCAGCAGAATCAAAATCAATTTGTTCTGCGTTACGGTTTGAAGCGATCCGACTACGACCTGCTTTCCAAAACTATTCCCACTGTGCTTGAGGCTGTGCCTATCCGCGAGCTGATGAAAGCATGCCGATATCTGCACCGCGAAATGAACTGCCGCGTTGTGGGATGCACTCCCGAATACGTCGACATGAATCACCTGTCGCTGGCTCAGGGACGCTTTATTTCCGACAAGGACCGTCGCGACAAAACGAACGTGGCGGTTCTTGCGTCAGGGACGGCCGACCAGTTGTTCCAATATGCGGACCCGCTGGGCCAGTCTGTGAAGATTGCCGACAAGCGTTATACGGTCGTGGGAGTCACCCGATCTCGCGAAGCCAGCGCAGCCATTGGCGGCAGCATGTCGGGTCAGGAGTATAACAACGATATTTACATTCCGCTCGAAACCATGCGAGTGCGAATGGGCGATCTGGACATTGACCGTCGTCAGGGGTCGTTCAGTGCCGAAGAAGTCGAACTGAACCAGATCACACTGAAGATCTCAGACACCGATCAGGTGATGCCGACCGCGGACGTCATTCGCGAAAGCCTGAAGCAGCATCACAAATCCGACAGCGATTATTCAGTCGTCGTCCCGCAGGAACTGCTCAAGCAGGCGGCTCAGATTCGAGTCATCTTTAACGTTGTTCTGGGCTCGATCGCTGCGATTAGCCTGGTGGTCGGTGGCATTGGGATTATGAACATCATGCTGGCAACGGTGACCGAGCGAACTCGCGAAATCGGAATTCGTCGCGCTCTGGGCGCGAAGCAGCAGGACATCACGATGCAGTTCTTAACGGAGACCATCGTGTTGTCAGGCAGCGGTGGACTCATCGGTGTCGCTCTGGGCCTGCTGACTCCGTATGCATTTGGGGGAATGAAATGGATCGCAGAAGAGTTCTTCTTCAAGGGCCAGGCCGCGTCTGAATTTGGAACAATGTTTGCCAACATGTATCCGCAGGTCGTGCCGTCGAGCTTGCCACTGGCCTTTGGCATCTCCGTCGGTATCGGAGTCATCTTTGGGCTCTACCCCGCCCGATCCGCCGCTCGCCTTGACCCAATCGAAGCGCTGCGTCACGAGTAGTGCGAGAGGCCGCTGTCATTCAGGCATGCATGGTTTCTCGGCGGGTTGCAAGCTTGGCGAACAGCAGGACGTGCTGTGTCCCGTCGTCAGCACAGCTAATATTCCAGCCGTTTTTCTTCACGCCGGGACGAATGCTGCTCGCCGAGGACTGGCGAGACTTGACGGAATCGCGACTCCGACTCGGTCGCAAAACCGGCGTTCACCCCGGGGCGTTGTCGTCCTATACTTAGAGCCGTGGGCTTTGGGAAAGCCGATAGCAGGGTTCCAAAATCAGACGCACGTTCAGCAGGGAAGTTAAGCCATGCAACGCATCACTTCGGTGGGATTTTGTCGACCGGCATTGAGCCTGCTTGCAATACTGCAACTAGCGATCGTCAGCATAGCCGCTCCGATTAGCGACAATTCGAAACCGCCACTTGCCTGCTCCGTGCTGGACCTTGAGTTTGCGGGGCAGCAGAATTTCGATGACAAGACGATTCGCCGAGCCTTGAACGCTGACTCGAGAGTCGCTGCCTTTCTCAGTTCGGCGGAGACGAACCACGATGTCGATGCTTTTGGCAAACTCATCTGTGATCGTCTTTCAGTTGGCTATCACAGCATGGGGTATGTCAATGCGGCGTTCACGGTAACTCGCGATGCCAAAACCGGCAAACTTCGAATCGAAATCTGTCAAGGCGTGCCGCAGCGCCGTGGTGTCGTACGTATCGAAGCGCCAGCAGACATTCTCGCTGACGAACTTGGAGCAGCGATCACCGGGATGCGAGAGGGCAAGTTTGTTCGCCCGGATTTCGTTACCTCCGACGGTTCAATTGCGGATAGATTTCCTTCTGTTTGGAAGCAGGGAGATGCACCCGGCGATTTGATTGCGGCTGCAGAACAGGCAAAGAAAGCCGCGCTGTTGTGGTGCGAACTGCAGGGCTATTTGTTTCCAACGATAGACGTCTCGACAGCAGCCTCGTCGGACCAGAAAACCGTTGACTTGATCGTGCGCATCGTCGACACGGGTTCTAAGCTGCAAATCTCAACGGTTGAATTTGAAGGCTTGTCGCGGCACTCATCGGACGATCTCAGGAAATTCCTCGACCTGCCCGCCGACGTGTTGTACTCAGAGCAACTTGCCAAGCGGATCGTGTCGAAACTCGAAGCATCAGGGCGGTTCCGTTTCGTGCGAGTTTGGCCGGAGATTCCATTCGGTCCGGAGCAGGCTGTGCCACTTCATATTCAGGTGGCTGAATCCGACCACGTTCCGCTGCTTGGCGAGCCTTTGTCGGAAGCAGAATCCTGCCTTCTGCAGTTTGCTGGCTGGCTGAACAATTGGGACGATGGCAAAGACAATCTTCATGTTCAATCCTCAATTCATTTCGAGCCACCTGCGGATACTGCTCCCGAAAAATCGAAGTTTGACTTTGAACACTTCGCGAGCGATCTCTTGTATGGAGTATCGGATCCACAATCGGTGGACACTGTCGTCGACCTGACGCCTGACGGTGGCATGATCGTCAACGTTCAAGCCATCGCTCGCGATGGACGTGAGACTCCGGCGCGGCGAATGTACGTCAACGAAAATGGTCTGGGACTTTCGGTGGCTGGAAGTCACTATAGCTGGAGCCAGAATCGCGCCTCGGACGGCATACTCTTTTCGTTCAGCATGCGGGACAACCCGGATTCTGAGCAAGCACCGGACTACGGAGCGATATTCAAGTTTCATTTCCGTCAAGGTCTCCCGCAAGCGATGGATGTTCGAATTGGCGCGCCTGCGGCCATCGTGCTCGACATGCTCCACAGCGACGAGTACCCCGTCGCCTTCATTCGAAATGCAGATGGAACCGCGTCTTTTACCGGGGAAGGCCTGTCGCTTGTGGTGAATGGCGAATCCGGGCGATTGGTGAATCTGA
This sequence comes from Planctomycetota bacterium, assembly GCA_031377305.1. Taxonomy (GTDB): domain Bacteria; phylum Planctomycetota; class Planctomycetia; order Planctomycetales; family Planctomycetaceae; genus SXXK01. Next base: position 26,997 of record JANMEV010000324.1, on the reverse strand, counting down.
CTTGCGGAAGTAAGACCTCAAGATTTTCAGTCGATTGTGAAACGGGTAAATACGAAAAAGCTGTTCTTGCACTTCAGAAAGAGATCGCTCAGCAGCAGGATATGGGCGTTCGTAAACAATTGATCGTCTCAGCCAGTCGATTCCTGCTGGCTGAGTACAGTCAAGTGCTCCGTGCGAATGACGAAGGGGGCGACGCGAGGCTTATCGACGCATTTGTGATCGGCCGACCCATCGAAGCACTGACTGCGTTCCTGCAGAATCATAAGTCGGCTGAATGGTTTTCTATTCCGAGTGAAAACGCCGTTGCCAGGTCCGAAAGTTCCGGCGTCATTGCGGGGCTGACCGCGGGGCTGGGCGAAATCACCAGGGAGTTTCATCAGAACTCAGCTGGCGTGTCCGGTAACTCGGTGGTTGCTGACCAGGAACTGCAAAACGCCGTCTCCGAGGCTCAGATTGCCAAAGGGATTGCATCCACGATACGCGAGATGGAGTACGCGTTCGCCGTAATCCGTTATGTGATCGCGGTCGGACAGTCACTTGGAGACGAAGAGGGCGAGCGTCTGGCGAGCCTTGTGGAAACCGGCGAGGTATTGGAATCCACAAGAGGCGTTAACATCCGACCGTTTTTGCGTCTGCTTCAATCTCAGAAATCCGTGGCCCCTGAAGAGGTCTATCACCACGTGTTTCCATTGCTCTGGTCGAGCACATTAAAGCAGCACTTCACAGTTGAGTGCACGTCACTCACTGGCGGCGGTCCAGACGGAACTGAGCCGCAGTTCTCGTGGAATTTCCGGTTTGGGAAACCTCAGCCGCCAACGAAATCAGTGTCATCGTCACGAGTGCTGCCGACCGCTCCTTCTGTGCAGACTGGGGATGTTCGTCTGGATCAAGCGGCCGAACCTGAAAAGAACAGCACATCTCCGAGTTCATTTGATCCGATCGAAATTCCATCTCCGGGCGCATTCAAAAGGGAGCTGAAAAACAGCAAGCTGGACGGGGCGAATCCCTTCCAGTAACAACATCAACGCGGCCTGGGAACCTCTGGATCCACATGAACGTCGACGCTCGATTGGGTTCGCGTGCATTCGACTTGAGTATCGCGTCTGTCGCACTATGGCTGATTGAAACACAGCGTTGGGCATCGGGTAACATCTCAAATACTCAAGACGAGACTGCGGATCATCGAGCCTTTGTTGACGTGGGTCGGCATTGCGGGGGATGAACAAGTGAGAAGATGACGACTTCTTCACCGGTGATGGTGCTGATGTCATGGTGCATGCTGATCGGCTTGCTGTCGGTAATCTCGGTGATCAGCGTTTCAAGGGCTGGTCGAGCGAGCTCAATAAGCTGAGTTCTGACCTGCTTCAGAAGGTCACGCCCTTTTTCAGCGGGAAGTGTTGTCACAAGATGCTGCTCGGCTGCGGTCAGAACGCCCTGCAGGCGAACGACCAGAAGATCGCCAATGAGATGAGCTCGAATGTCTTTGGGGCCGCGTCCCATGAAGTCATGTTCAAACTTTGAAATCCCATCGCAAACGGCAGCTTCAATCTCGCCCTGTGTTTTAATGAGCTATCTCCGGTCATTGATTCGGAAGCAAAGTGTCGAACCACTTGTCTCGTACCACGCACCACAAAAGCGCCACGAGTATCGCATCAAATCGCCCGTGATCCCAGCAGCATGGTCATTCCCAGCCTATGTTCGTGGCAAACTCTGACAATCGATTGGATGCCATAATAGCACAATAAGGCTGATACTCACGAACATCAGGCGAATGTGAGATAAGCCCCTAAAGTGTATTGCGTTTCTGATTCGCAACGTCATGATCAAGGGCAAGCGGTGCGAGTTGTCAATTGCATCCAGTTGTGGTTTTCGGACGACTATATAAATCGCAAGCCGGTTCTGATCGGTTGGCGAGTTAAAGAGTAAGCCGACGCGGTGAAATCCAATGGGTTTTACCACGTCGGCTTTTTTTATTGCCTGTTTCACGAGCGATAGAAAAAGCCGACATGGGGAACCTTTTCAGGGGTTTCGCCGTGTCGGCTTTTTTGTTTCTAACCGCTTGATTGAGCGAATTTGTCCACAGGGACTCCGCCAACCAAAGTTGTTTCAACAGGGAGGTTGAGTCATGTTAGTACTGTCGAGAAAACAATCCGAATCCATCATCGTCGGGGGCGCTGGCGGCTCTCAAATGCTCGTCAAGGTCACGGTACTCGGGATCGTCAACGGCATCGTTAAGTTGGGTTTTGATGCAGCACCCAACGTTCCAATCAGTCGCCTTGAGGTCTTTGAGCGAATGAAGGCCGGATTGGCTGCAAAGTCTGTGTAGACCCTGATTGATTCAGCAAATCGCTGTTTATCCGAGTGGTCTGTTCCACTCGGGATTTTTGGAGCTCATTGAGCTCTTCGTATTACTCACAAGGAGAATTGGAATGTTACGAAGTCAATTGTCACTTTCTGTGCTGGCAACCGCGTTCGCATTGTTCGCAGGATCCGGCGAAGTTGAAGCCCGGCACTGCCGTAATCAGTGTCGACCTCACCACCATCGCCAGAATCAGAACTGCAACAGAGTTCATCATCACAACAGTGGTTATGCCACCAGCGGCTATGGAAACAGCAATCATGGCGGAACCCATCATGGCTGGAACATGGCAGGAGAAGATGCCTTCGGTCACAACGGCTATGGCACGACCTACTACGGCAACGGCAACCAACGATACAGCTACTAACCAGTGTCCCACAATCCTGTTGGTTCAGTTCCCTCACGAGCCTGAGCCGCAAGGCGCTAGCTGCGGGTGTTTTCAAATTTCGTTCAGGCCGTCACCCGCAGCTAGCGCTTTGCGGCTCTCTCACTCAACCGACGACAGCCGGCGAATTACTGCCGACGTTGTAATTACTGCCGACGTTGTACTGTTTGACCTTTGAAAAGGATTTGTGATGCAAACCAACCTGATCTTCGCGGGTGTTACTCTACTGGCAGGATTGACCTGCTTTTCTGCCATGGATGACGAGCCGAAGCAGAAATCAGCTCCGGAGAAAAAGAGCCCAGTGGCGCAGGTTCCCCCTGTCCAGCCACACGATGCGAAGCCAACACCAAAAGATGGGCTGACTCAGGACGATAAGAACTCAGAAGACGAGAAAGCAATTCGCGAAGCTGGTTTGGTATTTGCCACAGCCTATCAGAACGGAGACGCACCGGCAGTTGTCGCCCTTTTCACGGCCGACGCAGAATATGTTGATGAGGGAGGCAACGTGTTCGATGGTCGCGACGCGATTGAAGCGTCACTGGTCGAGTTCTTTGCGGACCATCCGAAATGTTCGCTGGAAATGAGCACGGACTCAATCCGATTCATCAGCCCCGGCGTGGCCATTGAAGACGGCAGCACTCATATGACATGCGTGGAAGCCTCAACGTCCGTCGACAGCCGCTATTCGACTCTGCATGTCAAAACCGACGGCAAGTGGCTCGTTGCCAGTGTTCGCAATCATGCTCCGCGAGATCGCCGAGAACATCAGGCGCATCTTCAACAACTGGACTGGTTGATTGGAGATTGGATCGATGAGAACGACGATGCCGTCGTGCATTTTGGCTGTGAGTCGACCGACAACGGCAATTTTCTGGTTCGCACCTTCAACATTCATGTCGCCGGACAGGATGCCATGACGGGGACTCAACGCATAGGCTGGGACCCGCTGACTGGAAAGCTGCGCACATGGATCTTCGATTCAGAAGGTTCATTCGGAGAAGGATTCTGGTCTCAGCGGATCGATGACGACGGGGCCGAGAGTTGGCTTCTGAAAACATCCGGCGTGATGGCTGACGGACAAACAGCGTCCAGCACAAGTATCTACACCGCGGTCAATGATCACACCATGACATGGCAATCTGTTGATCACGAGATAAGTGGTGAGCAACAGCCCGACAGCGAGATCATGACCATCGTCAGATCCGCGCCGGTTCCTGTTCAGAAAATCGCGGACGACAGCAAGTAACTGTCGGAGTCGCTTCGCACATTGAGACGCGGCAGCGCTACTGAGATTCATGGCACTTTGGAAGGGATGGATAATGAAACAGATTTCAAAAACACTGGCGATCACTCTCGGTTTGGCACTGTCCTGCAGTCTGCTGAGTGACCTGCCTCAGAACGCCGCGAACGCCACCAGTCCCGCTCAACGCGGCGGCGGTCGTGGTGGTGGTGGTGGTGGTGGTGGCGGCGGTGGTGGCGGCGGCGGTGGTGGCGGCGGCGGTGGAGGCGGCCAGCGTGGCGGTGGCGGAGGAGCAGGTGGTGGTGGAGGCGGCCAGCGTGGCGGTGGTGGTGGGATGCACGCTGGCGGCGGTGGTCAACGTGGCGGCGGTGGTGGAATGCATGCACCATCAATCGGCGGACCTCGCCACATCGGAGGCAATGTGGGTGGCGGTCGCAACATGGGCGGCAACATGGGCGGCAACAATGTCGGCGGCGGTCGTGGTGCCGGCGGCGCCGGTCATATCGTCAATCGTCCACCGATAAATCGTCCGCCTTCGATGTCTCATCCGAATCCGGGAGGCTTTCGACCGGGAATCAATCACGGTCCAGCTCAGGCTAATCGTGGTGTCGGTAATCATGGCCTCGGCGACACTCCACGAGTTCCGGGAGCACTGGCTGGAAATCGACCTGGCCCGAGGAATATCGGTGCCAACGGGTTGAACAATCCTCGCAACGGAATCAACGGCATCAATCGTCCGTTTGCGAACCATCCGTCGGGAATCGGGAATCGTCAATACGGCGGCAACTCGCTCAACTTTAACAATCGACAGTTCAACATCGGTAACAATAACTACCGGCCGTCGTACTATCGACATTCAGGCTATCACGGCTACTGGAATGGCAATCGAGGTAACGGAATCGGATCGGGGTTCGGATACGGTCTGGGATCGAGCCTCGGATATGGGCTCGGTTCGAATCTGGGTTACGGCTGGGGGCTTGGCAATGCACACGGCTATGGAGACCGCTACGGCGGCCGGAACCGACGCTTCGGTGGTTATGGCTACCGTCCGTTGGGTTGGGGCCTGGGAGGCTGGGGCCTTGGATCGTTAATTTACAACAGCGGCTATCTGGGATACTCAAATCCATACTACAGCAGTGGCGGATGGAGCGGATACAATTATTCGCAGCCGATAACCGTGTCGTACAACTCACCAGTCACAGTCGTCGACAACTCCGCTGATGCAGAGAACTCGATCAACTCAAGTGACCAGATCTTCAACAACGCCGTCGCCGCCTTTCAGCAAAACGACTACGACGCAGCACTCGACATCACCAACAAAGGCATCACGCAGTTTCCGGACGATGCCGTTCTGCACGAGTTTCGATCTCTTGTTCTGTTTGCAAAGCAGGACTATCAGCAATCGGCCGCAACGATTCACTCGGTTCTGGCCGTCGGCCCCGGCTGGGACTGGACGACGCTGATTGGAATGTACTCCGACGCATCGATCTACACGACACAACTGCGAGCCCTCGAAGCGATCACAAAGTCGAACCCCGATGATGCGGCGACTCACTTCCTGCTGTCCTATCACTATCTCACCTGTGGACATACGGACGCAGCAGCTCGTCACCTGCAGCAAGTCGTAACGCTGATGCCAGGTGATCGAGTGGCCGCTGACATGCTGAAAATGATTGCGAAGCCAACGGCTGATGAACTGGCGAAAGCACCTTCGCCGGATGCGTCAGAGGCCACTCAGCCTGAAGCTCCGGCCATCGATCCAAAGTCGCTCGCTGGTGCATGGCACGCCACACGCGAAGATGGCTCCGCGTTTGGCCTGAATCTGACAAACGATTCGGCATTCACCTGGAGTTTCGCCCGGAAGGGACAGGCCGCTCAGGAGTTCGGTGGGACTTACTCAATGGAAGGCAACATTCTGGCATTGGAACGGAAAGACGGCGGATCATTGATCGCCGAGATCACCTCGGCAGACGCATCGAAGTTCAACTTCAGAATGCTCGGGGCAGCTGACGACGACCGGGGACTGAATTTCAGCAAGTAGATCGGACGGCCCCGAGCGGTTGTTGCAGAGTTCTCGAATCATCAGCCGGAACGCGCTAGCGTCCGGTTGGAATCAATTTCCTTACGAGAAGCCGAGTGCTGGCGAACTGCGACTGTTTGGAGCATGACAATGAACTGGGACCAAATCAAAGGCGATTGGAAGCAGATGACTGGCACCTGTAAGTTTTCTGGCAACGCATGCTGCGATTAATGCGGCAACTGAAGCGGCATCGACAAATCTGCTCTGGCATCAACTGACGACCGCCGTCACCGAAGCTCTTGTTGGAATTGTCCAGGACGCTGCAACACACGTTGTTCTTCAAATCATGGAGTACCTCGATCAAAGCAATCCCCCAACAGATTCGGCCCCGACAAAAGAACCAGCAAATGCAACACGACGACGCAACATGTCGTCAACACCAGAACAATTCGAGGGATGCCGAACAAACGGACGCTGAACGACAAAACTGGTTCAGCCGCCCTTCAAAAAGAAGGTTTTGAAGGGCGCAGTTTGTGCGGGAAATCTCGCAGGTGACGGTAGTAAGTTGCTTCCGTCAAGCGTCAACAATTTTTTGAGTTAAAGGAAACGTATCATGCTTTTCACAACGATTTCAATGTGTGCGATGGCTTTCGCTTTTCTTGCGGGCAACGCTGTCACATTCACTGGTCTGGACGCGAAAGAAAGTCCGCACGCGGCCATGATGTTGAAGTGTGCGACAACCTGCTCAGCGTGTGCCGTTGAGTGCGATGCATGCTTTCATCATTGTGCGTCGATGGTGGCTGACGGGAAGAAGGAACACGCGGCCTGCATGCACTGCTGCGTCGACTGTGCTGAATGCTGTCGATTGTGCGAGACATTGTGCGGTCGTGAAAGTGCTTACTCCGCTCATGCCGCCGAGTGTTGCGCAAAGTGTTGTGACGACTGCGCGACAGCCTGTGAAAAAATGAAAGACGACAAGCAAATGGCCGCATGTGCCAAGTCGTGCCGCAAGTGTGCTACGGAATGTCGTGACATGATCAAGATGCTCCAGAAGTAATCTACGTCAAAGCTCTGATCTCGACGTTTGCCGAGCGTTGCTCGGCCAACCGTCCTTTTACACGCGTTCATCTTACGCTGCTGCACAGTACCGAATAACCGGAGTAAAGCTCATGTTGGGAACCCTGCTGATCGTTCTTTTGATTCTGATGCTGCTCGGCGCCATTCCACGATGGCCTCACAGTCGCGATTGGGGCTACTACCCAAGCGGTGGACTCGGCTTGGTGCTGCTTGTTCTTGTCATCCTTGTCATGCTGGACAAAGTGCATTTGTGATGGTCCTGGATCCGACTAATTCTTAACGCAGGAGTATGCCAGATGAAAACTCTCATTCGACTGATCGTCGTCATCGCCATCGTTGTTGTTGGCATTGGCTTCTATCGAGGCTGGTTCGCGTTAACCAGCGACCGCGAAGCACAAAACAACAATGTGGAAGTCAAGCTGTCCGTTGATACGGACAAGGTCAAACACGATACGGATGCCGTCAAGGACGGCCTCGAAAGAAAGGAATCACACAATGAACACTGAAACCGGAACGGCTGAGCTGACACCGGAACGAGATCTGTACGGCAGACTCATTGGAGTTGTTCAGTATCGCCGACAGTTGAAACCGATGTGTGAATCGTTGGCGGTGCTCGGAGTCCGCGAAGTTGAAGTACTCGACGGGCTTGCAGGAATCACTCAACTTGAAAAATGGAAGGAAGGCGTGTCTCAGTATCTCTTTGGGGATACAGAGGGCAAGACGTTGCAACGATACCTCGATGCCTTGAAGAACAATCTCATCGTGTTCGCGGCCGTCGTGGAATCCAGCACAGCCAATGAGGCCGCTGAAGTTGCAAAAACAAATGACGCGACCGAAGTCACTCATTTCGGGAATGCGATTGTTACTAACTACTAGTCATCAACATCACTTCACAAGGGAAAATCACATGAAACAGTTGTTCAATCGTATTGCAGCCATGACCATGATCGGTCTGGCAGGTTGCGGACAGGGAACTCCAGGAGGCCCCGGCACGACCGACGTCTCCGCGAAGAAGCCGGTTTTTGGGCAGACCGAAGATACGTTCAACCTGAGCGTGCCCGTTATGTCCACGACGCTTCAACAGGGCAACACAATCGACGCCGAAGTTGGAATTGAACGTGCGAAGAATTTCGGTGAAGACGTCGAACTTGTAATCCTTGATCTTCCAGAAGGTGTGAGTGTTTCACCCAGCAATCCAACGATCAAGCACGGCGACACAAAAGCGTCAATCAAATTTACGGCGACCGACGACGCAGTGACCGGCGACTACAAAATCAAGGTGAAAGGACATCCAGCAAAGGGCAGCGATGCCCAGGTGGAATTTAAGATCTCCGTCATGGCGAAAGATACGTTCTCCGTCGGACTGCCGATCCTTTCAACGTCACTCAAGCAGGGTGAATCGAAAACTGTCATAATGACGATCAATCGTGACAAGAAGTTTGACAACGAAGTGACATTGAACTTCGGAAAATTGCCAGAAGGCGTTTCAGTGGAGCCAAGTGCCACAGTGATTAAACAGGGCAACTCAGAATCGACGATCACTCTGACCGCAACGAACGATGCCGCACTGGGAGACTTCACGATCAAAGTGACGGGACATCCTTCAAAGGGCGCCGACGAATCGAACGATTTCAAGCTCTCTGTGATCGAAAAGTAGAGACAACTGAGCCGCAGGGTACCAGCAACGGGTGTCAATCGCGCCGTTCTATTGACTGACTCGCAGCGAATACTCGGCGGACCCGGAACTCAACATCGCTCAGGTATCGTGCTCAAGAACGCGGCAATTGCACCAACCTCCATTGAGCAGAGCAAACCCGTTGCGACTGTCGCAACAGGCTCTGGCTCGATGACCCACATTTAACAGGAATACACAAATGCTGTGGACCATCTTTGTAATGCTACTCATCCTTTGGGTTCTGGGCGTTGTGACGTCAACGACGCTCGGCGGCTTCATTCACCTGCTCCTCCTCATCGCGGTTGCCGTGGTTCTGATCAGAATCATTCAGGGACGCAGACCCATCTAGAAAGTTGATTGCCATGCGCAGCAAAATGCTCATATTGATTGGTGTGTTGTTGATCGGAGCCGGCGCTGCCGCGCTGTCCTATGGCGGCATTCCCTATAAAAGTCGAGACGTTGTGATCGATGTGGGGCCACTGACCGCAACTGCCGAATCGAATCGCACCTGGCCAGTACCGCCAGTGGCCAGCGGACTGGCGATCGCTGCGGGCATCGTCATGATCGTCGTTGGTGCACGCAAGAGTTGAGACGACGACTGTAGTTAACCTGCAGGCAATTGTGAGCGGCAAATCGGCATATCGGCATATCGCCGTCATCGTTTTTTGCCTCGATCATCAGACCTCATTTCACAACCTCTAGAATGGAATCGTAGCCATGTTGTTTGATCAACACCCCAATCAAACTTGCGATCTCGACGCATGGAAATGGCAAAGTGAAACAAATGCCGAGGTCGCCAAACGTGATTCTGCGCTGGCTTCGGACGCATTCCTTGGCTTTGCTGGTGACGGCGACTCCGAGGTCGATCGCACGGTTTCCATTCGAATGAAAATTCCACACCAACTGCAGGCAACAACTCGCTTTCTGTCGTTCCAGCGACTCCAGTAGCCTTCTGACCATCTGGACCTTTTTGCACACACGAAGAACGGAAAACAGATGACACTCACAGCCAAATCACCGCAGGATATCGACGTTCTGGCGAATCTGATTCGAGGCATCAGGATCGCAATGATGACGACTGTCTGTAAAGACGGCTCACTTTGCAGCCGGCCCATGGCCACGCAGGAGCCGCATTTTGATGGCGGCCTCTGGTTCTTCACGAATTGCGACTCGGCAAAAGTGGGCGAAGTTCAGGAAGAAGGTCAGGTCAACGTAACGTACGAAAACGCTCGTGACTCCATCTACGTGTCGCTTTCCGGTCACGCAACAATGGTTCAGGACCGACAATTGATTGAGAAACTGTGGAATGAAGAACTCCGAATCTGGTTCCCGGCGGGAGTCAAGGATCCTCAGCTCGCACTGCTGCGAGTCGACGTGCACAAATGGGCCTACTGGGACGCGCAGTCGAGTGCCATGTCTGAACATAGCGGATCCCTCAAAGACACGCAGTCGGTGATGATTCCCGACATCGGCGATCACCGTCGAGTCGACTTAAGCGGAGTCTGGGTCTCGCAGGATGTGGGTACAACGAAGACTCGAAATGAAGTCCCTTCGAATGGTTCCGAATAGCGGAACTTCCGATGCAACGTTTGTTAAGAACAATCACGATCACTCTGTTGGCTTTGTGCCTCGGCATGTCGTTCGCGCATGTGCTCGAGCTTCCTGCAAAGCTGCGATACGACGAACAAATCTACGTTCGAATTCAAACAACGTTGTATGTTGCCTGGGGGCCACCTGGTGTCGGTGGCTTTGTTGAGCCGGCCGCTGTCATGGCAACGCTGTTGCTGGCGATCACAGCACGCGGCGACGTCGTGGGATTGCGGCTTTTGCTGACTTCATTCGGCTGCATGATCATAGCGTTTCCAGTGGTTTTCTTCTGGCGAGTTGCGCCTGCAAACGCTGCGTTTCTGGAGGCTGCGACTACTGGCGTCATACCTGTCGATTGGACGGAGTGGCGAATGAAATGGGAGTCCGGTCATGCGCTCCGATTTGTTCTTCACGCTTCTGCGTTCGTACTTATGGCATCTCAAATCACTCGTGAAAACCTGAAAAAGCAGCCTGGGTGGTCAGTCACTTCACAAATCGGTGAATTTCACAACACTTATCAAGGACCAGAATCATGAACGCGAAGCTGGAACAAACCTCGTCGGTCTGGATGCAGTCGGGCGAGATCGTAGTTGATAATGCGTTGACCGCTGACATGACAACAGATGTCTGCGTCGTAGGTGCCGGAATTGCCGGATTGACGACTGCTTACCTACTTCTGAAACAGGGAAAGTCCGTTGTTATTCTGGATGACGGACCGGTCGGCGGCGGACAAACAGAACGGACGACAGCACATCTGTCGAACGCGATCGACGATCGGTATACCGAGATCGAAAATTGGCACGGTCAGGACGGAGCGAGACTGGTAGCCGAAAGCCACACAGCAGCGATTGATACAATCGAAGCGATCGTGGCTCGTGAGAAGATCGATTGTGATTTCGAACGGCTGGACGGATTCCTTTTTTCGCCGCCGGAGAGCGAACCATCGCTGCTGGAGAATGAGCTCCATGCTGCACGCCGAGCCGGGGTGTTGGATGTGGAACTTGTTCACGAATCGCCGATCCCTTCCTTCGATATCGGTGTGTGCCTACGGTTTCCTCGCCAGGGTCAATTTCATCCTCGGAAATATCTTGCCGGACTGACGAAAGCCATTTGCAGGATGGGAGGAAGAATCTTTACGGAGACGCGAGCAGAGAAGATCAAATGTGGGCCTCCAGCTCGCGTCACAACTCACGAAGAGTTTACGATCACTGCAACCGATGTCGTCGTTGCCACGAATACACCATTTAACGATTTCGTCACAATGCACACCAAGCAAGCACCTTACATGAGCTACGTGCTTGCCTTCCGAGTGCCGCGGGGCATCGTTGCGCGGGCTCTGTTTTGGGATACGGAGAATCCGTATCACTATGTGCGATTGCAGTACCTTCCCTCCAACACTGCGGCTGGCGAACCAAGCGGTGAGTCGCTTACGGAAGAACTCCTGATCGTGGGTGGCGAGGATCACAAAACCGGTCAGGCGAACGATGCAGAAGAACGCTATGCACGGCTGGAAACATGGACACGCGAACGCTTCCCAATGGCAGGTCCACGGTGTTCTCAGTGGTCCGGGCAGGTGCTGGAAACCATGGATGGCTTGGCCTATATCGGCCGGAATCCTCTCGACGGTCCCAACATCTTCATCGCAACAGGCGACTCCGGGCAGGGAATGACGCACGGGACAATCGCGGGGATACTGCTGACAGACTTGATTATGGATCGGGAAAATCCGTGGGCGTCGCTCTACGATCCTTCTCGAAAAACTCTGAGAGCCGTTGAGCGTTTCGTGAAAGAAAACGCGAATGTCGCACTTCAGTATGGGGCCTGGGTGACTGGCGGAGACCGTAGCGTCACAGAAGATATCCCGGCAGGCACAGGTGCTGTTGTTCGAAGAGGTCTCACGAAGGTCGCCGCCTATAGCGACGAAACAGGCACGCTGCACGCGTGCTCTGCCGTGTGCCCGCACCTTGGCTGCATCGTCGAGTGGAACAGCAATGAAAGCACATGGGATTGTCCATGCCATGGTTCCCGTTTCGATAAGAACGGTGCACTTCTGTGCGGCCCGGCGAATCGTGACCTTGCTGTACTGGATCCTGCCATGCTGCCGCAGGAACCGCCGCTATTGGCTGGACTTTGATCCTTGCCTCAGGCTCTTTGAGCGAGAAGGCATTTCGGAATGTCCGACTGCCCGCGAATAGAAACTTAGAGATGGTGCTTTGTGGAGTCAGCAAATGGCGAGTTCGAGAGCAACGTCTGACTCGATGGGCGAAGTCTTTGTCTCTGCAGACGTGCACTACGGCGCTCAGACACAACGCGCGGCCGAGAACTTTCGCATTTCCGGGATCCGTTTTCCGCGGCAGTTCATCCGTTCGTTGGGATTGGTCAAAGCAGCCGCGGCACAGGTTAATCGAGACCTGAATTTGCTAACAAAGGAAGTCGCCGATGCAATCCTGATCGCGGCCAATGAAGTCGTTGCAGGAAAATGGGACACAGAATTCGTGTTGGACATTTTCCAAACCGGCTCAGGCACATCGACCAACATGAATGCCAACGAAGTCATCGCCAGCCGTGCCAACGAGCTGCTTGGCGGCGCAAAAGGAGATGTCAAACCCATTCGTCCCATCGAAGATGTCAATCGATGCCAGTCTTCTAACGACGTGATCCCAACAGCAATTCACCTTGCGGCACTGGATCAGATCGATCAGGCCCTGTTGCCAGCCGTCGCGAAGCTTGCGATTGGACTGGAGACAAAGGCATTGGAATTCCATGACGTCCTGAAGACGGGTCGCACTCATCTACAGGATGCTGTTCCTATTCTGCTGGGTCAGGAGTTCTCCGGCTGGGCCTCACAGTTGCATCACGGCATTGCCAGAATCCAGTCGACGCGTACACATCTTCTGGAAATACCAATCGGCGGCACCGCCCTGGGAACTGGATTGAACGCACATCCGGAGTTTGCCGTTCGAATGATCACTGTTCTGGCTAAGACTGCAAATGCAGACGTTCGAAATTCAGAGAACCTGTTTGAAGCGATAGGTTCACGCGATGCGCTCGTTGCGGCATCAGGCACTCTGAAGTCGCTGGCTGTGAGTCTGATCAAAATCGCCGGCGACATTCGATTGCTGGCGTCGGGACCACGAACGGGAATTGCAGAAATTTCCCTGCCTGAATTGCAGCCGGGCAGTTCACTCATGCCGGGAAAAGTGAACCCCGTGATGCCCGAAGTGATGATCCAGGTATGTGCGCAGGTAATTGGCAATGACGCGGCCGTGAGTTTGGGGGGATTGCTGGGGCAGCTGGACCTGAACGCGATGATGCCGCTCATGGCCCACAATATTCTTCAATCCATTTCAATTCTTGCCGCCGCGTGTCGGGTGTTCGATGACAAGTGCATATCCCATGGTCCGGAAATGCGGCACAGGCCCGACAACGTCAAGGGAATTGCCGCAAATCGCGATCGCTGCCGGATGTTGGTTGAGTCGAGTCTGATGTCGGTGACTGCGTTAGTGCCTGTCATCGGATACCAAAACGCAGCTGAGATCGCTCGCGAATCATGGCAAACAGGAAAAACAATCAGATCCGTCGCAACAGAACGACAGCTGGTCTCAGACGATGTTTTGGATTCGCTTCTCGATTTGACTCAGATGGCCACGCTGCCAAGCGCCGGACCCCTTTGAAGCTGAAAACGAGCAACCGATTCTCTTCTCCGAGTCTGTAATAGGAAAACAACAGCCTTCTTTGGCCATGCGACTATGCGGGGGCCAGCCGCCAAAGTCGCTTGAAGGCGGCACGACCATTCGCCGGCTTCCCGAACACGCGGCCATCGTTCATGCCTTCGGCAAAACACGAATCCTGGCCGTTGCAGACTCTCAAAACAGGGACCGTTACGGCGTGCTACGCCGCAGCAGTCCCCGCGGATTAAAAGGCTTAGTAGCCGTATTGCTGAAATCCATAGCCATATGGAGAATAGGTCCAGGTCGAATACGGACTGTAGTACGTCGAGTTGTACGGTGAGTAATTATTAACGTTTTGATTCCAACCAGAATAGCCAGAATTGCCATATCCGTTTTGGTATCCGTACGGTCCTCCGCCATATACTCTAAAGCCGCGATTTGCGTTTCCGGAGTATCCGTAACGCACGCGATTTCCATAGTTATATCGTCCGTGACCGTAAACGGGATAGCTCCCGACGTTTCTTCCAAAGCCAAAACTGAATTGGTCAGGAGCTGCCACACTGACGCCGGGAAGCGCTGCCAAAACGCAGAGCGTTGCGAGCCCCGTGACGACTGCGATTCGCATTCTCCATGCGTGAAGTCCAAGTTTGATCTGTTTCATACAGCACCTTGTGTAAATGAATGAATCGAGTTCGGAATCTTTGAAGTTGACAATAGATGCAGTCGCCTGGCCCCGAAGGGCCAGCGCTGCTTGATGATCGTGCGGACGTCCAAGCCCGCAGTAATCCATCCCTATTTTCGGATTGCTGTAACCTTTGGAGCGCCGTTCGTCATCTGACGACTTTCTCGCAACTCGGCCAACTGCACTTTTGTCAGCAGTTTTTCCAGTTCAACAAGCTTGTCTGCCTCGAGAGAGACAAGTCGATTGTGGAGTCCTTCCACATCCCGGTTTAGAGATCGCAGATGGCTGGAGTAGTTCTGCTGAATCTTCTCCGCGGCCGTCTCCTGCTCTGGAGTCAGCGTGATGCCTGCACCGGTGACAGCCTGTTCAACCGCATCTGCCGGCTTTTCTGTGGACTGGTTCGTCTTTGCGTTGGTTCCTTCCAGAGCCTTTTCCGCATGGGCAACTTCACGTCGCTGTGCGTGAACGGCAATACGCTGCGGTTCTGACAATCCGTCTTCAACGGCCGCCAAAAGCAAGCATTCCGTACGAATTGTGGCCATGTACTTTACGCTGAACTGCTTCCAAACTGCATCGAGTTTCTGGTCGTAGGATCCAATGATCTCCCGGGCCTTCGTCTGCTGTTCCTCGGTCAGCTTCAGCTTCTCCATGCACTCCGGAATCATCACTTCAGTGGCCGTTGCTGCATGAGGTGTCTTGGTTTCAGCGACCTGGCTTCGCTCCGGCTTTGTCTTCTCCTGTGCAAACGCCTGGGATGACGCACAGACGACTCCTGCTGCCACCAATACTCCAGTTCGACGGAAGAAGGGCCCCGTCACTTCTGTCCGAATTAGACCGATCACTTCGCTGCAAACATCCATCAATCGACGCATCGTAAACTCCCTTAATCTTCAATTCTAACAACATCTCAAACGCACCAGGCAGAACATCTGCCGGCGCCCAATTCCCACACTGATGCTTTTCAGTACTCCGGCACGAGCGCAACAAAAAAGGCCGGTATGCAGAAATACGTTTTGGTATTTCCACACACCGGCCTACTTTTCATCGGGCCACCCAAACTCATCCTAAACGATGTTTTGAGCTGCCCTGTAATTAGTCGTCCGAAAGCACTATCATCATCTCACGCGGTACAAAACAATGCACGGCGATCTTCTCGCGGCGACTCTAACGTGCTCCCGGTTGATGACAATGCCGAAAGTGCTGATAATTAGGAATTGCCCGGAAGTGACTCTACGGCGAGTTTGGTGCCAGTTTATGCTAATTCAGGATCAGATGAAGCTTTCTAATTGTCGCGAGCTTTGGTCCTGCTATCCTGATAACGACTGTACCACGAGTTGCGTTGGCCATTCGTGCTCAGTGTGTTTATTCCGGAAGACTAACTAAATCGCGTGCCACCGTTTGGCAGCTCGTGAGTTAAAGAGTAAGCCGATGTGGTGAGATCCTTGAGAGGATTCCGCCACATCGGCTTTTTTGTTGCCCTTCAGCTCGAGCAGGAGCCGTGTGATGAATTATGTTAGCTGGTTGGGACTTGGACTTGCGATTGCGAGTCTATTGGGTCTTGCGGCTTCTGGCCCGGGCTATCGACTCAGATTTTGGCAGTTCAAGACAGGCATCAGCCTCGTAAAAACTACTGGCTATCTTAGTGCAGCGGCGTTGGTTATTTGTGTCGCAGGACTCGCTTTGTGGCAGGCGAAGACGTTTTCGCACGGAGTGACGCCTTCGATAATCGGGCTTGCGATTGGCATTGGTGTCCTCGGGATGACACTCAAATGGAAACACAACCTCAATAGCGTGCCGTACATCCATGACATCACAACTGATACGGATAATCCACCTCTCTTTGTCGCCGTGCTGCCGCTTCGCGCCGGTGCGGACAACTCTGCCGACTATGGTGGGCCGGATTTGGCAAGACAACAGAAGATGGGATACCCGGATCTGAAGCCCGGCTTTGTCAGTCGACCGCCGGCCGCAGCGTTTCCTGAAGCACTGCAGGCCGCGAAAGACATGGGTTGGGAAATCGTAGCATCCGAACCGACATCTTTGCGAATCGAAGCCACCGACACAACCTATTGGTTTGGCTTTAAAGATGACGTTGTCGTTCGGCTCACTCCGACTGCCACAGGTAGCCGCATCGATGTGCGTTCGGTCTCGCGAGTGGGCAAGAGCGATGTCGGCACGAATGCTCGTCGGATCAGTTCCTATTTGACTCGATTGAAGTGAGAATTCTGTGCTAGCACCCGCGGAGAAGAAGCCACCGTCTGTGACGCCATCTGGATCAGGTGACGAGCGAAGTTCACAGGCCGTTCCAACTGTGTGGCACACGTTGTCGATTGGCCAGATCTTTGATCGTCTCAAGTCTGATCCTGCGAAAGGACTAACTGCGGCCGAGGCCTCGCGAAGACTCGCGCAGCACGGTCCGAATACACTGACTCATGGGCAGCAGCGTTCGACGCTATCGATTTTCGTGTCGCAGTTTCTGAGCCTTATCGTTGCTCTCCTGATTGCGGCCACGGCGATTGCGTTTGCGATGGGTGACAGGATTGAGGCTGTTGCAATTCTCGTGGTCATCGTGATCAATGCAGCGATCGGATTTTTGACGGAATGCAAAGCGGCTCAGGCATTATCCGCCCTTCAAAAACAGTCGGTGCCGATTGCTCACGTGATCCGGGAAGGAATAGGGAGCGAGATTCCTGCGGCCGAACTCGTGCCAGGGGATCTGATCGTGCTTGCTGCCGGGGCTCGAGTTCCGGCTGATGGTCGCATTGTCGAGTGTGTCCGCCTGCAGGTCGAAGAATCGGCATTGACTGGCGAATCAAACGCCGTCACCAAGATAGCCGATACAATCGCGGAAAACGACGCAGCACTTGGTGACCGTCTGAATATGGCGTTCCTCGGGACGACCATCACGGAAGGCCGCGGTCAACTGCTGGTGACCGACACCGGCTCGAAGACGGAAGTCGGCAAGATCGGCTCGCTGATCGATGAGGCATCAAACCGTGCAACTCCGCTGGAACAAAAGCTGGCCCAGCTCAGCCGTCTGCTGATCGTGATCGTCCTGATATTGTGCGGCATCATTGTTCTGGCGGGCTGGCTTCGCGGCGTGACGGATTTCTGGCACATGCTCGAGATCGGCGTGTCGCTTGCCATCGCCGCCGTTCCCGAGGGTCTTCCCGCCGTCGCCACCATGACGCTGGCTCTCGGAATGCAACGCATGGCCCGCCAACGTGCGCTTGTTCGGCGACTTCCCGCTGTTGAAACGCTGGGCTCCACGACGGTGATCTGTACGGATAAGACAGGGACGCTGACTAGAAATGAGATGACTGCAACCGTCTATGTGCTCGATCAACGTCGCGTTGATGTCACCGGTACCGGCTACGCGCCGGTGGGAAAGTTCCAGGACGGTGACAAAGCTGTCGCCCCGAGCACCGACAAACAGCTCGAGACGGCACTCCGCATTGGGATGCTGTGCAACGATGCAAAACTGAAACGCGAAGAGGGCCACGACACGGTGCTTGGTGATCCGACCGAAGCCGCCTTGATCGTCGTTGCGGAGAAAGCCGGTCTGAACCTGGCCTCATTGATGGCGGACTTTCCACGAGTCAGTGAAGTCCCATTCGACAGCACCATCAAGCGTATGGTGACGGTACATCGCCGTCCAGATGGAACAGCGATCGCGTTCGTCAAAGGGGCTCCGTCGACGATGATTGCGGCATCCACACTACAGCTGCGAGCCACCGAAACAACGCTGCTCACTGCTGAGGACCGTCATCACTGGGAATCGATGAACGAAAACCTCGCGGGCTCCGCACTGCGAGTTCTGGGTCTTGGCTTTCGCGAGTTGCCCGAGAGCTACACCGACGCGGATTTCGATCGCGAGCTGACTTTCGTCGGCCTCGTGGGAATGACGGATCCGCTACGCGACGAAGCGAAGGCGGCAATTTCGACATGTCGAGAGGCGGGAATTCGGACCGTCATGATCACCGGCGATCAGCAGATCACGGCCGCGGAGATCGCTCGGCAACTCGGCCTGGATCGCGATATTGACGGGCGAGCACTCAAGACCGTTCACGGCCGCGAATTGGCAAACCTGGATGCGGCAGGATGGAAACACATCGTCGCCGACGCCGCAGTGTTCGCCCGAGTTTCTCCCGAACACAAGTTGCGTATCGTCGAAGCCCTCCAGCAACAGGGACACGTGGTTGCGATGACGGGCGATGGAGTCAACGATGCTCCGGCCATGAAGCAGGCCGACATCGGCATCGCGATGGGAATCAACGGAACCGAAGTTGCCAAGGAGAACGCCGACATGGTGATCACCGACGACAATTTCACCAGCATCGTCGGAGCCGTCGAGCAGGGGCGAATCATCTATGCAAACATCCTTCGCTTTCTGCACTATCTGCTCTCCTGCAACCTTTCGGAAATTCTGACGGTCTTCATCGCATTAATGATCGGCTGGCCATTGCCGCTGGTCGCACTGCAGATTCTGTGGCTCAACCTCATCACTGACGTCTTTCCGGCATTCGCACTGGCGCTGGAACCTTCGGCACCTGATGTCATGAAACGCCCGCCACGCGATCCTCAGGAATCGCTGCTCACGTTACCGTTTGTTGGCATGATTGCCTGGCAAGGTGTCTTGCTGGCGATTGTCACCCTTCTCTCATTTGCAGTTGGATTGCGATGGCACGGGAGCACTGGCGCGAGCCTGCGTGAAGCCACAACGATGGCATTCATGACGCTGGCGTTGTCACAAGTTTTCCACGCCTTCAATGCTCGTTCGCAACGACGATCGGCGTTTACCGACAGGCTATTCACCAACGGTTGGCTTTGGGCGGCCGTAACGATCTGTTTGATGCTCCAGGTTGCGGCGGTCTATGTGCCGCTGTTGCAAAAGGTGCTCCACACAGCTCCGCCAACACTGGCCGACTGGGGCGTGATCACTGGCTGTTCACTCATTCCTGTTGCGGCTGTCGAGTTTGTCAAGTTGCTGCAAAGGTTGTCGACTCGCAGTCAACACAATGGTGTGAAGTAACCCCATGTGTCCCGATCACACTCTAACACTTTTTCCAGTCTTTTCCTGATCCTCTTACCAATTACTAACGGACATAATCTCATGAAAAAACCTGACACGCTGGAACTCGAAACGCTGACAAGTCTTCCTGGGGAGACCCCGATCAATCATCGGATCGTGTTGAACTCCCGCCCGATCGGTAAACCCATCGTCGACAACTTCCGACTGGAAGAGCTCACCGCCTCGACGCCGCACGAAGGGCAGTTGCTGTTGCGAACGCTCTATCTGTCGCTGGATCCTTACATGCGAGGTCGGCTGAGTGATTCTCCCTCCTATGCTGCGCCTGTCGAAGTTGGTCAGGTAATTGTCGGCGGAACGGTTTCGCGAGTTGAGACATCAAATCATCCGGCGTATCACGAAGGCGATCTGGTCCTTGGGCAATCGGGCTGGCAAAGCCATGCAGTTTCCGATGGCACGGGGCTGACGAAACTCGATCCGAAGATGCCGCAACCATCGCTGGCTCTGGGAGTGCTGGGCATGCCTGGCTTTACAGCATACATGGGATTGCTCGATATCGGAAAGCCGAAGCTCGGCGAGACGGTCGTCGTGGCCGCTGCCAGCGGAGCCGTGGGGTCAGTCGTGGGACAGATCGCAAAAATCCACGGATGTCGCATCATTGGCATCGCGGGCGGACAGGAAAAGTGCGACTACGTTACGAACGAACTCGGCTTCGACGCGTGCATCGATCACCAGGCCGAGGACTTCGCGGCTCAACTGGCGACTGCGTGTCATGGTGGCATCGACGTCTATTTCGAAAGCGTCGGCGGCAGGGTCTTCGATGCGGTCCTTCCGCTGCTGAATGCGAAGGCTCGTGTGCCTCTGTGCGGACTGATCTCGCACTACAACGACACGGCTTCGGCGACTGGTCCCGATCGATTGCCGTTGCTGACTCGTACGATTCTGACCAAACGCGTGACCGTCAAGGGGTTCATCATCTTCGACGACTATGGAGATCGCTACCGAGAGTTCTTCGATCAAATGAGTACCTGGGTTCAGGAAGGAAAGGTGAAGTTCCGCGAGGACATCGTTGACGGTCTTGAGAACGCATCGAAGGCCTTCATTGGACTGTTAGAAGGCAAGAACTTCGGCAAACTGATTGTGCGAGTCTCTGACGTGTGATGTGTCCCCATTTTTGATCCCCTTTTTGAGCCGCAAGGCGCTAGCCGCGGGTGTTCAACCTTTGTGTTTCCAGCAGACACCCGCAGCTATCGCTTTGCGGCTCACAGGTTCAACAACCCGGGTCGCACTGCGGCCAATGAACACCATCGCCGCTCAGTTCAGCTCGAAAGTGCATCTCATGACTTCAGTGCTTACTGTCATCGACAGCCCGACACCATCCAGCCTCACGCCGGAGGACGTGGAACATGCCATGGAAGTAACTGTTATTGAACTCGTCGCCGAGGAAGGCGAAGACTCTGCTCGGGTCGTTCAACGTTCGGTCAAGACAACCACCTCGACAGGCACCGGAGCCGCTTTGCCCGTGGCACACGACTGGGGATCGCGCAATCATGTGCAGATTTTTGTTCTGATGACAGCCACTGCGTTTGGGCTCTATCTGTGCTACCTTCTTGCAGAGCCTTTCATTGCGTCGATCACATGGGCGCTGGCTCTTGCAGTCGTATTTGTGCCGCTCCAGAGATGGGTGGAGTCGAAAATCAGAAATCGCAACATCGCGGCAGCGATCTCAGTAATGATGATCGGACTTGTCGTTCTGACGCTGGTAACGTTTGTCGGTCAGCGGCTGGTATTGGAAGCATCCAACGGCGCACGATTGGTCAACACGCGAATTGAATCAGGCGAATGGCGACGAGCCCTGGAAGTTCATCCTCGCCTGGCACCACTGGCGGACTGGATGGAGCAGCAAAATCTTCCGGAGACGGTGAAGGCTGGCGTCACATGGATGAGCACCACGGGTGCATCCGTTGTGCGCGGGTCCGTTGTGGAAGTGATGAGTCTGCTGTTGACGTTCTATTTGCTCTTCTACTTTCTTCGAGATCGGCGTGCAGGAATCGCAGTGCTTCGAGATGTCCTGCCGCTGACCTTGCCGGAAATGGACCGGTTGTTCGCACGAGTCGGTGATACGATTCATGCCACGATCTACGGAACACTGATGGTCGCTGCGGTTCAGGGGCTGCTCGGTGGTCTGATGTTCTGGTGGCTGGATCTGCCGGCACCGCTGTTGTGGGGCGTTGTGATGGGCTTGCTCGCAATCGTCCCGATCCTTGGTGCATTCATTGTGTGGCTGCCAGCGGCGTTTTTCCTTCTAATCGATGGCCACTGGGGACAGGCGGCAATTCTGTCGATCTGGGGCATGTTTGTTGTTGGGACGATCGACAATCTCCTGCGCCCCATTCTTGTCGGCAATCGCCTTCAATTACATACGGTCCTGGCCTTTATTTCCGTCGTGGGAGGCATCCTTGTGTTTGGCCCCGCCGGGTTAATTCTTGGCCCGGTTGCCCTAACAATCACGACAGTACTGTTGGAAGTTTGGCCCAGACGCTACGTCGGAGCACCAGTGGTATCCGCCGACGCAGAAGCCATTGCCAGTTTCGAAAACGAAGGCGGATCGCTGGCTCCGTTAGCCTCGGTTACGACGTAAAAAGCAGACAGCAACAAATCAGCCGGTACGCTTTAGTGTCCGGTTTTCTGACGAATCGTGTATTATCGTCCGGTGGCTGCTGAAACTCGCATTTCATCGTCGTTGAACATTCAACGAAGGCGACGATTCTGTCCCTGAACTTTCCTGTCATCTTCCATTATTCCTTCAGATGCAAACGATTGACGTTGCTAATTCTGTGGGCCTTGCGAAGATCAGTCTGAAGTCGCGGAAGTTAAAGCTCTTTGCGAACAGGAATGTCAGGTCGTCGGACGACCAAAAAATGGCAGCTCAATTGTGAGCGGCCAGTTTTTAAGTAAGCCGACGTGATTGAATACCTTCGGGTGTTCTGTCACGTCGGCTTTTTTTATGCCCTCGAAAAAGGACGTGCTCAGATGAAGCAGAATACGAACGCGGTAATTCACCATCATAAAAACAGCGTGATTGCGACGTTCAACACGCACTCTCAGGCCGAAGAAGCTGTCAAGGAACTGCAGCAAGCCGGCTTTGATATGAAGCTGCTGTCGATCGTCGGCCAGGGCTATCACACAGAAGAAAACGTCGTTGGCTACTACAACGCGGGCGATCGCATGCTTTACTGGGGTACTCAGGGAGCCTTCTGGGGAGGATTTTGGGCTTTGCTGTTTGGATCGGGTTTCTTTCTTGTTCCGGGCATCGGTCCTCTGCTTGTCGCCGGACCGCTTGTCGCCGCCATCGTTGGAGCTTTGGAAAGCGCCGTCGTCGTTGGTGGGTTCAGTGCTCTTGGAGCCGCGCTCGTGAGCATCGGCATTCCAAACAACAGTATCGTTGCCTACGAAGCCAGCATTAAGTCAGGTCAGTTCCTGATGGTGGCTCATGGCTCGCCGGAAGAAGTTGAACGAGCGAAGCTTCTGCTTGGCAGTTCCGGCGCGACGAAGACGGATCTGTTCCTGATCGATGAACCCGTCGCTGCAATTGCATAGTCAACCTGTGAGCCGCGAGACGCTAGCCGCGGGTGTGTTTCAGGATTCGTAAGCGCATTCACCTCATCCATTCTCTCAAACAAAGGACCTCATTCTCATGAATACAACCATCTCCATCCTCGCAGAGTCCAGTGAAATGTACGAAACCGAAAATGATATTCCGCTGCTTCGCCGCACGGCTCTTAACGTACTGATGAACCAACGGCTCGCGTCAGCAATTGACCTGCAACTGCAGTTGAAGCAGGCTCACTGGAACGTCAAGGGACCGAACTTCATCGGCCTACACGAACTGTTCGACAAGGTCAGCGAAGCGATTGAACCATACGTTGATATGATCGCCGAGCGAATCGTGCAGCTTGGCGGAACAGCCGAAGGAACGGTTCGAGGTGCCGCTGCCCGTTCACGACTGACCGAGTACCCATCCAGCATTGGCGATGGCTGCGCGCACGTCGATGCGGTGGCTCATGCGTTGTCGACGTTTGCTTATGAGTCCCGCAACACAATCACGGAAGCCGATGAACTCGAAGACGCAGTGACGGCCGACCTGTTCACGGAGGTAACTCGCGGCATCGACAAGTGGCTGTGGTTCGTCGAAGCCCATCATCAGGCGTCGAAGTAGTGCCCCGTCAGATCTAAGAATTGTGGTTGAGTCAGTGGCTGCAAATAGTGGAACCTACCTTTCACAAGGAGGTTCCGATGAACAAGAAGTATATCGTGCGGCTGTCTGATGCGGAGCGTCAGGAGTGCAGCAAAATTGTGAGTGAATTGAAAGTGATCGCCATGCGACTGGGCCATTGAAGTGGCTCACCTGATGGACACGCGCTACGCTGACTGCGAAACACAGTTCATACACCCAAACATGGCAGCTGGCTGAACGTGGCAGAATGCTAACCCAATTGGCCGAAACCATGGCCGCAGTGGTGAAGCTCATTGAAGAAGATTTCAACGCCGACACACGCAGCGGCTGTGGCCGAACGGGCATGGACTACAGGCACATCATGGTGCTCGCAGGCGTTCGACTCGGGTGCAACTTTACGTACGATCATCTGCATGATCTTGCGGAAAACCACAATCGTCTGCGAGCCATCATGGGCATTGGTGAGTGCGATGGCCAGACGAGCTTCTGTCTACCGCCTACATGACGTGCTTCCTGCCGTTGACGGCTAATGTGTCGGCTTCTGCACCGGAGACACAACGACGATCAAAAATGTGGCAAGCGGGCCCAGAAAAATTGAAGCCAGCCACCAAAGGAGCCCGCTACGCCCCTTGGCTTGTGCCAGGCCGGCGTTGATCAGCGAAAGTGTTCCCCAACCGACAAAGAACTGTGCCTGATTTTGCATCGCGAATGGTCTCCTGAAAAACAACTGGTAAAGGCCATTCGCTGAGCGATGCAAAATCCTGGCGAAAATATTCCTGCAAGACCGCTTGAATGCGGCGACGGACTTTCCACAGGAGATTCTTCACGTCGCAGCCTAACGTCGTCGCCATGGTATAACGGCCCACAGACGAGGCTCACGAAGGCAAACGCCCAGCCAGATCAGAATGCCGATAACGATATGCACAGGAAACGCGTCGCCGACTCGCCAATGCGTGCAAATCGCGCCACCCATATAGCCGGACAGCAGGATTGCTCCGATGACCGATGTGGGAGGAAACAGGTAAAAGGCGAGGCAGGTCAGCTCCAGAATTGCCAAAGGGATCCGCATTGACTCCGGCAGGCCCAGTTTCGCGGTCCCTTCGGCGAACTCCGCGCCGCCTTTCAGCTTCATCAGGCCGCTCATGCCAAACGCTAACGCAAGCAGCCCGGAAATCACTCGCCCAGTCCAGACCAGTTTTCGATTGGAGTTGGGAATCTGTTTCTGATCTGCGGAGCTCATGGTTTTGATTTCGTTGCTTGAGAGGATGAAGTACGGTCCGACTTTTGCGACCGATTCAGATCGCATTTGCTTTGGCGAAGATTCTCACAGAAGTCTGAATGCCGCACAACCAATAACGAATGAGCCTGCCGCTCCAGTTTCCCGCGATCTGAGCTCGCAGCGATCTCGGCGGCATCCATCACTTCTCGAACGTCGACGACATGTTGACGTATTCGTTGAGTATGATGCTGACACAGTGAAAGTACATTCTCACGCCAGCGATTCAGAACTTCCGCCATCTATGACGAGAGGCGACAGGTCATTTTTTTGATTCCCGCTTGACCATCCCGCGTGTTATTGTATTATTGTAGTGATACAATATGTATTTGGGAGGTTTGAGCCGTGCAGATTCACATCAATGCTCATGACGGAGTGCCGATTTACCTGCAGGTCGTCAACCAGATTAAGTATCAGGTTGCCGCCGGGCGTTTGTCGGCGGGCGATGAATTGCCGCCAATCAGGACTCTGGCCGAGACCCTTGTAGTCAATCCTAATACGATTGCCCGCGCGTACCGTGAACTTGAGCAAGTCGGTATTGTTGAGAAGCGTCGCACGGCCGGAACGTTCATCACCGACCAGGGATCGCCACTAGCTCGTCGTGAACGATTGAAGATTCTGTCGGATCGAATTGATCAACTGCTGGCGGAAGCGTTGCAGATGGATGTTGTTTTGGATGACGTGGTGAAACTGGTTCATCAGCGTCATGCGGTGATCGTCGCCTCTCGCCTGAAGGAGTCCAACAATGAATAGTCACGTGGAAACGGGGTCTGAACCGATCATCGAGATTCAGAATCTGACGCGGAAGTTTGACAGCAAAGTCGCGTTGGATGATCTGTCGTTGAGCGTTCCACGCGGCGGCGTGTTCGGGCTCATCGGCGGCAACGGCGCTGGGAAAACGACGCTGATCCGGCATCTACTTGGGATGCTCAAGGCTCATACGGGATCGGTGAAGGTGTTTGACCTCGACCCAGTGCAGAATCCCGTCGAGGTCCTCGGGAAGATTGGCTATCTGTCCGAGGATCGCGACCTTCCGAACTGGATGCGCATTCATGAATTGATGCGATACACGCAGGGGTTTTATCCGAAATGGGATCCCGCCTATGCTGAGGAATTGCGACAGGCATTTGAGCTGGATCCGAAGGCCCGAGTGAAGTCGCTCTCACGCGGCCAGCGAGCTCGAGCCGGCTTGCTGATCTCGCTGGCTCATCGACCGGATTTGCTTGTGCTCGACGAGCCTTCGTCAGGCCTTGATCCCGTGGTGCGTCGCGACATATTGGGGTCGATCATCCGCACGATTGCGGACGACGGTCGAACGGTGTTCTTCTCATCGCATTTGCTGGACGAAGTGGAACGCGTTGCAGATCGAGTCGCCATCATTCATGACGGACGAATCATGCTGACATCGACCATGGACGACATCAAAGAGTCGCATCGCCGGATGACGTTGCGATTCAAACAAGTGATGTCGCAGCCACCGTCACTCGCAGGAGCCCTGTCATTCGAAGGTTCCGGCAGCGAATGGACCTATGTCTGCAGCGGTGAATCAGCGCAACTGCGTCACGCGGCGGAAGCGATCGGCGCGCAGGTGATGGAGGAGTCGACGTTGACTCTGGATGAGATCTTCGTTTCTCGAGTTGCCCAATAGTCTCGTTTGCCCAATAGTCTCGTTTGCCCAATAGTCTCGTTTGCCCAATAGTCTCGTTTGCCCAATAGTCTCGTTTGCCCAATAGTCTCGTTTGCCCAATGGTCTCGTTTG
>JANMEV010000290.1:0-2208 GCA_031377305.1 Planctomycetota bacterium | reverse complement strand
CGCGAACACATGGATCTGCTTACCCGCTTCGAAGGCCGCAAACATCACCGACAAAGCGGTTCCGTCACCGGCTGTGGCAAGGCCTCCTGCATTGCAGTGAGTGAGCACAGACATTCCCGACGACAATAACTCGCTGCCATGTCGCCCGATCGCCGAGCACATGGCTTTGTCTTCGCGATCGATCTCAATCGCCTGTTCGAGCAACTGATCATGCAATGTGGCGGACGTCACGCCGGACTGAACCGCACACGATTTCGCAAACGCCGTCATTCTGTCGAGTGCCCAGAACAGGTTGACGGCCGTTGGTCGGCTTGTCGCAAGGTAGTCGGCGACCTGCTGAATTTTCGCAAGGAATTCAGCTACGGACTGCGAACGGTGCGACTGGCTTCCCAACACGACACCGTACGCGGCCGACACGCCGATCGCCGGAGCACCGCGGACTCGCAGAACTTTGATGGCTTCCCAGACCTGCTCAACGGTTGAACAAACGATCTCTTCAAATCGCTCGGGCAACAAGGTCTGATCGATCAAACAAAGCGTCCCGTTGGCATTTCCCTGCCAGCGTAGCGTGTGGTAGGCGGTTGTCATTTCACTTATCGATTAAACAGAAAGCCAGGGCTGTTGATCAACGCCCACATCAAGTCTTCAGCGGCCGCCTGAGGATCTCCGGCGGTCTTGAAGTAATCCAGTGAGCGAGTCATCTCTTCCGCAGATGGCTTGCGACAGAGTGCCGACAGATAAATTGTGTCGACTAGTTTTTCGTTCGTCGCGCCGGCCGCCACTGTTCTGGCGATGATCCCCTGAGGATGAGCGATTGCATCACCGATTGTCGGGCCGTTGACCATGTTCAAAGTCTGGCCAAGGCTGACATCGCTGGTGCGTTCGCATTCACAGGGAGACTCACGCGGGGCTCGGCCGAACATATCGAGAAACGCGACTTCGACTTCCGAATCCGGCAGCTCGGCCGCTCGAAAACCTGCTGGAACACCCGGCAAGGCTCGCGGAGCACCAGTCGCCTGAATGATGGCGTCGTACAACTGCTCGGCCGACAATCTGCGAGGCAGAGCGTGTGAGAAGTTGATCATATCATCTTCGTTCCATTGACCGGCATCCAGACTGCGTTGATAGGTCGCCGAGTTGCAGATGGTGCGAATCAGCTTCTTCAGATCGTAGCCACTGGCGACGAAGTCTTTTGTCAACGCGTCCAGCAGTTCGGGATTGGACGCCGGATTGCCCGCTCGAATGTCGTCGACCGGGTCGATGATTCCTCGACCAAAGAAGTAGCTCCAGTAGCGATTGACGATGCTGCGAGCAAAATAAGGATTCTCCTTCGCCGTCAGCCACTGAGCCAACTGTTCGCGTCGAGTGCCAGCGGCATCAATTCCTCCAGTGTGATCGAAAGGAAACTTGGGCGCTGCCGGTTGATTCGTGTCCGGGTTGAGAACCGGCGCTGCGGAGCCCATCGTGAAGATGAATTCGTCGCCATCCGGCATTGGTCGACGACCAACGTCTGCAAAGTACGCGGACAGTTCATAGTACTGTCGCTGAGTCCAGCGTTCGAAAGGATGGTCATGACATTGATTGCAGTTGAAGCGCGTCCCCAGAAACACCTGAGTCATATTCTCCATCACCAGCTTGGGTTCGCGGGCGATGCGGAAATAGTTGGCCGCGGGATTTTCGAACGCGCTGCCGGACGCTGTCATCAATTCGGACGCAAACTCGTTGAACGGTTTGTTCGACGCGATTGATTGACGAATCCAGTTTCGAAACGACCAAACTCCACGTTCTGTCACGGTCTTGCGACGGTTCAGAAGCAGGTCGCTCCATTTCAAGGTCCAGTGCTCGACATACATCGCGCTTGAAAGCAGTTGATCGATCTTGGCGGCTCGCTTGGCAACCGGTTCGGTCGGGTCAGCAATGAACGCCAGCACTTCTTCGCTGGCTGGAGGAACGCCGGCGATATCCATGTAGACTCGACGCAGGAATTCAGCGTCATCGGCGGCCGGGGAAGGCAGGATCTTCATCCGCTGCAGTTTGGAATTCACCAGTCCGTCGATGTAATTCTGCTCTGGCTGAGGAGTCCATTCGTAGCCGTCTCGATTGCCAAGAATCGACAGCGGCGCGGCAGCGTAGTTGCCTTCGAAACGAACAAGTGCGGCCGCTTCGCCTCGCTGAACAGCGGTCACAAGACCCTGCTTGGATACGGTC
>JANMEV010000287.1:0-14334 GCA_031377305.1 Planctomycetota bacterium | reverse complement strand
AATACCAGCCAGGGACCAGCCGGATTGTCTCGCCCCGAAGGGATTTCCGAAGTGAGACAATCGCGTCGGGAGTCCTTCCTTTCAGATCTGCGAAAGGTCCAGGGCGGCGGCGACGATCAGAAACTGCATGACTACGACGATGCGATTTCGCAGGCATTGAAACTGAGCGGGCCGGAGTTCAATCGCAGTTTTCGGCTCGACGAAGAACCGGGCGACTTGCGAAGTCGCTACGGCGGTGAGTTCGGTCAGCGCTGTCTGTTGTCACGTCGACTTGTGGAACGCGGTGTTCGCTTTATCGAGGTCGCTCACAATCTGAATTTCCTCAATGGGTCCGGTTGGGATGTTCACAACGAAGGCATTTTGCAGCAGCACGCTTTGATCGCCGAACTGGATACGGCAGTTGCGACGTTGATCACCGATCTGGAATCTCGAAAGCTGCTTGATAAGACTCTGATTGTGATCACCACTGAGTTTGGCCGGCCGCCGGAATTTGACAGTGGCGGCGGGCGAGGACATCAGGGCAGCGCGTTCAGTTGTGTGCTTGCCGGCGGCGGACTGAAACACTGCGGCGCATACGGAGAGACTGACGAGTTGGGCAAAAAGATTGTATCGAGCGCAGTGAGCGTTCCCGATTTCTTTGCGACGATTCATGCGGCGCTGGGAATCGACTACGCGAAAAATCTCTACCACGGTGATCGCCCCGTGCCAATGACCGACATGGGACAACCGATTGCATCGTTGTTTGGTTAGCATCGGTCCGCGTACATGTAGGTTGGACATTCCTGTCCGACATCGCGGCAGCACCTTTCGCAAACGCCGCCGGATTTACATGTGCGCAGCCGTTCGCCGCTAGCATCCGTAGCGAGAGGTCAGCTGTGAACGCGAGGCAGTTCGCAGCCTTCCGCGATGATGGCAGCTTCCAGAATCGCCAGTTCCTGCAGGCGACTATTCACTTCTTCGCTGCTGGCGAAGTCTTTGGCAAGTCGGACGTACGTCGCGTGATGCCGAGCCTCTGATTCGTACAAGCTGCCGTAGAATTCTTTCAACTGCGGCTCGGAAAGATGATCTCGCAGCAGCACGAAGCGTTCGCAACTGCGAGCTTCAATCAGGGCTCCGACAAGAAGGCGATCGACGGCTCGGTGAGGTTCCTGACGACGAACGAGTTCTTTCAGCTTGCGACCGTAGGTTCCGGGCTTCAATCTGTAGAACCGAACTCCTCGTTGCTTCAGGAGGTCTCGGACCAACTGAAAGTGCTCAAGTTCCTCGCGGACGATTTCGGACATCTCGCGGCAGAGTCCTTCATTCTCCACGTAGTCGAACATCAGGTCCATCGCCGTGGCGGCTGCCTTCTGCTCGCAGTGAGCGTGATCGATCAGTACTTCGTTCAGGTGGTTGTCAACCTGAAGAAGCCAGCGTTCGGAAGATGACGATTGAAGGTGTAGCATGCGGGAATGATAGAGCGTCAAGAAAAGAAATCCACGGAACGCGTTGGTCGGCGTGCACGTGGTGTGACAAAGCCGCGTTGGTTTTGGAGGTGGTGAGATGAAAAGTCCGAAGCGTTGTTCCCGACCTGAGACAGGTCGGGCTACTGTAGGCGGGGCGCAAGACGCCCAGCACAACCCTGAGCTGACCGTGAATGGCATTCGATGTCTCTTGGGGTTGAAATTGCCGAAAACGGGCAAAACGGTTCCCATGACTGCGATTGAAGTCCGTCAGATGTCAGCATGGCCAATTTGAGACCGAAGGGTTCTCTCCGGCATTTCTAATTACTTTACGGGCAGCTAAGATGCGGCCTGCGGTTGACGCTCTTGACTCGCAGAAAGAAGTGCCATGAACGGCTCATTGCCCCTGATTTCGATTGCCGGTTTCTGTCTGTGTATTCTCATCCCTGTCACGATGTCGGCAGCCGACTTGCCGGTCGCCACGATCACTGACGAGACCGCGAATCCCGCCGCAAATCTGGTGGACACGGCGCAAAATGGAAAAGCCGCGTTTGGCCGAATGCCCATCGATCAGGTTCAAAGCCAACTGCTGCAGTGGCTGGCTCGAGCAAAGGTCGATGAAGCGACGGCTCGGCAGATCACATCTCTATGGGCCGACAAGACTCAGGTGGCCGGGATGTTGGCGGAAGACACTCTGGATCGAGTTGTCGATTCATTGGCCCTGGCGGATGAATCAGTCAAGCTGCTGGTTGAATCCACTCGAAACAACGGAACCCATCAGCCGCTCAATTTTGAGGGTGCACGGTCGGATGAATTCTTCCGGAGTCAGGTGCAACTGTATCAGGCTCGTTGGTTAACTCAGCATCGCTTCTTTGACGAAGCCATATCGATGTTGGAAGGGCTCGATCCGGAGAAAGTCGTCGATCCGGCCAGCTTGTTTTTCTATCGAGCCATCTGCCGACTCCGGTTGTTGAAGCCTGCCGACGCAAGAAACGATATCAGCCTGCTGCTGAATAGCACGTTGGACGTGCCACCCCGATTTCGGACAGTGGCGGAATTGATGAAAGTGGAAGCGGGGCTTGATGAAGAAGGATTGCCGCAGGTCGCCCGTTTAATGTCTGACGTTCAGCGACGTTTGGATCTAGGCAAGGCGGATGACCCGGTTCAGAAGAGGGAAGAGGAAGTCATTGCTGCTTTGGACAAGTTGCTGGAGGAAATGGAAAAACAACAACAGCAACAACAACAGCAGAAGGATGGTCAGGGTGGAGGAAGTCCGCAGAATCAACCTGGCCAGCAGGGAGCCGCTCAAAGTCAGATCAAAGGCTCGAAGGGCGATGGAGATGCGGACCGCAAGGAATTGACGGAAAACGGTAGCTGGGGAATGCTCGACAAGGAGGCGGAAGCTCAGGCACGGGAACTGATTCGACAACAGTTCCCACCCAATTTTCTTGATGCCATTAGTCGATATACTCGGCGAATTGCGGAGCAGAAGAAGTAGCCGTCAAGTGTGATACGGACGGTAGCTGGGGTATTGGTAACTCGCACCGCGCATGCGATGAAGTGGATTCGGGGGAGAAAAAGTTCATGAAGTTTCTTTCGCTAATGATGCTATTGGTCGCTCCATCGGATGCAAAAGTATCAATGCTGGACGGACAGTCTCACAATGGTGCGTTATCGGCGATTTCAACCACCGAAATTGTGATGGCGGAAAACAGGGCAGACATCAAGGTTCCGATTTCAGATGTCATGGCGATCGAGTTTCCCGCTGTCACGGTCGCGGCTTCACAGGAACCGCAGTTGCTGGTTCTTCGTGATGGCAGTCAGTTGCATGGTTCGGCCGTCGCTCGCACCGCGAGGCAGCTGAGTATGCAGGCCGACGGATTGGGGAAGCTGGATATTGAAGCGGACGCTGTTGAGTCAGTGAGGCTTCTTGCCGACAACCCGGCTTTTCGTGAGCAATGGAATACGTTTCTCAAACGAGATTCCGACAGAGATCTACTGATCGTTGCCAAGCGAGATGGTTCGGGTCTGGACTTTCTTGCGGGCGTTGTCAGTTCGATCAGTTCGGAAAAGACCGAGTTCCTTCTGGACGGTGATACGATCCCCGTTCCGGCTTCGCGAGTCTACGGCATCGTGTTTGCCAAGGTGGCAACCGGAGCAGAGTCGGCCAAAAGTCCGAGGCCCGGAGCCGTGGTGACCAGTTCCGCCGGTAATACGATCGCGGCCAGGTCTATCACGCTTGACGGCGGTTCGCTGAAGATCGAATGCGGCTGGGGACAAGTCTTTTCAGTGGCCCTCGATCAGATCCAAAAGATCGATCTTAGCAGCAATCGAATTCAGTTCCTCTCGGATTTGGTTTCGCTGGAAGAGCGATTCGACGGTGTCGATCCTGAAGGAAGCCTGCTGGCTGGCCTGATCGATGAAGAACAACAGAAACTCCTCTTCGGGCCTCGCCGCGATACAACCATTCAACGTCAGGCAAAGCTGCGACTGCGAGGTCGTGAGTTCTCAAAGGGGCTTTGCATTCATTCCCGCACCGAAATGTCGTGGGCTTTGGACGGACGGTTTTCAACGTTCGAGAGCCTCGTTGGGGTGGATGATGAAGTGGCGTTCAACGGTTCACACGCCGTTTCGCTGAAGATCTCCGGCGATGGAGCCGCACTGTTTGAAAAGCTTATTGGCTCTGCCGAAGAGCCGATTCCCGTGCGAGTGCCGCTCGAAGGCGTCTCGACGCTGACAGTGCTTGTGGATTTCGGTGACGGCGACAGCGTCTGCGATTGGCTGGATCTGGCGGACGCGAAACTGGTGATCAAAAAGGATGTGCCGTAATGTCGAATCGGAATGCCCTGCGAGCGTGCGGAAAACGTTGCACGACGAAGCGATGCTCTCTGTGGGCTGTCGGTGTTCTTAGTCTCGCTCTGGTTCCATCGGCCAGTGTTCTCGCGCAGCAATCACTTTTAGATCGCCAGGCCGCGCGAGTTGAAACCATCAGCCGCATATCGTCGAGCGTGGTGTGCGTCATGGCATCCAGCGGCGAAGGCGGCGGATCCGGAGTGCTGATTTCGGCCGATGGGTATGCCATCAGCAACTATCACGTCACGTCTGGCTCCGGTTCGTTCATGAAATGCGGGCTGAGCAATGGCAAGCTTTACGACGGTGTCATTGTGGGCATCGACCCAACCGGTGATGTTGCGTTGATTCAGCTTCAGGGACGAACGGATTTTCAATTTGCAGATCAGGGCGACAGCGATCAGGTGCACGCCGGCGATGAAGTCATGGCGTTGGGGAACCCGTTCCTGCTGGCATCTGACTTTACTCCCACCGTGACCTATGGAATCGCCAGCGGCATTCGGCGATATCAGTATCCGGCGAACACCTTTCTGGAGTACACCGACTGCATTCAAATCGATGCATCAATCAATCCCGGAAATTCCGGCGGGCCATTGTTTGACATCAATGGACGCTGGATCGGCATCAACGGCCGAGCGTCGTTTGAAAAACGAGGTCGAGTCAACTCAGGAGCGGCGTATGCGATCAGCGTCAATCAGGTCAAGCTGTTCATTGACCATCTGAAGTGCGGCTTGATCGTCGATCACGGCGTCGCTGACTTTACGGTAGAAACCTCGTCCGACGGCGAGGTTGTTGTCAGTCAGGTGTCAGAGGTCTCGGACGCCTGGCGACGTGGTTTGCGACCTCGAGCACAGATCGTGTCGTTTGCGGGGCGTTCTCTGCGGTCGGCGAATGATTTTCAGAATGTGCTGGGGATCTATCCGGAAGGCACTCGGCTGCCGCTGGCTTGGCGAGACAAAGACGGTTTGCACGAGGCCACTATTCGACTGCGTCCTTTGCACGCGTTTCGAAAGGCTCCCGATCTTCCGGAAGAACGTAAACCCAAACAGGAAGAGAACCCGGAAGAGCAGGACGAAGAAAAGGCAGATGGCAAGCTTGCCCCTGAAGAACTATCCGCGGAACTGAAAAAGTTGTTCGTGCAGCGAGACGGTTTCTGTAATTTTCACTTCAATGAGATTCAGCAGAAACGACTGCTCGACCCAATGCGGGAACGAGTAGGAGACAAAGGGAAATCGTCGATGGTCTGGCAAATCGGCATGGCCGGTTCAGGAGCAGATGCTGCTCTGACTGGTGAACTTGCGATTGGTCCTGCCGTCGCCGGATTGAAGCTCAACGGGACACCTTACCTGCAGAATGCATCTGAGCCCAAGCCAGAGGAAGAAGCACCTCAGTTGCCTGGATTTCTCATCGCCATGCTCCAGTTGCGGAAGCTTCTAAGCGGTGACGCGGCTGCCTTTACTGAGCAGCTCGCAATGGGAAGCACTCTTCATTTACCGCTCGGAAAATCGGTAAGCGTCCTGGTGACTCGCGAAGGAACTCGAACGTGTCGCTGGTACTTTTCTGAAGACTCTCCGTTGCCTGTTGGAGTCGACGTGGAATACTCGCAGGGAATGGATGAAGCGCGTCTGCTGTTCGAAGATTGGGCCGATCGAGGCGAAGCCGTGTTTCCGGGACGGATCGGTATGATTTCGGGAGCCAAAGAAGAATTGAAGTGGCTGACCACTGGTAATGTGACGGTAAAGTAGTTCTTGATCTGCAACGAATGAGTGTCAATACGGACCCCGCGAATCGCAAACCATGCAATCCATGAATATCATCTTTGCCCTCTTTATTCTGCTGCCGGTCTTCCAGGGGACAACGGCTCACGCCAGTCAGGACGCTCTGTCGCCGACCGAGGTTTTGGCGATGCGGCAGCCAGTCATCGTAAAGCTGTTTGGCGCAGGCATCGGCAATCTGGATTCCTATGGCACCGGCGTCATTATTTCAAAAGATGGTCATGTCTTGACTGTCTGGAATCACCTGGTCAGCACTGGATTTCTAACGGCAGTGGTCGCGGATGGCCGGAAGTTCTCGGTCGAAGCTGTTGGGACAAGTAGCGAGCATGATCTTGCCGTGTTGAAACTGAAGACTCAGCCAGGCGAAGCGTTTCCGTTTGTGGACCTCAGCAAGTCCGTCGATCTGGAAGTCGGCTCGTCGATTTATGCCTTCAGCAACATGTTTCGAGTCGCTGCTGGAAACGAACCTGTATCTGTTGTCCATGGCGTCATTGCAGCCCGCGTCCCTCTGGAAGCAAATCAGGGTCGCTGGAAATTTCCCGTCAAATCACCGGTGTGGCTGATCGATGCCATCACCAACAATTCCGGAGCCGCCGGCGGTTTGCTGACCGATCTCTCTGGAACGCCGGTCGGATTGATTGGGCGTGAGATTCGTCAGGCTTCCAGTCGTACGTGGGTCAACTATGCTGTGCCGCTGACAACCTTGAAACCAGTTGTCGACGCAATTCTGTCAGGGAAAAAAGTCGACTCAAAAACAGCGGATGCCAATGCCGACGTTCCAATGGTTTCTGATCAGCAACTGACGTCACGTTTCGGCCTGACGATGCTGCCAAATGTGGTCGAACGCACGCCAGCGTTTGTGGATGCAGTTGCGACGAACTCGCTGGCGGAAAGAGCAGGACTGAAACGAAGTGATCTGATCCTGCTCGTCAACGATGGCGTGATCACCAGCGTGACTGATTTTCAGCAGCAGCTTGCGACAATTCGAAGCGGCCAGCGAGTCACATTGACGGTGAATCGCGATCAGGAACTGTTGGCAATCGAACTGCGAATTCCCTGATCGACACCTTTGTCGGCGGTCTCGTGGTCATTTCCTGATTGCAAGCCTTTCCATCCGCAAAACGGTTCTCAGAACAGGTGCATTTGCCCTGAGGATGTCGTCGGCGGTTTGAACAAATCT
The DNA here is from genome assembly GCA_031377305.1 of Planctomycetota bacterium. Lineage (GTDB taxonomy): Bacteria > Planctomycetota > Planctomycetia > Planctomycetales > Planctomycetaceae > SXXK01. The sequence goes on along the minus strand of JANMEV010000287.1, from coordinate 7,087 downwards.
GTGCGTGAAGGGGGCAGCGTGTCGACTAATCCTGCTCGCTTTCGACTCAGTTTGAATAATGCTGAGATTTGGTCAGCGATAGCACCGGTGCCTCGCATACGAAGATGGAAATCGCTTTGACTGAGGTTTCCGTCTCGAACGCTGCGAAGTCGCGACTCAACCTTGCCAGCGTGACTCGGCCGATGATGCTTTAGCCAGTCGACGAAAACTGTTTCCACAGCCAGCGGCAAACGCACCATGATGTAACTTGCGGAGGACGCGCCTGCTTTGGCAGCAGCCTCCAGAACCGCCGACATTTCATTGTCGTTTAGCCCCGGAATGACGGGAGCCACCATCGCATGCACCGGGATGCCAGCATCTGAAAGTTTCCGAATCGCCTCAAGGCGGCCAGCGGGAGACGTACACGCAGGCTCAAGCACTTTGGTCAGTGATTGATCGAGGCTATTGATGCTGATCGCAACTTTGCAAAGTTGCAGAGAGGCTAGACGACCCAACAAATCCGCATCTCGTGTGATGAGGGAATTCTTGGTAATCAGCGAAACTGGCTGGTGGGCTTCAACGGCGACTTCAAGGCACTGGCGAGTGATCTGCAGTTTGCGTTCGATCGGCTGATAGCAATCGGTAACACCTGAAAACATGACCGGCTGGCATTCATAGGATGGTCGCGCGAGCCAGTCTCGAAACAACTTTGCGGCATCAGTTTTGACGAAGATCTTCGTTTCAAAATCCAGCCCGGCGCTGAGTCCCATGTATTCGTGAGTCGGTCGGGCATAGCAGTAACTGCAGCCATGCAGGCAGCCGCGGTATGGATTCAGACTGTAGCGAAATGGAATGTCAGGGCTGTCATTTTCAGAAATGATCGACTTCGAGGTGTCTGCAAAATAGCGAGTCTTTGGGCGTTCCTGTTCATGCAGGAACTCGTCGTCGAACTCCAGTTGTTCGAAGTCTGCCTCCTGAACCACTGGCAGAAAGCGATTCGCCGGGTTGCCAGTAGCACCTCGTCCTTTGGGGGATTTTTGCGAAGGAGGATCCATAATTAGTCTTCGAGTCAGACGCCGCACATCGGCAGAAACAGCATCGGTCCAGTTTTTCCGCAGAATTCAAATTTTATGTCTGTTCCGATTGTAGCGCCGTTTCTGCCTTTGCCGATCAAAAGGACAACAAGGATTTTACGCGATCTGTCAGCACCTGGCGATTGCACTCCGAGGATTCGAAGAAGGTCTCATAGAGATGCGAAAACACAAGATTCTTTACAGGGTCGCCAGCATCGCAGTGTGCGTCGGAATGCTGTTGTCCAACACCGCAATCGCCTTTGAAGGCGAGACGGTGCAAGTCGCTCGCGATGTTGAGCTGACTCGGCAGAACGAGTTTCAGGGAGTCGTCTACACGTCGGAAGGCCGACCGGTAGAAAATGCTCCTGTTGAACTTCGCTATCAGGGCACCGCAATTGCCCGCACGACAACCGGCTCACAGGGCGAGTTCCTGGTGACTGGAGTTCGTGGCGGTGCTCACGATGTTGTGGTTGGATCCATGTCATCTCCAGTGCGACTTTGGAAGAACGGAACAGCACCGGAAAGTGCTGTCGAAGGCTTCGTTGTCGCAGCAGACGAAAAAGTTGTCCGCGGTCAGGCTTGCGATCCTTACGCCGGTCAGGCAGCCAGTTGCCCTCCGACAAGCTCAGGCTTCGGTCTGATCGACGTTGTAACACTGGGCTTGCTGGCGACCTCGGTGACAGCATTGGTTTATGCCATCGATACCAACAACGAACTTGACGACCTGAACAAGAAGCTGGCGTCTCCATAGTCAGCGGTCCGCAAAGACAGGAAGATCAATTCCGCATTGCACAGCCTCGGATTTCCGAGGCTGTTTGCGTTTCAGGAGGACACCTCGGCGGTTCGAAGAAATCAGATTTCATTCGCTGCAAACGAGCTGCTTCGAGTCAGCCCTGAGATCGCTGAACGAGCTGAAGTCGCACAATCGCGTGCCTTTTCCAGCCGCTTCACCGAGGATCTGGCGACATACTTGACGTGTGTGCCAATTCACTAGAATCCGCACATGGACTCATTTCGCTTCTATTCCTGGTTCTGGTTGCTTCTTCTGCCTGTCGTGTGGTTGTTGCTGTGGATGCAATCTCGGCGACACCGGCGGCCTGCGGCTGTTTTTTCCAGCATCGCGGATCTGAAAACTCTTCCGGTGACCTTCATGCAGCAAGTCCGACGGAGCCTGCCGTGGATTTACGGACTGGGCTTGTGCTGCGTCGTGGTGGCCTTGGCAAGGCCGCAATCCGGCAAGTCTGAATCTCGTATCACCGGCGAAGGAATCGCGATCGAAATTGTGCTGGACGTCTCCGGCTCGATGGAAGCGCTGGATTTTCAACTCGAAGGGCAGGACGTCAACCGCCTCGAAGCCGTCAAAGACGTAATCAGTCAATTCGTGTTGGGTTCGCGAAGCAGTGATCTAAAGGGGCGAAAAGACGATCTTGTCGGAGTGATCGCATTTGGCGGTTTCGCGGACAGCAAGTGCCCGCTGACGCTCGATCATGGAGCGCTGGTGGATATCGTCGATGGGCTGAGTATTCCTAAGCCGATCAGGGATCGTCGCGGGCGAGTCATAAACGCAGAGGCTTTGCAGGAAGAATTAGCAACGGCGATCGGTGACGGAATCGCACTTGGAGTTGATCGACTGCGTGATGCAAAAGCTAAGAGCAAGGTCCTGGTGCTATTGACTGATGGTGATAGCAACGCCGGGGTCGTGGATCCGCGCGAAGCCGCTTCAATCGCAAAAGAGCTGGGTGTCAGGATCTACTCGATTGGAATCGGCCGAAACGGAGTTGTGCCCATGCCGCAGGAAGACGAATTTGGCCGCACAGTGCTGGTTCCTGCTCAGTTTCGAATCGACGAAGAACTCCTGCGTGACGTCGCGAAGACTACCGGCGGCACCTACTTTCATGCGGAGGATTCTGAGGGACTTGAAGAGGTCTACGCCCAGATCGATTCGATGGAAAAGTGCGAGTTCGAGGAAAAGAAGTTCTCTGAGTACACCGAGTTGTTCAACTGGTTCGCAGGTTCCGGCCTGGCCTTGATTCTGATGGTGAGCGTGCTGCGGGAAACACGGTTTCGATCGCTGCCGTAGCCGCAGTTGGACGAACTCGTATCAGCAACGAGTTAAGCAATTGCGAGGCCGGAAACGAATCGTTCGGCGAGCGGCAGGGCGTCAGCCCTCCGAGCACGTTGTTTGCTCATAAGGCTCAAGCCGACTGTTTTCCGGATCCACGCGGCATGATCCCACGACGTGCAGGAATGCTGACCTGACACAGATCAGCCTATGAGCTTGATGTGTCTCAGGTCCGCGCTGCGACGTCGAAAATTCCCATAAGTCACTTGCCGGGGAACTCCCAGCCTTTGCGGTACTGACGCTTTATGAATTTGTCAGCTTCCGGAGCATTCGTCGCTCGCATTTCCGCGGCGTTCCATTCAAGCTTTTTGCCAACTCGGTAGGCAACGTTCCCAAGATGGTTTGCTTCGGTCAGCCAGCCAGCGTACTCAAAATTGCAGGTTGTGGGATCGCCCGTTTTGCAGGCGTGAATCCATTCCTGATGATGTCCAATTGAGTTCGGAATGAAGGGTTCCGGCGGTTTGAAGTCTTTGAAGTCCGCTTCTGGAAGCAGCACGTACTTTCCATAATCAGACAACAGCATTCCTTTGTCGCCGATGAACAGCACGCCACTGTCCCACGCGGGAATCTTTCCCGACGACAGGATCTCCGGCTTGTGAGTACCCTGGTACCAGGTTAACCCGACTTCCGCCTGTTCTCCTTCCGCTGCGTATTCGTAGCGAACATGCATCGAAGCCGGAGCAATCTCCGGGCTCGCTGGAGGGCCAAACGCTTCGATCGTCTTTGGTGCCTTTAGCTTCAAAGCCCAGAACGGCAGATCTACCCAGTGGCTTCCCAAATCGGACATCGTTCCGTTCCCAAAGTCCCACCAACGGTACCACTTTGGACCCGGAAAGTAGATGTTGTTGTAGGGACGTTCCAGAGCAGGTCCCTGCCAAAGATCCCAGTCGAGTTCTGGTGGAATCGGATCGGCAGTCGCTGGACGCTCATTTACAAAAACAATGTCTCCGTGCTTTTTTGACTCCGCTTCAGACTGCAATCCCCAGGCTCGCGAAACCCAAACATGACATTCAGAGACCTTGCCGATAGCTCCTGTCTGAATGAGTTCCACCACGCGGCGATAGTTGTTGTCCGCGTGAATCTGAGTGCCCATCTGAGTCGCAACGCCCGCCGTGGCGGCCGCTTCACGAATAATTCGAGCCTCGTAGATGTTGTGCGTTAGCGGCTTTTCACAGTAGACGTGTTTACCCAACTGCAGAGCGGGAAGTGTGGCGAACGCATGAGTATGCTCGCAAGTGCTGACCACTACAGCGTCGAATTCATTGGCGTGGTCAAATATTCGTCGGAAGTCTGAATCCATTCGAGCCTGTGTGTGGGCTTCCGCAGCTCGATTCAAATTGTTTCGATTGACATCGCACAGCGCAGAAATGTGCTCAGATGACACCGACTGAAGATTTCCGCCACCACGGCCACCGCATCCGATCACCGCAACCCGAAGCTTGTCCAGTCGAGACGCCGCTCGAGCTGACGAACCGACATACAACGAAGCGGCAATGGCGGACGTGCTTTTTAGAAACGAACGACGATCAGATCGATTCTGGCGGGACATGGAGGAACTCCCTGAGGATTTGATAGGAATGATGAACAACAAGGTGAGCTTTAAGCGGAACTTACGGAATTCAGAGCTACGATAAGCAAATTACTAAACACGCTCGGCCGCGGAAGTGTCCGGCGAGCGGCAGGGCGTGAGCCCTCCGAGCACACAACGCAATCGGAGGACTGACACCCCGCCGCTCGCCCACATCAGCGTGATTCGGACGTCGCATCGAACTTACACCGCGCCACGGTCAGACGCTCTGCAGTTTCACCAGCCTCAGGCGTTTCAGCAAGTCAACAACGCATTTTGGTAAAACGGGACGCGACCGAGGTTCGCGACGACGCGCTGTGGACGCTTTTTAGTTTTCCCGCCTGACAGAAGCCCAGTGACTTCGTATCATGTTGTTTCCACGTCCTTCCTCACTTCCCGCCCAAGAATCAAAACAATGACTGCATTTCTTACGAGTCGCCGTACGCTGCTTCGAGGCCTTGGCGTTTCCATGGCGGTGCCTTGGATGGAATCTCTGCGAGTCTGGGGGCACGAAGCCGGCACAACGGCGGCCACTGGGGAAGCCCCGATCCGAATGGCCGTACTATTTTCCGGCAATGGCTTTCACAAGGATCATTGGTGGGCCAAAGGCGTTGGCAAGGACATGGAACTTGGCAAAGTTCTGGAACCGCTGAACGCTCACCGCGAAAAACTGCTCTTCATCAAGGGGCTGTACAACGAAGAAGCATTGAAGGGCAACATTCACAGCTCTCAAACCGGCAATCTGTTGAGCGGCGCTCCTTTGGAAGCCGGTGGCGGCATCCGCAGCGGAACGAGCATCGACCAGTTGTTGGCCCAAAGTTACGGCCAAACGACGAAGGTGTCGAGTCTTGTCCTGGGCTGCGAGAAGGCGAATCCGTCAGTCCACAAGAATTACTCAATGCTCTACAGCAGCCACATTTCGTGGTCGTCGCCCACGACTCCAACGCCGCTGGAAGTCTATCCGGCTCTCGCATTCGATCGTTTGTTTCGAGACGAAGCCGCAAAAGGTGATCAGAGCGTGCTGGATGCTGTTCTTGAAGACGCTAGTGCTCTTCGACGTTCCATTAGCATCAGCGATCAGCAGAAGCTGGACGAATATCTCAGCTCCGTCCGCGAAGTCGAACAACGCATCGCGCGAGCGGGCCAGCGAGGTGAGCTGCAGGGCTGGAAGCCGACACTGGACAAGCCGAACATCCCACGCCTTGCCGACGGAATTCCACAGGATATCGCCGAGCATATGCGTCTGATGTGCGACATTTTGGTTATTGGCTTCCAGACGGATTCGACTCGTCTGTGCACATTGAAACTCAACAATGACCACTCTTCCTTGAGGTTCCCAAACCTCAACGTGGACTACATGATTCACCATCTGTTGTCACACCAGGAATCCGACGATTGGTTGAAGGTGAACCGCTTCTTTATCGAACAGTACGCGTACATCGCCAGCAAGCTGGATGCGATCCAGGAAGGCGACCGAACCTGTCTGGACAATTCCATGCTGATGTACTGCAGCAGCATGCACACTGGCAGCCACGACGCCACCAAGTTGCCGGTCGTGATCCTTGGTAAAGCCGGTGGCAAACTGGAAACCGGCCGAGTTCTCGATTACCTCGACAAACCCAACCGCAAAATGTGCAGCCTCTACCTGTCCCTCATGGACAAATTCGGCCTAAAGCTCGACAAATTCGGCGATTCCAGTGAGCGATTGGCGGAAGTGTAGTTTGACATCCGCAAGCCTGTGCATCGCTGTGCAAAAAATTTGTGAGTATCCGTGCGGGAGTTGTGTTCTCCAAGTGTTGCCGTTCAAGAACCGCAAGGAACAGACTTTGTCAGCACTGCACTGCAGTGCAAAGTTTGTAGTTTGACGGGCTTGGTCTCATCAGTCTTCATGTTGCACATGAGAGATCGTTGACCAAGCCTTGTGATCACCTTGGCGAATCGCCGAGTATCCAAGAGGGACACTAACTGGACAGCGCCAGGTTTGGCGAGTTATTGAGTGTTTTTTCGTGGGACGGATTCGATTTTGTCGGGCTCGACGCCGAGTTCGGCCAGTCGCTTGCGTCTGGTTTTCCGGTGGCACGTGCTGGCTTGGGCATTGCGGCGAGCGTGGTAGATTTGGCGTTCGGATTCTACGCGATAGAGTTGTTCGCGAGTGCGTGGCGGAAGGTTGAGCGACTGCATGACGACGTTCGCGGCGTGGCGAAACTGCTCCGTCGTCAGCAGTTCGCCGCTGGTCACATCCTCGCCCGGCGAAAGCTGCTGACGAACTCGGGCACAGAATAACTGGCTCAGAATTGTCATGAACAGATGGCGATGGATGCAACGCCAGCCGCGGCACTCGAAATG
>JANMEV010000560.1:0-2629 GCA_031377305.1 Planctomycetota bacterium | reverse complement strand
GGCACCCTTGGCCGCAGCAGCTCCGCCACCGCCAGCAGGAGTTCCACGTTCTTCGGAACCCGGCTCGGCTGATTCCATGCCATGGCCCAGCAGGTTGAGCACTTCGTCGCGAACATCTTCCAGCTTCAGGCCGAGATTCATTAGAACCTGAGCGGCGACGCCTTCCTGTTCACGCAGCAGACCCAGCAACAGATGCTCGGTGCCGACGTAGTTATGGTTGAGGTTGCGAGCCTCATCCATTGCGTATTCGATGACCTTCTTGGCGCGAGGTGTCTGAGGCAGCTTGCCCATCGTCACCATGTCCGGACCAGTCTGGACGATTTTTTCGACTTCGATGCGGATCTTTCGAAGATCCACATCCAGGTTCTTCAGCACGTTGGCAGCAACGCCTGAGCCTTCCTTGACCAATCCCAGAAGGATATGTTCCGTGCCAATGTACTCGTGATTGAAGCGCTGAGCCTCCTGGTTGGCCAGCTGCATCACTTTCCGGGCACGATCTGTGAATCGTTCGTACATTCGACTTCCTCGTTTTCGAATCTGTCTGAAGCCCCATGACGGGGCCAACTGTTGTCTCGACACACGTCGGTCGAGACCAAGTTCGCTTAATTGTCACTGCAGCGGAAAACAACAACTGCACTTTTGACGCAGAGACTTGCAGGCTGTCGAGCTAACCTCGAAAGAGACCTCCCTGAACTCTAGCGCCGAATAATGCGGCTCACCGGTTTTTCTGCTCGAGATTGATCGCTGCTGAATTAGAAATTCCGGTTGAAACTCAGGCTCAGCTTTTAACGAGAACCCAAATCCACAAAAACCCACCGGGATTCAAACGCAAAATACGATCAATTCACGCAATCGGAATAACTGGTGCAATTCGCTCCGCCACAATGACAGGCTGTTTCTCTCCTGCGGCCCATCCCACGACCAGAAGCGAATCGCATGCCGAATTCTAGGTGGGTTGGCAGAACGGGACAAGACAAGGGAACTTGCGATTCCCTGCAAAGTCCTCAATCGGGGAACTTCGTCGAATTCGACCAAAGCGTCGCCCAACGGCCAATCGCCTCCCAATTGGACAGCTTTGGGTTCCAAATTCAGTTTGTTCGTCTCGCCCGGGGCGGAGACGCCAAAACATCGATTTATTCGCTGAATAGACTTTTCGTGACCTCTGCGATTCATCCGGGTTTCCACGCTGTCCGTGGTGAGAATCCAATTGTGTTTTTGACCACGGATAGCACTGATTTCACGGATAAAATCGCAGGCTGAGTGTCACATGAAGCCGGAACATTCACCCCAACATGGCGCTGTCCAGTGAGGCACACATTCCATCTTTGGCAACCCGAGATGGCTTTGGTACGATTTCTTTTAGTTCAGACTCGCTCGCCGCGTTTAGGGCGGTGTCGTAAAAACCCTCTGTTGTGCGGATTCGATGTCAGCTCAGGTCACACTTTTTAGCGACGCCGCGTTAGCCGTACTCAATGGTATGGCGTTCGATGCTGACGCGGCGTACTCATACGAACATATGTCTGGCGGATTCGTCTGGTCTGATGAGTTCCCGAAGTTGTTCACCCCGGATTGGACGACCGTCTCCCACGATTACCTCTACCGGTACCTGATTCAATTCCGTCGCAAGATCACTCTTGGTATCGCCAACGCTGATGACCTACCACTTTGGCAACAAGTAATAGCAAACGCCCCCAATTGGCCCGGCTTGGCGCTCGAGCGTCGCACCGGACGAATCGTAAAACGCCTTGAAGCCGCGGAGCGCGCCGCCGCACGCTGTTACGACAAACTTGAATAGGAATGGACTGATTGCGAATGTTAGCCTTAACGAAACCGAGCCGCACAACACGTTCTGTACGCAAGGCCGTCGGCATACCTTCCATGTTTGGCAACGCGGGCTGGTCTTGGTAGATTCCTTGTAGTTAAGACGTCGCTCGCTGGGTTTACGGCGGTGTCGTCAAGCCTTCCTTTGTGGGAACTGGAGCATTGGAAAAGCCACGTCAACAACTTGTCGCCGAGTTCGTGCTGGGGTTTTTCGCTGGCAGGCCGCGAACTCCCGCATTCGACAGCGTGACGCGAGCCGAGGTGTGCGGAATTGTACTCGAATCATTGCTCAATGATGGATGCTTCCCACCAAATGCCAGCATGGTTAATGGTGATCCGCCGATGTATTTCGGCGAACAAATCCGTCAGCTGGCAGACGATCAATTCCTAGTGGCGAATGTCGAATTCTTCGCCCACTCGTCCCCCGACGGATCGTCAACGCGAGAGTTTAACAACGCAACTGATGCAGTCTCTTGTTATGTTCGAGATCGTATCAGCAACCTGATGTATGGTGTATCCGTCCTGTAGGTCGCCGGGCCGCACAACGTGGTTTTCAGGCTAGCCTCTCGGCCACACCGTCCCTGTTTTCAAACCCGGGCTGGCATCGGTACAATTTTTTCAACTCAGACTCGCTCGCTTCGTTCAGGGCGGTGACTTGGAAACTTTTCGTTAGGCGTCGCTGGTAAATGGCTAGGACACCGTTAATTCGGCAAACGTCAATTCTGGGTTCGATTCCTTACATGGTCGTCCTTGCGCTATTCATCGTTATCGCGATGCACTACTTCGGAGAGAACGGCCCGCTCGTCGG
>JANMEV010000248.1:0-3212 GCA_031377305.1 Planctomycetota bacterium | reverse complement strand
GCTCTATTCAGTTTCCGAAAAAGGGTGCACTCACTGTCGAAACAGAACGCTGCGATTCGAATCGGTGACGTGCCTGGGCATGTACAACGACTCCATTCGGAAAGCGATTCTGTCCGCGAAGTGGTCCTTTTCGGCCGTTCGCATGCAATCATTGGCGATGCTGCTGGCCCGGGAACGAGCAACCGATCTTCAATCGCTGAACGTCGATCGAGTGGTCCCCATTCCGCAGCACTGGCGACAACGTTTGTCTCGCAGCTTCAACCCAGCCTGGGTGATCGCCGAGCGAATTGCGGATTCGTTAAAGATCCCCTGCGATCCGCATTTGCTGCAGCGATACCGAATGACTCGTTCACAGAAACGAGTGGCCGTCAGCCAGCGGTTTGAGAACCAGGCCGACTCGTTTCGATTGCGGAATTCGAACTCAATCAAGGGCGAAACTATTCTGCTGGTCGACGATGTTCTCACAACCGGCGCGACGTGTTCCGAAGCTGCCAGAATACTGCGAGCCGCCGGCGCAAAATGCTGTCACGTAGCAGTGCTTGGTCGAGTCCTCGATCATTCGGCGTAGCAAGTCTTCTGAGCCTGCCTTCACTGAGGATGCCGCGTCGCTGTTATCAGCCAGTTGGCTAAGTCACAGAACTGAGCCGCAAGGCGCTAGCCGCGGGTGTTTTCCACGTGTTGTTCGAACATTTACCCGCGGCTAGCGCCTTGCGGCTCACGACATCAACAGCCTGCTATTGTTTCGGAGGCAGGATCCAGATTTCATCAAAGTCAATCGGCTGCTCTGAGCGATAGCCTTCGTGGCGAATGAGTTCCAAGATCGCCAGAAAAATACCGACGATGCGAGATTGAACTTTCTCGTTCTCAAAGAACGAACTGAATGCCACTCGCCCTTCAATCGCAATTCGATCGCGAATACGTTCCTGAAAGACGGACATCGGTGTCTCGTCCATGCGAATCGCGATCTCGCGCTGCAGGTTGGGAATTCGCACGATGCGCGATAACGCGCTGACGAGATCCCAAAGTTCAACTTCGCGAATACGGTCGTCTGATCGATCGCGTGCCGCTGTTGGACGATCGCTGCTTAGCCGAGGAAAGCGTTCCATCCACTCGGACGCACGCTCTTCAAGAAGCTTCGACGCTTCTTTGTAGCGACGATACTCCATCAGACGCGCGATTAAATCACTGCCCGTGTCTTCTTCAGGAGTGTCTTCCGTTGCTTCGACAAGTGTGGGAAGAACTTCGCGGCTCTTGATTTCGAGCAGCGTGCTGGCAACGACAACAAAGTCGCCGATCAGATCGAAGTCGAGGAACTCAAGGACATCGATGTAGTCCAGAAAATCCGTTGTGATCTTCGACAGAGACATCGAACAAACATCGACCTCGCTTTTTCGAACAAGGTACAGCAGCAGGTCGAGTGGCCCGGCAAACAGTCCCGCGTCGATGCGATAGTCGGTAATGTTCATTAGAGAACAGCCTGGTCAGAGGTTTGACCGCGATTGGTGGCTGGAGCGATCTTCGGCAGAAATTGCCGTTCATAGAATTGGCCAGCCTGTCATTCAGCATCGTCGTTGTGATCGCTACAACTGAATTGTTTTCCGAGTCATCAGCCAGCAATTGTCGATCTTTCTGACATTTCGACGTTTTTCTCTCAAGACCATTGTGCTCTCAACATTGCCTCGGAGCAGTTGTTTCGATCGGATACAGTTTTAACCAAACCCAGAAGTACCGCGAGGGTCATTCACTGAACCTGGAATCCCTCATTGAACCACGAACTACATTCGCTCCCACAGTCGTTTTTGCAACGATCTTGATTGATGGCGATTTGCCGTAAATGATGTGGCGGATGTAAGATGCTTTCGAAACCAAAATGAACGTCGCCAATCCCGACGTTGGTATTGATGCTGTTTTTGTGACCCATTGAGAGTCCACCATGGCGATCGAGTTTGACTGCCCCTACTGCACCGCCACGATTCGAGTTCCCGATGCCTATGGCGGAAAACAGGGACGCTGTCCGAAATGCGACACGAAGATGCTCGTGCCAACGGTGACGCGGCCTGTCGCTGAGCCGACTGGAACCCCGATCGCTGCAACCGAACCCGCTGGTGTTCAGAGTATTGTAGAGTCACTGCCGGCCACCGAAGAGTTTCAGGTTCGACCGAACGTCGGCGCTGGTACAACAACTCGCCGTCGCCCAACGCGACGAAGAACAAGCCGAACGCTGGTGATCGGAATACCCGTCTTGCTTCTGCTTGTGATTCTGGGGATCGTCGGCTACACGTTGACCAATCTGCTTCCCGAACTCACTGGTGAGTTGTTCGCAAGAAAAGTACAAGATCCATCGTTGCCTCGCGCGAAAATCAAATGGTCCGACACAGGGCTGACCTCTGATGAGCAGGATGTCCTTCGTGAGTATCTCAGGATCAAACCCGAGACATTCAACAGTCAGGTTATGACCTGTCAATTCATCGGCGCCGATGATGGAATCGAAGTCCAGCTAACGGCAGGCCCGGGCTACGACTGGTTTGTCGTCGATACAACTACCAGCAAACCACTGGCGATCTGGCTCAAGAAAGAACGCCCTCGGCTGAATTCCGTACGATTGGAGATCATGCAGGAATCACTCCAGACCTACTGTCGTGACAAGATCGCTCAAATCAACGGCGGGAAGGCCCTCATGGATGCCACGGCTGTGCGAGACAACGTTGGCCTTAATGCCACGGGCGGCGTACTCAGTTTCGTGGTTCACGCCATCAACGGCAAAATGGCGGTCCCATGTTCCAGCGAAGACGACAAAGGCATGATCTACTTTTGCCTTCCAGGCGGAACTCTTGCATTCCAGATTCAGGGCCGCACGCTGCCTGACAAAAGTAAACCGTTCGCTGGTGAGTTCTCTGCCATCGTCGTTCCGGCGCAGTCAACGGCGGCCGACACTCAGTCCGAAGTGAAGCCCGCGGAAGACAGTCCCGGCGATGGCATCCCCAGCGCTGGCACTGCCGAACCAGACGCCGAAAATCTGACGCCAACGCCCGACCCGCCCACTGATGCCAGCAGCAATATGTAGCCCAGTCGCCACATGACTTGGCGCTGCGTCGCTGGTCCAAAAGATCTCAAATCGCCGACGTCCAATCCTCTACTGAACCGGCGGGCAGCCATCAAGCCTACGAACATACAGTTTGCGATACCAGACTTCACTGCCGTGGTCAGTCAGC
>JANMEV010000557.1:0-9707 GCA_031377305.1 Planctomycetota bacterium | reverse complement strand
GCATGCATTCCCGCTTTGGTTGTAGGCGATCTGGGAATTTGCTCTGTCTGTTTAGTTGATGGAGAAAGCCCGCGTCGGAGACACGGGCCACGTTGTTGCCCGCCACTCCGTGGCGGGTTCTATACCGCTGTCGACACATCGACGATCGCCTTGATCACACCGGTTTCCGGTTTGGTGAAGGATTCAAAATCGACGACGAGGTTTTGGAACGGCGTTCGGTGGGTGATCCACGGAGTTGTGTTGATCGTGCCGTCTTCGATCAGGCGGATGATGCGAGTGAAGTCGGCGGGCATAGCGTTGCGGGATGCCTTCAAAGTCATCTCCGGGCGATGCAGCGTCGAATGGGTAAAGCTGATTTCTTCCGTTGTGATACCCACGTAAACCAGTGACCCTGTGTGAGCGACGTACTTCATCGCCGAAGCCATTGAATGCTTGTTGCCGGTGGCGTCGGTCACGACCAGATACATGTCACCGCCGGTGATCGCCTTCATTTGCTCCAGTTCGCTGCCATCGCCTGAGAATTTGATTGCGTGCTGAATTCCGTATTTCTGCCGACAAAACTCAAGACGTGACTCCACCATGTCCATCACTGTCACGGTTGCGCCAGTCAGCCGAGTGAACTCAAGAGTCGCCAGGCCGATCGGCCCCGCGCCGATGATCAGGACGTGATCGCCTTTTGTCGAGGCGCCTCGATCTGTGGCATGACATCCGATGGCAAGCGTCTCAACGAGTGCAAGCTGTTCGTACGATAGCTTTGCGGACGGATGAAGCTTGTCAGCTCGGATGAGGAAGCGTTCGCAAAGGCCGCCGTCGATCATCACACCGATCACGTTCAGCGATGTGCAGCAATTCCCCTGGCCACGGCGACAGGCAAAGCAGGTTCCACAGTTCATGTACGGTTCAACGCTGCACCGATCACCCGGTTTGACGTTCGTCACACCGCTGCCGACCGCAAGCACCTCGACACCCAGTTCATGGCCGGGAATTCTGGGATACCGAAAGAACGGAAACTTGCCGAGATAGCCGCTCAGGTCCGTCCCGCAAACGCCCATTCGGTGCGTTCGCACCAACACCTGACCGGCCTCCGGTGCCGCTGGCTCCGCAACGTCGACGTACTGGAAATTCTTTGGCTCTTCGAGTCGGATGGCTTTCATGGACACGTCTTACGAAACAAGGAGATGTGGGTGTGAGGACTCAACAAAATCGCCTGACACGTCAGGAACGGCGGGACTATAACCGTGATTCACAATTGCGCCGAGGAGAGGTTGGATTTGCGGTTACGGCCGTCCGTTTTGAGACCCTCGGTGGGCCAGTTTTATGTGCAAAGTTGGCTGTCACGCATTTCGGGATGCTGAAGCTTCCCCGCAAATAGCCGCAGTCCAGAATGGTCAGCCTCAAACGAATGGTGATCGGCCTGTCGTCGGCACAATCCGCACAATCGGACTATTTTACCAAATCGTTGTTGCGACGGCGGCGTGACGCGGCTAACTTGGACACCTCTCCTCACTCTTGTTCCTGAACTGAGCACGTCGGGTCGCCCCGAGATCATGTATTCGCCTTGCGCGATGCGTGGTTATTCCCGAGCATTCGGAATTCGTGCCGTGCGTTTTGATCCATTTTTGCCAAGTCGTTCAGATGTCGATTCCCGTCATCGAACGCTTCTTTGTGAGCTCATAACGATTCCCACCGTTCCGTTCTGCCAGGCCAATGTTGGGGCTCTGGCGACGATTTGGCGTCGTGCGGAAAAAGCGATTGACGAAGGATGTTCGTGGGAAGCGTGCCAGATTTTTCTGGTGGCTTTGACGAATCAGGACCTGCCGCCTCGCCGAATTCTTCAGTTTCTTTTCGAAGCCGCATTTCGGCTGCTTGCTGCGGGCGATCAAACTGCGGCGGATCGATGCACTCAGAAGGCTCTTGGATTTCTGGGCAGCCAATCGGATCGAGCCGTTCGTGACTCCTTAACCAATCAATGGCTGGTGCTAGCGACCAGCGGTTTGCTCAAGGACGATTTCGATTCCTGCGAGCTTTGGCTGCGGCAGGCTCAACGTTCGCTGGCTCAGATGGAACGCAACTCGCCGTCCGAAACAACTCGTCGCTACGCCGGCGATTGTCATGCGATTCAAGCCCAGCTTGCGGTTCAGACGGGGAATCTCGAGCAAGCCATCGATCTTTTCACTCGGGCTTATGACTGTCACACTGATACCAATGCCACTTGTTCCGCCGCGCAGGATTTGGTTCTTCGAGCACGCTGTTACATGAGGGAACAAAACTGGGATTTCGCTGAAACCGATCTGGCACAGGCTGAGTCTCTGGTCCGCGTGGTCTATTCACGGCGAGACGAAGGCGATTGCCAGCGACTGTTGTCAGCAATCCTCGGTGAGCAGTCCGTCCTGCGTTCTCAGCGTCAGGCGATTGGAGTCGCTCGCTGGAATTAGGCTTTGTCAGAGAACAATGCGCTGCGCCGCATCAGCGTTTAGTGAGCCGCAAAGCGCTAGCTGCGGGTAACAGCCTGAAAAACACCCGCGGCTAGCGCCTTGCGGCTCACTTGTGTCTGTCAAGCAGCAAGCGGCTCTCGCCCCGCGATTTCTGAGTCGACGCGCAACCGCCCACGGAGACGACTTCCGGTTAGGCAAACGATCACGGCGAGTAGTTCACAATTCCGGGCATCGAACGGGATTGACGGCAATTCGCTTGCTGTTGATGAGTAAGCGAATTAGAAAAGTGGTCCACTCTTTGGCTCGATGAATCGAGATCAGTATCTCCGCCTGGAGACTTCCTGATCGTCACGTTCCGGGCACAACCTGCTCGCTGTTATCCACGCCACCCCTCCTGCCAACTGTTACCGCCATGAAGATTGACTCAGGCTTGAAGCCTCGCGCTGTGATCGCATCTGTTGTTTTGCATCTCGGCATTTTGCCTGTCCTGGCGTCAGCGGGCGATTGGCCGGTGTGGGGCGGTGGGCCTCAGCGGCTGATGGTTTCGAGTGAAACGAATCTTCCGGACACGTTTGAACCGGGCCAACGAAAACGCAATGACCTTGGCTTCGACTTGTCGAGTTCAAAAAACGTACTCTGGGCCGCGAAGCTGGGTTCAAAGACTTACGGCTCACCGACCGTGGCGGATGGTCGCGTCTACATCGGCACTAACGACGACTCACTGGATGATCCTCGCTTCAAACCAACCGGCGGCGGCATTCTGATGTGCCTTGACGAAGTGACAGGCAAGCGACTTTGGCAGCTCGTCGTGCCTCGACTTGAAATTGATCGTTCAAAAGTCAGCGAAGACTTCGAAGACATGAATCTGGGAGTCTGTTCCACGGCCACGGTCGACGGCGATCGCATTTACGTAGTCACGGGGCGATGCGAAATCGTGTGCCTGGATGCTCACGGCATGGCGAACGGAAACGACGGCGAATTCAGGGACGAAGCTCAGT
Organism: Planctomycetota bacterium; assembly: GCA_031377305.1. Classification (GTDB taxonomy): domain Bacteria; phylum Planctomycetota; class Planctomycetia; order Planctomycetales; family Planctomycetaceae; genus SXXK01. The sequence goes on along the minus strand of JANMEV010000557.1, from coordinate 6,274 downwards.
TCTTTGTGGGGCCAGGCAATCCCGCTCCGGAACTCAAGCCTGACGATGCCGACATTCTCTGGCAATACGACATGCTCCGCAGCCTGCCCGTGTTTCCTCATGACGCGACAAACTGCAGCGTGTTGATCTACGGCGATCTGGCCTACGTCGGCACTGGAAATGGAGTCTACGACGGCAAGGTGGTGCTTCCGACAGCTCCGACATTCATCGTGATGGACAAAGTCACGGGAAAACTTGTCGCCAAAGATGATGGTCGGATCAGTGCGAAAGTCTTCCATGGTCAGTGGTCGTCTCCTGCGATCGCTCACTGCAACGGCCGTGATGTTGTCGTTTACGGCGGCGGCGACGGTGTGCTGTATGCCTTTGAGCCGATCACCGAACGAGGCGATACAGTTGGCGAAGTGAAACATGCCTGGAGCTGCGATTGTAACCCGGCCGACTATCGCGAGCGTGGCGGAGTGGCGATCGACTACTGGGCGATGGTGCGAGGCGGCTCGAAGGATGCTGTCATCGACAATCAGATCGTCAGCCCTTGCGAACTGATCGCCACGCCGGTGGTCTACGACAATATGGTTTACATCTCTATCGGCCAGGATCCTGTTCACGGTCCCGGTGCCGGAGCGTTGAGCTGTGTGAACCCGAATGGAACCGGCGACGTGACCAAGTCAAACATTGTTTGGCAGTATCCTTACATCGGCCGCAGCATGTCGACCGTCGCGATCCATGAAGGACTTGTTTACGCTGCGGAGACGTGGGGCAAGATTCATTGTCTCGACGCAAAGACGGGCGAAGTACGATGGATCCACGACACGACCGAACGCATCTGGGGATCTCCGCTGATCGCCGACGGCAAGATTTACATCGGTGCAGGCAGCAGCCTGTTCGTCCTGGCCTGCGGGCTGGAAAAGAAAGTCATCAGCGAAGTCAAACTGGCTTCCGCCGTAGCGACTGCACCTGCGGCGGCGAACGGAACCCTCTTCGTTGCTTCGCAGCGTAACCTGTGGGCCGTGCGGAAAATGGATCAGCAAGGCCCAGTGGCGAAACGATAGCGGGTTGTCGATTTAGTCACAAAACTGAGCCGCGAGGCGCTAGCCGCGGGTGTTTTCCCTTTGTTTTTCTGACACTCACCCGCAGCTAGCGCTTTGCGGCTCACTAAATCAACAACCCGCTAGCGCCTTGCGGCTCACATTTGTGACTTAGTCAACAGACCGTGAATTTCAAGGCGTACTGAGGATTCGAAACAGTTGGCGGATTTCGTCGTCGATGTCTTCAGCAGATTCTGTCGTCTGCGAGATTTCGTCGCGAAGGATGTGACGGTATCGTTTTCTCAGGCGGTGCAGGGCGACTCGGACGGCTTCATGCGACATCTGAAGTCGCTGCGCTACGTCGATCAGTAGTTCATCCGCGGTCGTCCCGGAGAGATGTTCGGCGAGCGATTCGAACAGCGTCCCGCGAGCGGCGAGTTCGTATTCCGTTCGAAGCCGATTGAGCACTCGATCCAGCATCGCCAGGGCCCAGCGTTTTTCGAAGATCGCTTCGGGCGATTGTTCGTGACTCAGCTCGTGCGAAAGCTGCTGTTCGCCGAATTCGAAATCAAGCGACTGAAGCACCACTCGGCCGCCTCGCGTGACAGCATTCTGTTTGTCCCATTCGTTGCACACAAAGTTCTTGGCGGCCGCCAGCAGAAACGAACGAAATCGTCCCAGCGCCGGATTCGCCAGCGCGAAGGCGTCGCGAGTGAGCAGGCTTTCGAAAAATCCCTGAGTGAAATCCTGTGCCTTGTGAGCATCATTCGTCTGCCGACGCATGAAGGCATACACGGGGAGCCAATAGGCCTGACACAGTTCTTCCAAAGCGGCTCGGGCTGGTGCTTCGTCCCTACGGCGAGCCTGCAGAATCAGGCTCCAACGAGTCGTGGCGAAGCGTCGAGCTGGCTTCGCCGGAAGACTGGGAGTTGAAGACGCCATTGGGTCGCTCGATCAGATTCTGTGAAATCATCGAATTTGTCTGTAACGTTCGCGGGAAACAGCTTCTCCTGATAATAGAACAGCAGAGAACTCGCTGCAATAGGCTCGCGGTCGTTTCACAGCACACCTGAAAGTAGGATGGGCATTCCTGCCCGTCGCCCTGCCGTCGGACCAGTCAAGCCGTCGGATAAGAATGTCCAACCTACGTTCGCAAGGAAATTCCACATGACAACCACCTGCCCGACCTGCAACAGCGAAATGCTCACCAGCAATGGCCAGACATTCTGCCCGGTGTGTTTGCTGCAGCAGGGTATGAAAAGCTCCACCTATGGCGGCGGGCCGCGAGTTGCCTGGAAGCCGCCGGAGATTGAACAGCTCAGCACCGCGTTTCCGCACCTTGAGATCCAGCAATTGCTCGGCGTCGGCGGGATGGGAGTGGTCTTCCAAGTCCGCCAAAAGGAACTCGATCGCATCGCAGCGTTGAAAGTGCTGCCCGGTGAAATGGCAGCCGACGCAGGATTCACCGAACGATTCCTGCGAGAAGCTCGGTTGCTGGCATCGCTCAGTCATCCGCATATCGTCACCGTGTATGAATTCGGACAACGCGGCGGCATCTATTTTCTGCTGATGGAATTCATCGACGGAGTCACCTTGCGACAGGCTCTGCGAGCCGAACCGATCAAAAAGCTGGGCTCAAAGGAAACGCTCGCCATCGTCGGGCAATTGTGTGACGCATTGCAGTTCGCTCATGACGAAGGCGTGGTTCATCGTGACATCAAGCCGGAAAACATCCTCATCGACAAACGCGGACGAGTCAAAATCGCCGACTTCGGACTGGCCAGATTGCTCGGTCAGTCCCCCACGATGCCGACTCTCACGAGAACCCATCAACTGATGGGCACACCGGCTTACATGGCCCCGGAACAAATCGAAGGCCTGCCCGGCATCGATCATCGAGCCGACATCTACTCCATGGGCGTCGTGTTCTATGAACTGCTCACCGGTGAGCTGCCTCTCGGCCGTTTCTCGCCACCGTCCGAACGAGCCGAAACCGATGTGCGACTGGATGAAGTGGTGTTGAGAACTCTGGCCCGAGAACCAGACCGCCGATATCAGCAGGCGAGCCAGGTGAAGACGGATGTGGAAGCGTTGCGAGGTCCCGCAGTCGCTTTGAATCCATTTGCGCTGCCTGCTCGGCGACGATGGATTGGAAAGTCGTTGCTCAGCTTTGTTGCAGGAGTACTGCTTACGCCGATCTTATTTGCTGCACTCTACCTCTCGTTGGAGGCTCGCCACCGATCTCAAATAACGAAGGAATACAGCGAACATGAACGCCAGCTTGCGGTTGCCTATGTCGACAGGGAAATTGCTGAGGTGCAGGCTCGGCAAGCCGCTGAGGCGTCGGCGACGAAGAGTTCGATGAGCAGCCCCATGGGTGCACAAGATGCTGGCGTTGAAACGATGATGAGCGGAGCAGGCGGCGACGGGATGGCGGGAATGGGCGGAATGCCCAGCGGCATGGGAATGTCGATGTCGCCAATGTCCACGAATGCACACTCCGCCATTGTCTTCGAGCATTCTCTCCCGTCACTCAACGCCCAGTTGTTCAATCTCACCGGCGAACAACGAGATGTTGTCAACGCAATCCTTAAAGAAACCCACGAACGCTACCTCAGAGAAGAGGCCCGGCATTCGATTGTGTCGGTTGATGCCAACGGCGTGCAGACCACCGAGATCAGTGCGTTCCCTGATCAACTTCGAGCGATTGAGAACGAGATGTGGACGAAGCTCGATGACGCCGTTCCAGTGGAGATTCAGAAAGAATTCCGCAACCGGCTGAACTTTTACACATCCGAAGGGCAAAGCAGAGACTCAGGTTCTCCAGGAATGGGCGGCTATGTCGGCGGCCCCGGAATTGGCAGTACGATGATGGGTGACAGCGGAATGGGCATGCCCTCTGGAACGATGGGAGCAAGCCCCGGAACTGGGCCTGGTCTTCTTGGCTGGGCACCGTTGCCGGATCCACTCAAGATCAGCGTCGCTCGCAACGGACGCTGGTTTGAGTGGTCAATCGTTTCTGGATCTTATGGGAGCTTCGACAATTTCAGAGTTCTTGATGAAAGGAATGCGCCAACGCTGCCATCTACCCTCCAACGCTTCTACCGCGGACCCGGCCCATGGATGGCAGTCGCCAATGCTCGGGCGACGTATGCAGCAAAAAACTGGATGAAGCTCGCCAATTACTTCACGGCTGAAGCGATCATCGCATTGCCACTGCTTACTGGCGCAGTACAGGCTGACAAATGGGAAGCCGGGGCAGACCCGTTTGGCGGCGATCATGAACGTTTCATTGCAGAAGTTCGGCAGGTGAAAGAACTTGCCGGCCTGTTCTCCGAAGACGATAGTGAGCGATCAGTCGCCACCAAGGCAATCACGATAGAAGGATTGGACGCACTGTTCATTGACGTTGCGAATGCTTCTTCTGCTCGCTTCGATGCAATAATCGAGCGGGTGGCCAAATCTGTGCCGCTGGACACCCTCCAGTCATCTTTTGCATCGTGGGCAGTACTTACGAATTTCAGGAGTGATGACCAGCTTGAATTCGAACTCATGAGCGGCGACGTCACGTCCTACACAGAAACCGGCGACACGGCCTCGGCAACGCTCACAATTCCCAACAAGCCGCCAGTGCCCATCCGCTTCAAACGCGAGAACGGGCAATGGAAAATCCACGCCATCGGTTCCAACGAACGCCTGCTCGAACGTCTCAAGCAAACAAAGACCTGGAAACAACACGTCGAAATCGAAGCCGTTCTGGAGAACGCTCGCACGGCTTACGCAGCCAAAGAATGGCAGAAACTGGCCGATTGCTTTACACGAGCGGGTAAGTACCGCTGGACGCTGCGAGCCCTTTCAATGGTGCCAACAGATGCCAGCCCTTTACCGGAAGAAGAGGCGAAGCTCCGAATGGAGAAATTTCGCGATGAAATCGAGCGTTTGTCCATTCAACAAGCCGCCGCTGGAAGGACAATCGACCAGCCTCTGCCGGAAGATGGCGATGGGAAAGAATGGCGTATTCTATTGGATCAGTTTCTAAGTTGTCCGGCGAACGAATCCGATGCCTTGCTGATCAAGCTCACGGAGAGCCTTCCCGAGACTGTTGTCGACTCGTCCTTCGCTGGCTGGGCTATCCAATCCGCGTTTCTGTATCCCGACGTCAATTGTTTCGATTTCGACGGATGGCAAATCACAGAGCTCAAGCTGACCGAGGGCATCGCAACGGCGAACCTTGTCAGTAAAGAAGGCACGCCGCCCATGCCGGTGCGATTTGTTAAACACGACGGTCAATGGAAAATCGACGCTATCGGAACATCCGAGGAACTACAGCAACACGTGCGAATAGCTCTGGAACGCCAAAACGGAGACTCACCGCGCGCCGTCGTTGAAGCCTTCCGCGAAGCCATGGCCGAAGGGCGTTTCCAAATGGCCCTGAGCTGCATGACTGAGGATGCTCGCAACGAATGGCTGGGGGAGATGCTGATCGGATATGTATCAAATCCCAGCGCTGAAAATTTTGAGAACACTGCGCGATTCTCTGTCAATGAAGTCCCCGTGATTCGACAGACAGGGAGTGTAAGTTTAACTCTGGATGACCTTCTGAATCGATTGAAGGACCAAGTAATCGTATTCAGTGACAGAACTCTAAGCCGCGCTGATCGTTCCAAATACACTATTGAGTTCGGCAAAGCCATACGCGAGAAAATGCCGAAGAATTTGATCGGGAGTTTCCTAACCGCACGATTTCAAAAAAAAACGGAGATATATGACGAGCAAGTGCTCGGTGAGTTTCAGGAGATACCTGTCTGGCGCGAAGGGGCTGACGTCACGATCTATCGCCTTCAGCCAGCCTCGCCTGATCAACAGCCGCTGGAACTCGACATCCTCCAAATCGACGGCCTCTGGAAACTCAACACCATCATCGACCCCGCCATGAAACCCTGGCCGCTGCCGGCAGAAGAACCCACGCCGCCCGCGGAGGCAACTCCCGTCGACGGAGCGACGGGTCTACCTGTCTCGACCAGGAAATGAAGCGGGAGACAATCGTAACTGGCAACGGATTCGGCACTTACGTCGAATGCGGCCTTCTGCCTTCGGCGGCTGCACGCTCTACATTGTGTAATGCTTTGTAACGCTTTACAACAAATTCAGTACCGGATTCTGTACCCAGCCTGGGTGTTCTTGGGGGCGTATAGAGCGACCAATACTCGAGACATCGCCAGTGTTTGCCGAGGACCCTGGCAGCTGAT
>JANMEV010000218.1:0-6663 GCA_031377305.1 Planctomycetota bacterium | reverse complement strand
CCAGTTGAGTACCGCGACAACTTCGAGTGGCAATTCAGCAACCGGCATTTCCTCGGAAGCGACTTAACCTGCTATGGACATACAGATCATGTTCAGGATGTCGACTACAGCCCCGATGGAGCGAACTTTGCATCCGCGGGCGACGGAACGATCAGACTTTGGGATGCCACGACCGGCTCGGAAGTCAGGAAGCTTGAAGGGCCTAAAGCAAAGGTTACCCGCATCTCGTTTAGCCCAGACCGCGCGCGGCTCGCTGGCGGCTATGACGATAACGCAATCCGAGTCTGGGATCCCAAGACGGGACAGGTAATATCCGAACTTACGGGGCACACCGGAAAGATTACCGACCTGACATTCAGTCCTCATGGCGAGTTGCTTGCATCCTCTGACTACGAAGCTGTCGTCAAAATCTGGGACATGCGGACGGATAAGGAAATCGCAACACTCAAAGGACACGACTTTACCGTCACAGCCGTCGCTTTCAGCCCCGATGGCAAACTGCTCGCCACCGTCGCCAGGGAAATTAAGCTTTGGAATGTGGGGACCGGGCAGGAAATCGCCAGTCTTCCCGTCGAGCACACGATTGGCTACGGAGTTGCCTTCAGTCCCGATGGTGCTCGCCTGGCCGTGGCCAATCAACTATCCATTGAAATATGGGACGTGCGCAGTCGTGAAAAGTTGAGCAAGTTCAATGGCCATTCGGACGTGATCAACCGTGTCAGATTCAGCCCCGATGGCGCTCGACTTGCCACATCAAGCCGCGACGGAACGATCAAACTTTGGGACTCCAAATCGGGGCAAGAACTGGCAACGCTCAAAGGACACGGAAGCTGGGTCAACAGCATCTGTTTTAGCCCCAATGGCGATCGTCTCGCGTCGGCCAGTCACGACAATACGGTCAAGCTTTGGGACTTGAGATCGTTCCAGGAGGTCCCCACTCTCCGCGGGCATGAACGTGACGTATTTCACGCAGCTTTCAGCCCGGATGGAAAGCGCCTTGCCTCGGGCGGGAAGGACGGCACGATCAAGCTTTGGGATGTGAAATCGATGTCCATGCTCGCCTCGATTGCGGTCGAATCACCACAACCAAAGGTGTTTATCTACAACGTCGCCTTTAGCCCCGACGGTACGCGCCTCGCAGCGGGCACCAGCGATGGAACGATCAAACTTTATGATCCTGACTCCAGGCAGGAAATGAACACGCTTGCCGGGCACAAAGGATTTGTTGAAAGTGTTGCATTCAGTCCTGACGGTGCACGTCTCGCGTCAGGCAGCGATGATTTCACCATCAAACTGTGGGATCTCGATTCAGGTGACGAGGTTAGGACGTTCGCTGGGCATGAAAGCAAGGTCTACTGCGTTGCCTTCAGTCCAGATGGGGGCTACCTGGCTTCGACAAGCTCCGATTCCACAATCCGGCTGTGGAACGTGAATTCCGGTGAAACAATCGCTACCCTCAAGGGGCATTCCGGTCCCACCTATTGCGTCGCTTTCAGCCCGGATGGAAAGCGGCTCGCATCGACGGGCGCTGACCATAAAATTATTTTATGGGAAGCCTTGACCGGAAAACAAATCTCTACGTTAGTACGCCACGGAGGCCCGGTCAACAGCATCGTCTTCAGCCCAGACGGAACGCGCATCGCGTCCAGCACGCATGCGACGCTTAGGCTATGGGTTGTCGGATCGGGTCGGGAAGTTCTGGCGGGCCAGGGGCATGAGGGACATTTAGGCAGGATCGCCTTTAGTCCCGACGGCACACTCATTGCAACACCGGGCTCTGATGGAACGATCAAACTTTGGAAGGCCGGGCACTATCAGGAATCGACCGTCTTAAGTCTTCACAAAGAGAATGTCACCAGAGTTAGCTTTGGTTCACAGGATAAACGGATTTACTCCGAATCTCAAAACGAAAAACGGGTTTGGAACGTCGCCACGCGCAGCTTGATCCCAGATGCAAAATGGGAACCGCCATCTGCTCCAGTTCCATTATCTTCCGACGGTCGGTGGCTCGTCACTTCGCAAATTGACAAAGTCGTGCTGGTTGATCTTGAGTATAAGAATACGCCCGGCGAAAAAGCCTACCGTGCCGCGAAAGCTCGATTTGATCCCGATTGGCATCAGGAACAGGCAACAGCCGCCACGACAGCGAAGAACTGGTACGCGGCTACTTTTCAATTTGCCTTGCTGATGAAGAACGATCCTGATCAGGCGTCGTTTTACGATGGCCTGCAAGCGTCTTTTCAAGAACTGAAATCGCAGTTTCAGCAACAACAACTCGACCTTGAGCCCCACCTCGCTGTGGTCGTCAGGGAATCACTCAAGCTCACGCCGCAACGAACTGCCCAACCCCAGCTTTGAGCAACCGGAAATCCGGAAGAGCTCGTTTGCACTCGTCAGAACTATTCCAAGGTGGAAAACCTCGGATCGGGCATTTGAGATCTGGTCGACAGGCTTTCTGGGAGTCGCTGCGTATGACGGCGACCAGTTCGTGGAACTCAACGCGCACGAAGATGGAGTTCTGCATAAGGAATCAACGGGGATCGAACGTGGCGCCGTGCTCGAGTTCTTGTTTGCTCACCCCGGCCGAAACTGTGACGAGACACTGAAACTGATGATTACCGATCCAGGCGCTGACAGTGCGGTGGGAGGCGGCGATGACCAGGAGTGATGCGATAAACAATACACCACCGGCATGGATGCCTGGGCTGTCTATGACAGCACGACGGAACCCGCAATCACAGCGTTGGGAAACAGAATACGTTTCGCCTACATTGCGGTCTACGCCACTGGAGGAAAAGGCCCTGACAAGACTGCAGGAAATTTTCTGGAGGCAGCGGAATTCGGCGTCGGAGTGGTTACTGCGAAACGCAGCGCATACGGCGTCAAGAGACTCCAGGCGTTGATAGACGGCGATAACTCTGAGAGCCGATACCTTGGCATGAGCGAAAACAGCATCGGAATTCGCGTTGAGTCCGAATCCAACGCGGAAAGCACCTTCGTCCTGAAGGTTGAAAAGAACGACCAGTTCGCCGTGCTTACAGACGCTAACGGCAAATATCTGACCGCACGAGGCGACGCTGTCGTCGTGACTGATACCCTGGAACCCGGATCCCGTTGGGTGATTCGCAATCCCTTAAAAACGAATCTCAATTCGAACGATGGATGGTTTAGCCTGGAATCCGCCAACGATCCCGGCAGGTTTCTGAGGCACTATTCGTTATTTGTGTAAACGGCGTCATATCTGTGTCTGCTGGACTGGAGCAGTCGGCTGTTTCGTCCGGGAAAAGCCATCGTACCGAAGGGAAGCTGCGGATATCCTTAGTCGTCTCGGCGGCAGCCCGCACTTATGGCATCATCGTCTGAAGAAACTCCGCGAAGCCGACCGCCTGTTCGTCTTCGCCACCGCCCGAGCCTCAATCACCCGCTTCGCCGAATTCCGGCACTTGAGTCGCGCTGCAACTACGATTGGGATGAAGGAGTGTTGAGGGATCTTGGTGAGCTTGTTGCAGTGATAGACGGCTCCCGATGGCGTCTTTGCTTTTCCGTCAGCGGTCTGTGGAATTCTGTGGCCAGTGGAGGATGTCAGGCGAACTGCAGGGATATTCTCGGACCAGCCGGGAACGATTCTGGATCATCAAGACCGCGGGACGTTCGGAAACGTTCTGTCTCAGGCAAATGCCCGGATCGACATCGATTTGGCTACACCTGCGGGATTATCGCCACATCGGTCGATGTGGTCGAAATAGGTTGGTGACAGGCTCAATTTCGGTCCCGTCTGTGTGGAGAAGCATCAAGACTGGACCTTCGTTTTGCAAAAACTCATGGACATTCTGGCCATTTTTGTCGTAATCCAGCCGGACGTCCATAGTTGCGGCGCACGCGGATTCTCTCGGGGTTCAACAGCTTCCAGCATGACATTTGGCAGAAATGTGAAAAAGGTCCTAATAAAACAGGCACTGGCGGGTCCTGTACGCTGAGAGGATGAACGGTTGTGACTCAAACCTGCCAAACGCGAAGAACGAGATTACTCTTGGAACCGACTCCCCGAGTCAACGATCCTGTTGCTCCGGGCGTGAGTGAAATCACGCTTCAGTCGTTGTTCGATTTCGAAGAGACGCCGCTGCTGCATTATGCGTTTTCGCTGGTCGGTCGCCGAGCCGTGGCCGAAGAAATTGTGCAGGAGGTATTCCTGCAGCTCCATAAGCACTGGGATGACGTCGATTGTCCCAAAGCCTGGTTGATTCGCAGCGTTCGCAATCGCGCGTTTAAACATCTCCGCGACCACAAGCGAGAAGTTCTGAACGACTGCGACAATCACTCGCTTCCGTCATTGGATGAAGAGGAATCGCCGGAAGCTTCGCTCGTGCATCTGGAAGCCATCGGGGCTGTTCGGCAGTTTATGGAAGAACTCGATGAGCCTGATCGAGAATTACTGAAGCTGAAGTATTTTCAAGACCTCAAGTATCGCGAGATTAGTACTCAAACCGGACTCAACATCGGCAACGTAGGATATCGGTTACATCATATTTTGAAGGAGCTGGCAGCAAGACTGCGAAAGCTCGGATTCGACGAAAAGTCATGAACGAAACAACTCACAACTCAACGATCGAACCGGAACTTGAAGCCCGCATCGTGGCTCTCGTGCTGGGCGAAGCGTCTGACTTCGAAACCGAAGAACTCAAACGCCTGATCGCATTGCGCCCGGAACTGGCGGCTTTTCAAAAGGAGATGCAGCAGGTTCATGGACTGATGCAGTCTGTCACTTCCATCAGTCGAAGGGCGTTAGCCCCGTATGAGGACGATAAAGTGACAGGCGAGACAACCGAGGCTAGCGCCTTTCGGCTAACGGATTCACCGGAGGCGAATTGGAAACTGTCGGCTGATCGTCGTGAGTCTGTTCTGGCGGTGATTCGTGGCGAAGTGATGGCGAATGAAAAAGAAGCATCGCAGGCAGGCATTGATGCTGAGCATGTTGCATTAAGGGCTGAAAGCCTGACACAACCTCTGCCGGGGGCGTCAGCCCTCGGAATGGAAAACCAGATATCGATAGGCCCGGAGGGCAGAAACAATCTTTGTGTCGACCCTTCGGGCCTTTCGCAGGAAATGTCAGATCACCGGTGGCTCACGCCACCGGCAGAGGTTGTGTCGGCCCATTCGGGCCTGAACCCAGCAAGTACAGGACTGACACGTCATCTCAGAACGATGCTGTCTGATTCGCTCGGTCCGTTTGCCTCTTCTGTCCGCCGCCGTATGCGTAAGACGCCGATGAAAATTGCGGCGGGGATTTGCGTGGCCGGGTTCATTGGTTTGATGACGGTGCCGTCGTTTCTCCGGCAAGAAGCGATGGTCGCGAACCGCGGCAAACATTGGTCGTTCTATGAGGATACAGTAGCCGCAACAGATGGGCTCGAAGTTCGAGTACGAGATGACTTTCAACGGCGAAACATGAGGTTTAGCTTGTCGCCCGACGCAACTTCCGCTCCTAAAAGTGCAGGGGGAGAGAGTGCTTCCCAATCAACCTTAACTCTGGATTCCGCCAGGGCTGTCGACGCTTTTGCGTCGACCAAAGCACTCTCGACATTACAGCAGACATTGAATGGCGGTGGATTGGCATCGAACGAAACCAGCAAGGTGGAGTCAGGATCCGAAGTGGACCGCGAGTTGTTCCTTCATGGATGGCTGTCGCCAGGCAGCACGGATGACAAGAATTCTCCTCGATCGATCGCAGTGGTTCCACCCTCTTCAGCTCCCGAAGGATGGTTTGAGAAACCGCACGAAGAACGTTTCGGTAACGAGGGCCGTGCTGCAGTGACATTGGGCGACTTATCTGCGCCGGTCGCAAGCAATGGTGGCGTCACAATTCCGCAGCCTTCGACAACATGGGAAGGCAAGTCACTCGACGGCCAGGCTGACGTCAATGCGCCTGACGCATGGGGCTTAGGCGTTCAGTTTGCTGCGCCGTACAGAGCACCGCTTTTGGCAGGGACGACAGACACGCCTGCATCGCCAGAGCCAATGGCGGCGGACAATGCGGTTACTGAATCTACTCCCAGACTTATTATTCTGACCGAAGAGGAACCTGTCGGCGGGGTTTCAGTCGATTTTGCCTTGACCGACGTGGACAAGAAGCTGGAAGACATGCAAGCCAGTGTGGGCGAGCAGCCATCGGCAGATAACGTCAAGTCCGACGGCTATGCAGGCACAGACAAGTCTGGGTACGCCGGCGATGGCAAATCTGACGGTGAACAACTTGGAAGAGAGCTTCAGAAAAACGAAGCTCTCGGGCTTAGTGGCGACGCGTCTGATTTTGGGACCATGGCTAGAGGTTTAAGCGAACTCTCGGATGACTCCGGTGTTGCTCGCCGCTGGGCTGTTCCGGGACAGTTAGGCTCTGGTGGCCAGCCTGAATCTGCTCGCGATGGACGTGAAAGAATAAGTGGTAATACTTATCGGTCATCAAGTGAGTCACCTTTCGAGATGAAGGACGAGATCTCTGAGTTCGAATTGACCGTTCCGGAATCCGTAATGGAATTGGATGCCAAGAAGCCAGGAGAGAATGCTAAACAAGTCGACGAGCAAGATCAGGCAAAGAGTCTCGACCACGCAAAAACCCCCAATTACAATGAAGGTTTTCATTTTCAAATTGATCCATTAGAGATGGAC
>JANMEV010000212.1:0-2329 GCA_031377305.1 Planctomycetota bacterium | reverse complement strand
GATCCGAAGTGAGGTCGTAAAGCTCCTCTGCCTTTCGCGGCGATTCGAACCACTGAGCGGACTTTGGAGGCAGTTCCTTCGCGGCGAGCAAACGACGCATTTCTTTCATGATCTCGTTCTGTTCGCCATACGACACTTCCTGCAAGGCCGGTCGCCATGGCATCAGAGTTCGCACATACCGATGCGTGCGAGTTCTGACCGTGCGAACCATGTCGAAGCGTTCGTCCAGCCGATCTCTCGCTCCATAGATGAACTCGCGGGACTTGTTCGCATCGGGACCAAGAAAGGGAATTCCTTGCATATGATCGGGCGGTTCGATACCGGTGAGACGCAGCATTGTTGGCCCAAGGTCGATGAGACTCACCAGCCTGTCGTCCTTTGATCCGGGGTTCATCGATCCGGCCAACGCACGATATTGTTCCGGCACTCGCACGATAAGAGGAACGTGTGAACCACTGTCATATGTCCAACGTTTTGATCGAGGAAGTCCATCACCATGATCCGACCAAAAAACAACGATCGTGTTCTCCGTTAAACCTGCGTCGTCGAGCTCTTTCAATAATTCTCCAACGCGAAGATCCATGACGGCGATGAGGTCCGCCAGGCGAGCGAGATCCGCGCGAACGGCAGGTGTGTCAGGATACAATGGTGGAACCGTCATGTCTTCAGGCCGATGCCGTTGCGACTCCGGCAGAGTTGCCACCACTTCTGCCCAGCCGGTCGGCCAAACTTTGCTCTCATGTGTCATTGTGAGATTGAAGACGGAAAAGAATGGAGTCTCAGTGTTGGGCCGATTCTTCCAATGAGCCTTTCCTGAGTTTGCCGACCACGTTGCGTTTTCATTCCACACGAGGTTGTAGTCGGTTTTGCTGTTGTTGGTGCAATAGTAGCCCTCGTCGCGCAGAAGTTGTGGGAACAGCTTGACATGATCCGGCAGCTTCGCCTTCGACCGCATGTGATTAGCGCCCAATGAGATAGGGAACATTCCAGTGATGATCCCGGTGCGACTCGGCGCGCAGACTCCGTGGCAGGAAAAGGCGTGAGTGAACAATGTTCCTTCAGCCGCCAGCCTGTCGAGATGCGGTGTGACGGCGGTCGAATCCCCGTAGCATCCCAAATGAGGGCTGACGTCTTCACAACTGATCCACAGAATGTTGGGGCGTTCCTGACCATTCACAACCGTATGCAGGAAAGCCATCAGCACCAGAGCACAGGAAAAACGGCAACGCATACAAATGCCCTTAACGCATCGACAAACAAAGTTAAAACCGCCGGCGGCTGCACAAAGAGCTTCGGCCACCGGTTGTGCTGCAATGGTGGCGTATCGTCCTCCTGAATTTCCAGTGGAACTCGGTGGCGATTTGTGAAATCAGAACACTCGATGCCAGGCGGAATCAGATTCTACTACACTGCGGGACACCAAACACAGCCTCTGACGCGCGGAGTTTTCGAATGCGACCCTGGATCCTGGCGGAAACGAATTTTGGTCATGTGAAGGAATGTGAGTATCAGGTCGCCGTCCTGCCAATGGGCGCGACGGAGCCTCACAATCTGCACTTGCCGTACGGAACCGATACCTTCGAAGCCGAAGCGATCGGAAGCCAAGCCTGCGAAGCCGCATGGAACAAAGGCGCGCGTGTTGTAATGCTGCCGACGATTCCGTATGGCACGGAAACGAATCAGTCGAAGTGTCGACTTTCGATGAATCTAAACCCGTCCACGCTGGCACGTGTGATTCAGGATCTGGTCGAATCGCTGGAAGGTCATGGTGTCCGCAAACTGCTGATCTTGAACAGTCACGGCGGCAATGAGTTCAAGCCGCTGCTTCGAGAATTGAACGGCCAGACATCCGTGCAGCTTTTCCTGTGCGACTGGTTTCGTGGGTTGACGGCGGACGTGAAGAAGTCAATCTTCAAAGAGATGGACGACCATGCGGGTGAAGTAGAAACATCGCTGGCACTGGCGTATTTTGGTGACCTTGTTAAGAAAAACAAGGATGGAACGTTGGCTGCGGATGACGGCAATACGGCCGAAACTCGGTTGGATGCGGTCAATCAGGGATGGGTGTCAATTACTCGACCCTGGCACCTTTTGACCACAAATACAGGTGCCGGTAATCCCCATGCGGCTAGTGCGGAGAAGGGTCGGCAATTGATGGAAGTGATGGTTGAACGCCTTTCCGGTTTCCTTGTAGATCTGGCCGGTGCGGAACTTGACGAGCGTTTTCCGTTTTAAGTTCTGGGGATGACATTGTATCATCCCGCCCACGAGTTGCTCGCCGGGAATCTTGTCGTACAGGAGCGTGTTGCGTGTCTGAAATTGATGTTTA